>JBHEKR010000355.1:0-30487 GCA_041859365.1 Candidatus Hydrogenedentales bacterium
CGTTGAATTCTTCCACATTCTTGACGGGCTTGCGATTCACTTCCTGGACCAGCATGCCTTCGGCGAGGCCCGTCAGCGATGCGGGGGAGTTCTGCGTGACTTCGGTAATCAGTACACCTTCCATACCCTCAAAGCCAAAACGTTCCAGCAGTTCCGGGGTCAGGTCCTGCACCGAAATTCCCAGCGCGTCGCTCTTGCTCACACCCTTTTCCACGGTGGCGGAGCCGCTTTCGAGGTTGTCGGGGCGCGCCGCAACGGTGACGCTCTTAACGATTTTTTCACCATTGCGCATGATGGTCAATTCGGCCACGCCGCCGGGAGGGATAATGGACACCCGGCTCTTGAAATTGTCCGCCGATTTGACCGGCTGGCCGTTCAGGGCGATGATGACGTCCTCGCGCATGACTTCCGCGGCGGCGGCGGGCGTTCCGTCGATGACGTCGCCGACGAGTACACCCTGGTCCACACCCTTGAAGAAGTTGGACATTTCGGCGTCGAAATCCTGGATTTGGACGCCCAGGAAGCCGCGAATCACTTTGCCATTGGTGATTAACTGGTCGGAGACATATTTCACCATGTTTATGGGAATGGCAAACCCGATGCCCATGTAGCCGCCGCTGCGGCTCAGGATGGCGGTATTCAGTCCGACAACCTGGCCGTCCAGGTTGAGCAAGGGCCCACCCGAATTGCCGGGATTGATGGCGGCGTCGGTCTGGATGAAGTCGGCGAGGAGGCCGCCCTCGCGCAGTCCCTCGGCCGCCCGGCCCCGCGCACTGACGATACCGGCGGTGACACTGTGGCTCAGGCCGAAGGGGTTGCCAATGGCCAGCACCCATTCGCCCACGCGCAGGGTGTCGGAGTCGCCCAGGCTGATGGTGGGCAGGCCGGTCGCTTCGATCTTGATTACTGCGATCTCGGTTTCGGCGTCGCTGCCGACGATGGTGGCGTCGAACTCGCGCCCGTCATCCAACTGCACCGCGATATTGTCTGCGCCATCCACCACATGGTGGTTGGTAATGATATGGCCATCCGAACTGATGATGAAACCACTGCCCTGGCCCACGGGAACGGGGGGCGAATTTTCAGGGTCGGCGGGCTGCGGATTAAACTCTTCCTGCCTCGGCTGGCCCGGTTGTCCGGGAATTCCGAAAAAGCGTTCAAAGAAGTCGTCGGGGATCTGACCATTCTGGCCAAAACCCATGGCTTGACTGCTGAGGCGCTTCTCGTAGCGGATGAAGACCACGGCGGGGGAGGTTTTCTCGGTGATATCGGCGAAGGCATTGCCGAGGCTTTTTAGTGCGGCAATAGGGTCCTGGGCCGGGGCCGGTGTCTCTTGCGCGAAGATCGCGGGGGCCAGCAGCGAAGTCGCGGCGAGGGCCAGTGCGGTTCCGCGGGCAAAGCCGGGCTTCCTGGTCCAGAATGGGGCAATCAACATGTAAGTCTCCTTTGAAGTCACGCATGCCTTCGGTGGCCGGGGCCGACCACCTGCTTCGTTATATCACATCGGGCAGAGTTTTTGATACGCATCGGATGGCGGCGGGGCCTCCTCATGCCGCTCCAGCGTAGTCCGTATAGATTCTCAGGAGAACGTCTTTCATACCAGCGCAGTTGACAGTGGACAGTGGACTGTCAACGGTGAGCAATTGATTGGAGGGATACGACCGATAGGTCGGATTGATAAGATTGGTCCTATCCGTCCTATTCGCAAGTCGGCAGGTGTTCTTTGTCAACTGTCAACTGTCAACTATCAACGGCCTCCGCCCGCGCACGATCAGGTAATACTGGAGCAGAAGGCCCAGGGCGATGACCACGGGCATATATACAAAAGGTGCGCTGAGGCCGTGGCGCTCGGCCAGGTAGCCGAAGGCGAGGGGACCCACAAAACTGCCAAATCCCACAAAAAACTCGTTGATGGAGGAGCGCTGGCGCCGCAGGGCGAAGTTGGCCATGCTGTAGTAGCTGCTGGAAAAGAAGGCCGCGCCGCTGAAGGCCCCGATGACCATAAACGCCACACTCATGGCGGCCAGGCTGTAGGTATAGCCCAGCACCCAGAAAGCGGCGGCGGAGGCCACCTGAAGCCCAACGAGATAGCGGAACCGATGCTGCCAGTGACGGGTCCGCCCCATGATTCCGAAAACCGCCGCGCTCGTGGCGGCCAGAAGGAAGGCGATGGTGGCGTAGATGCTGGCGGGATTGTGCGTCAGGAACGTCGGGGGCACGGCTTCTGCAAAGAGGCGCAGGGTGCCATCGTCCACCAAGGTCTCCACCCGCTTGGTGAAGATGAGCCGGGTTACCGCGACCAGGGCCCAAGACATGCCATTGGCAATCCAGGCGCTCTTCAGAATCTGCTCGCTGCGCTGGGCGTGGTCGCCCCACTCGGGCTCGTGCTCGTCCGCCAGGGTCGTGTAGTAGTCTTCTTCCTGAGGCACGCTCCAGAGCAGGAGAAAACAGGCCACGCCGAGGAGGGCGGAAACCGCGAAGGGTGCCAGAGGTGCGGTGTCGTAGAGGAAGCCGCCGACGAGGGGGCCGATGGCCAGGCCACCGCTCCAGGAGACGTTGAATCGGCTCATGCTCCGGGCGCGCGTGTCGGGATCGGGATCGGCCCCCAGCCAGCCGTGGAGGCTTGGCCAGACGATGGACATGCCGATGATGGAAACCACACTGGCCGTGCCATAGCCCCAGACGCCGGGCAGGAGCACCGCCGCCGCCGATCCCATACAGAAATAGCAGGAGCCGATGGCCGCAATCCGCATGCTGTGCTTGTTGCGGTTCATCCAGCGGCTGATGACCATACAGGTGACGGCGTAGAGCATGGACTGGAGTCCGCCGATATAACCGGGCGTGGCCACGTCGCCGTGGAGGTGGTCATAGATATAGAAGGGCATGGCCGTAAGGACGACCATAAGGGCGCCGTCAAGCAGAAAGGCGGCCAGGCAGATGCGAAAATGGTATTTGTCCATGCGGGGTCTCGCGAAGGTTGCGGAGGGGGAACTGCGCGGGATTATAGCGCATGGGGACGGTAACTTTGTAGGCTTCAGGGCGGATAAGACGAATCGGACCGATAGAATAGGTGAAATCTGTCGTATCCGTCCTATCCGTCCTATCGGTCCTATTCGTCCAGTTCCATCACGATCCCGCCGCCCGGTCGGTGGCGTATTCGCGAATGCGCGTCACTACGATCGCCACGCCCAGCAGGGTGGCGGTGATGCAGAGAAGCACGAGCGCGGCTTTGGGAGCGGCGACCAGAAATTCTTCCTTGGTAAATTTCATGAGCTCTTCCTGGGCATTGGCGCTGCGGGCCACCATGGTGGTGGGCAGGAGGGCGTTGGTATATTTCATGATGGTCATGAAATCGATGATGCCGGGCACGACCATGGCCAGACGTTGCCAGCCGTAAAGCACGAGGACGCCGATGATGATGGGGCGGCGGGTGAGGGCCCCCAGGAGCAAGGCGAGCGCGCCATTCGCCATGAGGGCCATGACCATGGCGAATTCATGGGTGGCGAGCCGCCAGAGTCCGTCGCCGTTAAAGGTCAGTTTGTCCAGGGCCGTGGACGCGGCGAAGGTCAGGAACATAGAGGCGCCCAGAATGAGGGAAGTGACGCCCATATAGGCGGTGAAGCGGCCGAGCACCCAGGCGGAGCGGGGCATGGGCCGGGTCAGCATCAGGGGGATGGTGCGGCTTTCCACGTCTTCGCCCACGATCATGGTGGCGAAGAATAGGGCGAGCAGCGGGGCCAGCACGTTGATGTGGGCTTCCTTGGCCATCTTGGTGAACACATCGAAACCCGACTCCGCGAACTGAGCGGTGGAGAGCAGCGCCATGGCCAGGGGAATGATGACGGGCAGCATGGAAATGACGACCGCCAGGATCAGGCGCTGCCGGCGCAGCATCAGCATGAGGCTGTGGCCGAAGGAGGCCCGGAAGCAGAAGCTATAGTGGGTCAGCGCCCCCGAGGCTCCGATGGGCTTGGGGAGGATGCTGGTCTTGATCGTGGACTGGGCGGCTTGTTCCATCATTTCACCAGGTATTCGAATACGGCTTGGAGGCTGTCGTCGGCGCATTGAATGCGCACGATGCCGATGTCGGGGGTCAGGGCGGCGGCGTTCAGTCGTTCATAGCACCCATTGGGATCTTTGGTCTTGATGACCAGACGGTCGCCCTCGAAATCGAGGTGAAGCACCGCGGGGTCATCAACGAAGCGCGCAGCCAGGAGGCGTGGCGCGGTGCAATCCACGTGAATCGTGTGGGGATGCTTGTCGATAAGGGAGCGGATCTCCCGCACCTTGCCGTGGGCCATGAGGCTGCCCTGAAAGAGCAACACCACGTTGTCGGTCACGCGCTCGACTTCATAGAGAATGTGGCTGGACACCACCACGGAGTAGCCGTTGTCGCCCAGTTCCCGGATGAGGGCAAACATCTCCTCGCGCCCCTGGGGGTCGAGGCCCGCCATGGGCTCGTCCAGGAACAGCAGGTCGGGGTCCGTCGCGAGGGCCTGGGCGATCTTGATGCGCTGGCGCATACCCTTGCTGTATTCCTCGATGGGATCGTCCATGCGATCCGTCATGCGGACCCGTTCGCAGGCCTGCTCGGCGGCTTTCTGGGCGTTCTTCGCGCTCATGCCCCAATAGCGGCTGAGCCAGTAGACGTATTCATAGCCCGTCATGTTGTCATAGAACGTGTCGGTCTCGGGGCAATAGCCGATACGTCGCAGAACGGCCAGATTGTTTTTCGGGGCCTGGCCAAAGACGGTCACACTGCCCCGGGAGGGGCGGTAGAGGCCCAGAGCAAGTTTGATGAAGGTGCTCTTGCCCGCACCGTTGGCCCCGAGGAGGCCGGTAACGCCGGTGGTAATTTCGAGGTTCAGGTCATTGAGGGCCATGACCTCGCCGAACCATTTGGAAACGCCTTGTGCGAGGATGATCGTACTCACAGGGCGCACTCCGCGCGGCGCACGCGCCGGAAAATGATCACGATGCAGGCCAGGGAAACGAGCACGATATACAGCATGGACCAGCCCCAATGAAGGGTGAAGAGCAGATATTGCTGGTTGAAGATGGTCTGCCCCACCCGGTTGAGCGCCAGGGGGAAAGAAAGCACGAGGTAGTTCTCATCCCGCAGAAAGGCGGCCAGGAGTCCTCCCAGGACGCCGTTGGCGACGGTGATCATGAAGACGGCGATGGCGGCGTAATTCTGGCTCTGGAGCAATGCGGAGCAGGCCAGCACGCCGAGGGCGCAGGGCACCACAAGCACGAGGGAGAAGCCGACGACCTCCAGGGGCCACCAGAAGGTTTCATTGAAGGTTTCCCAACTGGGCGCCAGCATGTTATGCAGCACCACCAGGGCCACGCCCGGGAGCGCGGTGAAGGCCAGGCCGATGAGGATGAGGCTGAGTACCTTCCCCAGGGCGTAGTCCCGCCAGGTGATGGGCTTGGAGAAATAGACTTCCATGAGGTTGTTGCGGAAATCATTGCAGATCATGCCGGAGCCCGCATAGAGGCAGGTCAGCATCACCAGCGGCGCCTGGAATCGCAGGAAATCGAAGAAGCTCTCTTCCTTCACCACGATGAACTGGGCCTGTTGCAGCAGGGCGGCCGCGGGATGGTTCGGGTCTTGCATGATGATGTCGTAGGACACCACCTGGAGGAGCCGCACGAGAAAATGGAGGAAGGCGCACATGCATAGGAACATGAAAATCTTGGTCTTGGCCAGGATGCGCAGTTCCTGCTCGACGATGAGGGCCCACCGGGCGTGACGTCGAAACTCGCCGTCGTAGTGGCGGTAGGTGCGGGTGTACACGGGCATCTAGGCGGCGTCCTTGTCGTTCGGCGCGGGCGCGCTCATGGCTTTCATGAAAACTTCCGCCAGACTGCTCTTGGCGGGCTCCAGGCGGCGGATCTGGGTGTTTGCGTCCTGTGCCGCCAGGAAGAGCACTTCGTTGCCATTGCCTTCGGGCACCTGGAGGAGCATCAGGTCGTCCTTGTGGCGGATGCATTGGCCGCCCCGCCGTTCCAGAGCCGCCAGGAAGGTCTCCATGCCGCCATTCACCTGCACTTCGAACTGGTTTTCCCGGGGGGCGGTCAAATCTTTGATGGTTCCATCTTCCACGATGCGGCCATGCTGCACCATGATGACCCGCTCGCACACATGCTGCACGTCGGGCATCAGGTGGGAAGAAAGCACCACGGTCACTTTTCGATTCCGACCGATATCCGCAATGAGATCCAGCATTTCCTGCCGCCCTTCGGGATCGAGGCCGTTGGTGGGCTCGTCCAGCAGGAGAAGTCGCGGGTCGTGGATGAGGGCCTGGGCCAGTTTTACGCGCTGGAGCATGCCGGTGGAGTAGGTCTCCATTTTTCGATAGCGGTTTTCGCCGAGGCCCACATAGTTGAGCACTTCGTGGGTGCGTTCCATCGCGTCCACGCGGACCATGCCGAAGAGCCGACCCACGTAGGTCAGGAAGGAGACCGCGCTGACCTTGGGGCTGACGACCTCACGCTCGGGCATGTAGCCCAGCTCCTGGCGCACCAGGAGGGCGCTCTGGGGCATATCGTGACCAAGAATCTTGACCGTGCCTGCCGAGGCCCGGTTGAAGCCCAGGAGGGTCTTCATCAGCGTGCTCTTGCCCGCACCGTTGGGCCCGAGGAGCCCCACCGCCACGCCCTCTTCAATCGCGCAAGTCACGCCATTGAGGGCCTGAAAGTCGCCGTAGCGGACTTCCACGTTTTCGAGTTCTATCAGTGCCATGGTTTCCCCCGCGGTTGGGCGGCGTTTACAGTAAGGTATAGTATGGCCCGAATGGGGCTTTTCGATCACCTGTGGGTCTTATGGGGGACTCTTGGCCTGGGTTCATATCGACCCATACGACCCATAAGACCCATCCAACTGCGATGAGCGATGCCTTCGCGACCTAATCCAATAGGCCCAATCTGTCGACCATCACTCTATAAATATCGCCACATCGATTTCCGGTTCCTCACCGGTCACCTCCACGTCCTGGGTTCCTCGCCACCGGTAGGTGCCGTCCTGGGCCAGACTGTAGTAGTCCACGCGCCACGATCCAATGGTGACATCCGGGATGGATATGGTTCCACCGATGACGGTGTAGTGGTCACCGGGTATCATATTGGCATCGAGGCCCGCGCCCACGGCGGGGATAACTGTGGCCGTGTTCAACACCACGCGTCCGCCGAAATTGTCAAAATTGGTGGGCAACGTGGCGCCGGTGGAGCCGCTGGCCACGGTTACGTTCACCGTGATGCCGTTGAACTCGCCGAAGTTGTGGAAGGTGGCCGAACCGCTGAAAATGGTCACCGGATACCCCTGGCCGTTCAGCACATCCAGACTGATGCCCGCGCCAGGATTGTTTACAAAGGCCTGCCAGGTGCCCGCCGGGATGTTGCGTACCTCGTAGGCGCCATTCGCCGCGGAGGAACCCGTGTACGGCTGGCCGTCGGCGATCACGGTGACCATGCGCCCCTCCACGGGCCGGCCCTGTTCGTAGACAAAACCCTCCAGGGAGCCGCCGGGTCCCATGATGATTTCCACGCCGCTCTGGGTGCCCTGGGCCTCCAGCAGGATCGACGAACTCATGGCCTGGGGATAGGTGGGGTGGCGCGCCACGACGTAGTAGGTGCCTTCGCCGAGGCGTTCGAAGGTGAAAGCGCCGTCTTCGCCCACCTGCATGCTTTCCGTACCGCCGCCTTCCTGGGCGAACATGGTGAGGGCCTGGGACGCGGTGGAGGCTTCGATCAGGAAGACCGTGGCGCCCTGGGGACTCTGCCCATCCGTCGTGAGGACCACGCCCTCGATTGTGCCGCCATCGGCGTCGAGGATCAGGTCGATGTTTTCCAGGACTTCGCCCGGTTGCAGGGTGATCTGCTTCCGCGCCGGAGCCAGTGGGGAGGCGCTGCCTTCGAGTTGCCAGGTGCCCGCGGAGAGGGTCATTTCGTAGGCGCCCGTCGTGTCATTGAAACTCTCGCTCTTGCTGCCCGTTTCCGCATTTTCGAGGAATGACAGAAATCCGTTGCTGTCCTCTGCGTCTGCGGTCTCGCTCTGGACCAGACTGGCGCTCACGGTATAGCCGTTTTCCGGGGCGGCATTGGTAGACTTCACCAGCACGCGACCTCGCACGTAGGACGCGGCCTCCAGGACCACATCATTCTGCTTGTCGAGGAGCACCTTGCTCACGGACTTCCGCGCAAAGCCCTCCAGGTCGACCTTGAGCACGTACGTGCCGATTTCCACGCCGTCGAAATTAAAGTCGCCGCCCGGACCGCTCTGGGTTTCCCGATCCACCCCGTTGAGGCTTTCTGTGCCGATGCCCGAGAGGGCGACCTTCGCACCCGACAAACCATTGCCCGTGGCGTCCGTAACCGTGCCAAAGACCTTGTAATTGCCGGCCTCAATGGATTCCAGAACCACGCGGACGTTCTTAACCTCGTGGTAGCCGTTGGAATAGAGGGGCGTGCCGTTCAGGGCGTGCTTGTAGCCCTCCTTGTGGGCCATGACCTGGTAGTTGCCCGCCGGCAGTTCCTTCAGCTCGAAATAACCCTCCTCATCGCTGCGACCTTCGCGCGCCACCTGGGGCTTGTCCATGGGGCTCATGAGCTGGGTGTAGCTGGGGAAACAAGCGATCTGGGCGTCGGGCACGGGCTTGCCCTTTCCGTCCACGACCTGGCCATACACGTTGGAGCCCGTGAACATCGTAATGTCCACCCGCACTTCCTTTTCGCGCGGCGTCAGAACGAAGGCATCCGCGAGTTGGGGGGCGGTGTCTTCCGCAGTGGCGTAGATGCGCCACTCTTCGTTCAGGGGCACTCCGGTCAATTCGTAGTAGCCGTCTTCCTTGCTCGAATTGTCATTGAGGGGGGGCGCCCGCTTCACCATGGCGGTCAGCGCCTGGCTCAGCACGCTGTCCGAGGTGCACAGGACCACATCGGCCGCCACGGGCTTTTCATCGGGCGTGGTCACATAGCCCCAGACCACGCCGCCCTTGTCGAGCTTGAAATCAATGCCGCGAACGGCCTGATCCGCCGATGCGATCGAGGTGCGCTTGAAGGGGAGGATCTTGGTGACGCGGTAAACCGTGTTTTCAATTTCGGCGACCACGCTGTAATTTCCGGGAGAGAGACCCCCGACGGTGTAATTGCCCTCGTCATCGGTGATCGCTTCGTTTCGGTACTTGTCCGGCTCCAGCGTCGAATAGACCTGGATGCCGGGGATTCCTTTATTGTCAAAGCTGTCCGTAATCCGGCCCGAGATGGTCGCACCACTTTCCAGTTGGATGTCGACCTTCCATTCTGGGCGGCTTTCTCCCACAAATTCCTTGTCCACCGTCGCCCGGAGGTGACTCCGGGGCACGACCGTGATCTTGTAGTCGCCCTCATGCTCGATAGGCAGGGTGTAACCCCCGTTGGCGTCCGTGTGCGACGAAGCATCGGCCCACAGACGCTGCTTTTCGTCTATAATCGCGGCGAATTCATCGGTGAGCTTCTGCTCGATGGCGATCCGGTCTTTTTCGCGGTACTCCGCCTCTTCGGCTTCGGTGGGGACGCGGCTCGCGATTACGGCGATGTCGCGGACCGGCTCGCCGGTTTTTCCGTCGGTAATCGTTCCCGAAATGGAAAAGCGTCCTTCGGGGGCCACCTCGGCAGGGGTTTCCCCATTCGATACCGCCACGGCCTCCGGGGCCTCGCCCTGTTTCGCGACTTCTTCCCGGTCCCGTTCAAAGCGGCGCAGGCGCAGATCATCGTGTCGGCGTCCCTCCGGGCGGGACTCATAACTCATGGTGGAAACCGGGGGCGCCTCTTCCTTTTCGGGCGTAAGGAAGATAGCCATCACGACCACGACTCCGAGGAGAAAGAGGATCATCAAGACCGACTGGAGGGTGGAAAAACTGCCTTTGCCCCGGCGATGCTTCATGAACGGACTGCCTTTCTTGCTGAAAATCTTCCGCCCGGTCGGGTGGATGCTCCAGACCCGGTACCAGAGTCCCGGCGCTCAATTGGGACGCTTCCAATCCTACCGCCCAGGCTGTTGTTAGGGCGTCTGGAACGGACCCTGAACCACCGGCTTCCCAGAGCGCGCGCCGTGCCCGTGCACACCGTCCAGCCACCGCAGCGGCATCAAGCCGGCCCAGAGGGTTGCGCCACCCAGGCCCAGAACGAGGGCGAGGACGAAGGCCTCCAGATAGTAGGGCCAGGACAAGGCAAAGGTTGCGGCGTAGGAGTCCATCAGGCCCTGCCCACCGGAGATGCCATGTTTCAGAAGCACGTCAAATTTGGTGAACAACACAAGCGCCGCAAGGGTCGCAAGGACACCGACGGAAGCCGCGAAGCCGGAGAGCAGCGCATTTCGGAACCGGGAAAGCTCCCGCTGCTGCAGGGCGGCCAATTGGATCCGCTCGCAGACACGGGCATGCAGATCCTGCGGTACGGGGAGGATGACCTCCTCCGCGAGAGCCGCTTCGATCAGCGCGTCCAGCTCGGCATCGCTCGGCAGCCGTTCAACCATTGTTGAAGAGCTCCTTCTCCACGATCCGGCGTAACTGCTTGCGGGCACGGAACATCCACGTTTTCAGGGTGCCCATGGGGATATCCAGGGCCTCCGCGATTTCGTCGTAAGAAATACCCTTCAGGTAATAAAGTGTCACAATTTCCGCATAGCGATCAGACAACTTGGTCACGCAGCGCCGGATATGCTCGGGGAGGTCCCGGCCGTCGGAGGGGTGGAGTGCGGCGGTGTTGTAGTGCACCGGCTTCAACTCCACTTCGCCACGGCGCTTGCGTCGGCCCAGTTCGGTCAGGCAGACGCTGCAGGTGACGCGATAGAGCCAGGTGCTGAAGCTGCTGTCGCCCCGGAAACCGCCCAGCAGGCGGAAGGCCTTGAGAAAGGCTTCCTGGGCCATGTCTTCCGCCAGTGCGGGGTCCCGCATGAAGCGGTAGGCCAGGTTATAGGTCATCTGCTGATGGCGACGCACCAGTTCAGAAAAGGCCTCCGTGTGCCCCTGTTTGGTCAGCTCGACGAGTTCCAGGTCGCTGGTCTCTACGCCGTCCGCGGTCGCGGTCCCTGCGTAGTGCGCCGGTATCGCCAGTCGGGCTGCTGGTATCATGGTTCGGTCCTCGCGATGTTGATGTCGCCATTTCTGGAATAGAGGGTGGCGCGGGTCCGGCCGCTACCCTGGGTGCCGATGATCTTTCGGCGCCGGGGGTAGCCCTCGGCATACTCCAGCGGCACGGTGGCGTTCACGGTGCCGCTGTCGGTGGTGGCTTCCAGCGCCAATTCGCAGGAATCCACCGCGCAAAGTGTAATGCCTCCATTCAGGGACGTCAAGTCGCACGAGGTCGTTTCTCCGTCGGATAAATCCACCTTGACTGTGCCATTGGTGGTCTCCGCCGTCAGATGCCCGCCGCGCATGCGGGCGTAAATGTTGCCATTAATGGTCTTAAGCTCGGTTTCGCCGGGGGCGTCCTCCACTTTAATCCGCCCGTTGTTGCTCTGGGCGCGAACGGCGGCCCCGGGGCTCAAAATCTTGATATCCGTGTTATTTCCGTCAATATAGATGGCGCCAAGGCCTTCGTGGACCAGGACATTGCCGTTGACGCCCTCTACGGACAGGTTGGCGCCTCGTGGAACCGTAAGTACGTAGTCCGTGCGCAGATCCAGGGGCTCCGGGCGCTGGCCCGATTCGGTCTGAATCCGGATACCGCCCCCATCTTTCACGCCCGTGACCATGGTGTCGATATAGGCTGCCGCCTCGCTGCGCAGTTTGTCCCGGCCATAGGCGCGGATCTCGGCCTGAACGAGGAATTGAGGCCGATCGTGGGTGAAGACTTCCACCGAGCCATCGCTGTGGGCGAGGCGCAGGAAATTGCCCGCTTCGAAGTGGAGGGAGCGGCTGGCCTGGACCAGCGGCGGACTGGCTTCACGGGGCAGGACATCACACAGCAGCCCCATGGTGAAGGCGTGGACACCCACGGCAATGCCCAGGGCGGTGAGGATGCTGCGTTGAAAGGTCGTCATGTTGGCCGGACTCGTGTGACTGGTTGGACCGAAGCGTGCGCCGCAAGGTTTCCCGGCGTTACAATGCCCCGTGCCCACTGGGCGAATTGTCGAAACCCCGGTGGCCGGGGCCGCTGTCCAAGCATTGGGGCCTATACGAGAACAAACGGGAGCGAATGCCTTGGAAACCTTCCTGATACTGGTCCCCCTGTTGGCGGGTATTATAGCACTGGGCTATATCATCGCCGCGAATCTGCTTCGCGTGTGGCTCAAGCATCGCCTGAAATTGGCGCTCCTCGAAAAACTTCAGCACGATCCGTCTCACCGTGAATCGCTGGATGAGCTTCAGGCGCTGCTGGACGAAAGCGCCGCTGAAACGGAGCGGGTTGCTCGCGTGGATTACCGGGTGCTGGGTGTGACGTTGGCCGGATTGGGCCTGCTCAGCCTCCTCGCCGCATGGCTCTTCGGCGAGCCCGAGTGGATGACGGGGCTTTATTTCGGCGGGGTAATCTGCCTGGCTGCGGGGTTTATACTGGCCCTGCTGGGACTGGTGGTTCGTTATGTCGAGCGCCTGGTGGGCGAGCCCCTGCACAAAGTCTGAAGACGGGCGGTATCGCCCTCGACTCCTGGAGTGTGTTTCGTGATTCGCTTTCTTTTTCTTCTGGCGGGCTGTCTGGTGCTTTCGGTGCAGGGCCAGCAATGGCAGAGCGGGGAACAAATACCCGTGGGCACGGCGGACGGTATCGGACCGCTGGCGCCCCATGCCGTCATGTCCGTGCCGCTGGGCGCGGTCCGGCTCTCCGAAAAGCCCTTTCCCGAAATAGTCGTGGCCACGACCAAATACGGAACGGAATCCGGGATGTGGCTGTACCGGAGGAGCGGCGAGCGGGACGGCGTGCCCATCTTTGAGAAAGTCCACCGCATCACCCACCCCTTCAAGGATCCGTGGCCGCCCGCCGGCTGCGTCGTGCAGCGCCGGAGTGGCGAAATCCTCGGACTCTGGCTCTCCGACGGGAATCTTGTCTGGACGCGCTATGACCGGGACGTAAAGGCCTTTGTGGAGCCGCAGCCGCTGGCGGTAAGCGGTCTGCCCCAAAGCCCCAATGCGGTGGGCGCTGCCGAACTCCCCGATGGTCGCTGGGCGATCTATCTGGGGGTGGGGGACGGAACCCCCTACAAGACCTCGAAGGCGGATTCCCGCAATGCGGACTATTTTCCCTACGATGGCGCGGGCATCTGGCACGGTGGCCAGCCCTACAGCGCCCTGTACACCCTGACGGTTTCGGCCGACGGCAGCGCGCAGCTTGGCGACGCCGTGCGCGCCTCTCACCGCGATCGGGACGTTCGTATGGGCATGAACCAGATCGCGACGGTCCAGTTGGGTGATGGCGCAGCGGTTGTCAGTGGTTCGTGTTTTGGCGAACTCCATGTCTTCCATGAGAAGGCGGCGGGGGACTGGGCGCCCCGTGCCATGGCCGTCGGCGAAGACGGCATTACACTGCGGCATCCGACCATTTACCCCCGCCCCATGACCTACCCGAACGGGGAGGGAAACTGGTGCGATCTGCTGGTGGGTGGCGAGGGAGGACTCTATTACTACGCGTGGACCGGTCGCACGATGGAGCAGGGGCAGCCCGTGTACGCTCAGCCCACTTTCGCGCTGGAGGCCAACGCGAAGCTCTATGGGGGAACCCTTCCCGTGACCAATGTGGTGGATTGGGACGGCGACGGTGACTTGGACGTGGTGGCTGGGAATTCCGAGGGGTTGGTTCAGTTCTTTGAGAACACGGGCGACAATGAAGTGCCCGAACTTCTGCCGGGCGTGCCCCTCTATGCGGGGGACGAGATGATTCACGTGCAGCCCGGCTATAAACTCGATATTCAAGGGCCGGGCGAGGCGCGCTGGGGCTACACTTGCCCCACCGTAATCGACTGGAACAGCGATGGCACGCTCGATATCGTGATGAGCGACAGCACGGCGCGCCACCATGTCTATCTAAACATTGGGTCGACAACGGCGCCGAAGTTGGCCCCGGCGCACGCCCTCTACTATGAGGGGCTGGACATGCACGGCACCTGGCGCGTGCAACCTGCCGCAGGCAAGCTCGACGGGCGAATGGCCTATATTGCCCTGGATGAAGAAGACCAGTTTCACCTGTACTGGCAGGTGGACGCCTACAACCTGCTCGATGGAGGAAAACTCCTGCTGGACACGGGCGAGCCGATTTACGCGAACTACCTCAAGGCGGGCGGCACCGGACGGCTGAAACTCTCCCTCGTGGACTGGGATCGGGACGGCGCGCAGGACCTCCTGGTGGGTACGCCCCGCCACGCTTCCGTACCCCACCCGAAAACAGGCTTGCCCCAATCGCTGGGGCTTCCCGGGGCGGCGGTGTTGTTGCTCAAGAATACCGGAACGGACGCAGCCCCGAAGTTTGCATTTCCCCAGCTTATGGCTTTCAAAGGCAAGCCCATTTTTCTCGGGCAACACGCCTGCGGACCCGCGATTGCCCCCTTTCGCGGAATGGACAACGCGGATCTGATCGTAGCCGAGGAAGAGGGGCGCTTTCGCTACTACCGGCGCGAAGACTTGAGCCTGATCGAGGCCAGGGCAGTTGCGAATTGACAGTTGACGCTGGGCCGAGACATCAGAAGCCCAGCCCGCCGAAGGATACGTTGAAGCAGAGACGGACAGGACCCAACTAATTGGTCCTGCCCGTCGAACATGTCTGATGGTTTCGTTGTCAATTGTCAATTGTCCATCGTCAATTGTCCATCGTCAATTGTCGATTGTCCATTCAATTACGGGAACTCGACGCGGCGGAATTTCTCCACCATCCTGCCGTCTTCCTCGCTGAGCTTCGTCATCCAGTCCTTCACCGCGTTGAAGGCTTCTTCGCTCATCTCGGGCGTGTACTTGCTGAGAGAGGGCTCAAACTGGCTCGTGTGGGCGGCGGAGGCCTTCACCTTGAAGTCGAAAACCTTCGTGATATCGATGGTCACATTGGGTTCGACCGTGTAGTAAAAATATGCGAGAGGCACGTGGTAGGGCTTGAGGTTCTCGTCCAGCAGATGCTGCGGGTAGTAGAGGTGCCACTCGGAAGCGATGAAGGCATCCTGGGTAATGAAGGCGGCCATACGGTGGTCGGTCTTGATCCAGCGCTCGTGGGTAGAGCCCGGGTCGATGCTGAAGACGGCGTCGGGCCGGTGAATCTTCATCTGGCGCGCGACCTCCCCGCGAACGCGCTGGGGATCGGCGTATTCCAGGTTGCCGTCCTCGTAGCCGAACCAGGTGATGTTCTTCTTCGGTACACCCAGGATCTCGCAGGCCTTTTCCTCTTCCGCGCGGCGGATGCGGGCCAGTTGCTCACTGGTCATCTCCAGGTCAAGCGAACCCTTGTCGTCGTTGGTGAAGATCACGATCTGGACATTGTTTCCATTGTCCGCGAGAAGCTTGATGATACCGGCGCACTGGAAGGTCTCGTCATCGGGGTGGGGGGTAAAGAAGAGGACCGTCTTGCCCTTCCACGTTTCTATCGGGGTGCTCTCAGGTTCGGGGTCGGCGGCGGTGGCGCTCAAGGTGACAATCAATGCAGTCAGGGACAGAAGTATCTTGGTCATGTGTCGGGCCTTTCCTGTGGAGGTTTGCACCACTATACGATATCCCCATTCCCGTTTGGAAACGGAAACGGCGCGAGCACGAAGGCCTGGGAAGGCCGTCGGTTCGATGTCTCCGATGGCGAAGGGGTATCTGCTCAGGAACGTCGATTTTGCCGGAACGGTGTGGTAGGCTTGAATCGGGATCGGCGGCGTGCGGGGGGGCTGTGAACCCTTGTGTCGCGGCCGAATCAATTGGGAAAGGGTAGGCACATGATTACGATCAAGCGTGTTGGGGTGCTCCAGTTGGCGAAAATATTGGGGGTGCTCTATCTTCTGATGTCGGCGATATTCTGTCTTCCCGCAGGAGTGTTCATGATGCTCATTGGTGGCTTTCAGGGGCAGGAGCAGGGGTTCATTGGCGGGATCGGCATGTTTTTTCTCCCGGTGCTCTATGGGGTGGGTGGTTTTATCGGCGGCGCGATCTCAGCGGCCCTCTACAATGTGGTGGCGGGGCTTGTTGGGGGTATTGAATTGGAACTGCAACAATAGGCGAGATGACGCCGGGAGTGACAACATATGTTGAAGAAGATTTTGGCCGGTACGGCATGTTTCACGCTGGGCATGGCGGTTATGGCGCTGGCCCAGAACCAGGCCGATCTTAACCAGGAGGCCAAGACGGCCTACGAGAAAGCCGACGCGGAGCTGAACAAGGTATACAAAGAACTCCGGGAGACCCTGACGGAAGAGGAACAGGGGCGCTTGAAGGAAGTGCAGAAACTCTGGATCGCGTTTCGCGACAAGGAGGCGGAGTTCGCCGCATCGCTTTATGAAGGCGGCAGCATCGCGGGTATGGTCAAAGTCAACACCATGACCACGGCGACGGAGGCCCGCGTGCAGGGGCTGAAGAATTTGTTTCTCGAAGGGTACCCGGAAGGGCAATAGCCGCTTTGCCTTCCGAAACCGAGTGAAGATCGGTTGAGCACGGAGCACTTCGAGCAGTCGTTGGTCGGAACCAATGGAGCGGAACCACAAATTTATGCTTCTCGCAAGTTCATGGGTCTGAGTTATCGACGCTGACGGAAATTTGGGGCAATGAAATATCGAATGTATATCGACGAAGTTGGTACCTCGGATATGAAATCTTCGAGCAACCCCAACCATCGTTTCCTCAGCCTTACCGGTGTGATCATGGCGTTGGAGCATGTACGGACCGATGTGTTCCAGCGCCTTGAGGACCTCAAGTCAAGGTACTTTGAATCTCATCCCGATGAACCACTGGTGCTTCACCGGAAAGAATTGGTCAATAAGAGAGAGCCTTTCGAGGCACTTCGGGATCCGGTCGTCGAGGCGAGCTTCAATGAGGATCTTCTGAAGCTCCTGCTTGAACTGGACTACACCGTGGTCACGGTGGTGATTGACAAGCAGGCCCACGGGGAGAAGTATACAGTCTGGAAATATGAGCCCTATCATTATTGTCTCGCCATGCTGGTGGAGCGCTACACCCGCTGGCTTATACGTCGAGGTGGGACAGGAGACGTGATGGCGGAATCCCGCGGCGGGAAAGAAGACATGCGACTCAAGAAGTCGTTTCGCGGGCTGCTGGAACAGGGGACGAGTTTCATGGAGGCATCGCAAATTCGGGTCCCGCTCACTTCGAGCGCACTCAAAGTGAAGCCGAAATCGAACAACATCGCCGGGCTTCAATTGGCGGATCTGCTGGCGCACCCGTCCTACAGTTTCCTGAGAGCCCGATACGACGGGCAGCCCCCTCCCACCAATTTCGGAGGAAAGTTGACCGATATCCTGCGGGCATCAAAATATGACCGCTCCAGCAGAGGTGACATTGAGGGGTGGGGGATCAAATGGCTACCATAAAAAAGGACCCCCGGGGATAAACCCTGGGAGCCTTCGAAGGCAATACCTTCCACCTCCAGATAACTGGATTGACTGTAGTTTATCAGGGCGGGATCGGGAGGTCAAGAATAATGAGGAGCGCGCGCACATCATGGTCCCCCCCCTTGTAATTGAGGCACTTCCTGTTCAGCCGACTTCCAAATTTCCCCTGCGTCCCCGCGTGCAGGACAACGAGCATGCCAAGCGTGACACTTCGACCTTGCGAAGTTCGGCCACTCCGCGAACTCGTTTCTCTTCGAGTTCTTCGTGCTATCTTCGTGGTGAAAATAATGTCGACCATTCCCTGCTGGAATGATAGTTCCTAATGAAGAAGAAAATGGCGAATCGTGGTACGTTATACTACCGATGTTAATCCTCAACCTGCGGGAAACTGACCCATGCGCCGACGCACCTTCCTGAAGTCTGGTATTGCTTCCGCCACGCTACTCGCGGGCAGCGGGGAACTCCGCGCCCAGGAAGCACCCCTCAAGCCGCCCAATATCCTGTGGCTGAGCGCGGAAGACCTCAGTCCGGATCTCGGCTGCTATGGCGACGCCTACGCGACAACGCCGAACCTGGACGCTTTCGCGCAGCGGGCGATTCGCTATGATCGGGCCTATTCTCATGCGGGAGTGTGCGCGCCGAGTCGCTCCGGGCTCATCACGGGGATGTATCCGACCACGATCGGCACCCAGCACATGCGGTGTTCGGGGATTCCCCCGGCGGGCGTGAAGTGCTTTCCCGAATACCTGCGGGCGGCGGGCTACTACTGCACGAACAACAGCAAGACGGACTATCAGTTCGAACCGCCGCTGAGCGCGTGGGACGAGAACAGCAAGAAGGCCCACTGGAAAAACCGCCCCGAAGGCGCACCCTTCTTTTCAGTATTCAATTTCGTCACCACCCATGAGGGACAGGTGCGGAGCCGCGATCCCGAGCGCCTGGCCCAGATCGAGGCCTTGGGCGACCTGCGGCACGATCCGGCGGGTGTTACCCTGCCGCCGTACCACGCCGACACCCCCGCCACCCGGAAGGATTGGGCCCAGTATCACGACCTGATCACCCTCATGGATCGGGAAGTGGGAGCGGCTCTGGCCGAGCTGGAAGCGGCGGGCCTGGCGGAAGACACCATCGTGTGGTTCTGGAGCGATCACGGCCGGGGCCTCACGCGGTGCAAGCGCTGGCTCTACGAATCGGGCACCCGCGTTCCGCTGCTGGTTCACGTGCCGGAGAAATACCGCGCGTGGGTTTGTCCGGAGGCCCCCGAAACACTGGGAGTGGGGACAAACGAAGAACTGGTCAGTTTCATAGACTTCGCGCCGACCATCCTGTCGCTTGCGGGTGTTGCGCTACCGGAACATTTCCAGGGCCAGGCTTTTCTCGGGAAGGACGCCGCGCCACCCCGCGAATATGTCTACGGCGCGCGGGATCGGATGGACGAAGCCTATGACTGCATCCGCACCGTCCGCGACAAGCGCTTCCGCTATTTCCGGAATTACATGCCCTGGCTGCCCTATGCCCAGCGCATCGAATACATGGACCAGATGCCCATGGCGCAGGATCTGCGCAGGCTACACGCGGCGGGAGAACTGGACGCCGCTCAATCGCGGTGGTTTGCCGCGACGAAGCCGGAAGAGGAGCTGTATGATGTGGACGCCGATCCCCACGAGCTCAACAACCTTGCCGGAGATCCCGCATTTGCGGGAGATCTCGAGCGGCTGCGCAAGGTCCATCTCGAATGGACCACGGCGACGAAAGATCTGGGCTATTTGCCCGAGCCGGAAATGGACGCCTTGAAATGGCCCGGAGGCAGGGTGCCGCGATGCGCCCGCCCCGCAATGTGGCAAACTCCGACGGGTCTCGCTTTGGCTTCCGGCACACCCGGATCCTCCATCGTATATCGATTGAAGGGCGAATCCGATGACTGGCGGCTCTATGCCGCGCCGCTGGACCCCGCGCTGGGCGATGGGCTTCGCGCGGTCGCCTGCCGGATCGGCTTCGAGGACAGCGAGGAGGTGCTCTTTACGCCCCAGGCCATCGGCGTGTTTGGACCGCCGGTGCAGGGCATCGACGACTGGACTGCGTCATTGGAAAGCGGTTTTCAAACCTGCCTTCTTCTCAATCCATGGCGGTGCGAACAGTCGCGCAGGCCGCTTGCGGACGTTGCGCGCCAATTTCTTAAGGCTCCTGCCGCCGCCGACCGCTATTGGGCTGTCGTTTCCCTGCATCGGCGGGGATGGTTGTCGATCGAGGATCAACCGGAACTGCTCCGCCTTTTTGAGGACCCCAGTCCCGTGGTTCGCATTGCGGCGGCCCGGGTGGTGCATGATCGGGAAACGGGTGACCTCGCCTTAACCGTGCTGCTCGCGGGGCTCGCGGATCCCAGCCAGAGCGTCCGCCTTCACGCCGCCATTGCGCTCCGCGATCTGGGCGAAGCGGCCCGGCCCGCGCTGGAACCTCTGAAGCGGGCCACGAAAGATCCCTGGACGTATGTCGCACGCGTGACGCTCGATACCGTGGCGGCACTTGAGCCGGAATGGAAGGCTGAAGTCGCGCAATAAAAACACCCTCCACCGGAAGCGGGTGTCTCGCAGTGGAGGGGGGTAAGTACAAAGAAGTTCGGTTATTGTGTGGGCTGAAGCAGCGCGAGGGTCGCCTCGTCCAGGCCGGCGAATCGCCCCTTGTCCACCGGGTATTCGCCCTCATCATTCTGCACCGAGGTAATGGCCCCTTTGTCCAGCAGCAACTTGACCATGGCGGCGTTCCCGGAAGCCGCAGCCACATGAAGGGGGTACTGCGTCCCAACGGGATGGGGCTCGTTGAGCAGCAGGGGCTCCATATTCAGCAATTCATTTACTTTCGCCTCGTCACCCGCCGTAATGGCATGGGCGAAGTCATCCCGCAGATCGCCCATGCCCTCGGGCGGCGGCGGGAGGCTCTTGTCCATGCACCCCGCAAGGAGCGCCGTGACGGCGAGAACATACATCAATATCGCAGAACGACCCAGACTCATGGTGGATACTCCGGAAAATACGTTGAATATAAAAAGCAGGTGGACCCAATGTATAGAATTGGGAGGGCTTTGCAGCCCTCCCAATTTAATTGAGGTGATCAGATCAGTACTTTGGCGCTTTCACGCCTGTCCGCGTATCACGGTCCGAGCGAGTTGCCGTCCTTGTGCGCTTCCTGGGTCATCATCCAGGCTTTGCTTCCGATGGGCTGCGGGAATTTTGCGAACTCCACGTGGCCATCCATGAAGAGGATGTTCGCGCCGCCGGGTACATGGTTAAAACTGTTCATGTCCGTCAGTGCGCCTTCGTTCGTGTAGGAGTTGTCCCACATGACCGCGGCATCCGTCTGCGCGGAAGCACTGGCGCCTGCATTGTTGATGTCCGTGATGACAAAGCGCTCGATACCTTCGCGCAGCGCCATAAGCGTTACGCTGCGTCCGCTGGACGGCATGGTGAAGGTGGCGTTCTTCTCGCGGTTGGCCACCCAGCCACGTCCCGACGCGCAAGCGGCGGCGCGGCAGTCCAGTGACTCGGGAGCCGCGATGGCCGCATTCGAACTGAAGACCCAGGTGAAGTCGGCCGCCGAATTGAAGTACTTGCCTTCAATCATGTAGCCCCAGTAGTTGTAGGACCAGTAGCCGCCGTGGTAGTAGCAGTTCAACCCCGGGTTGAATACCGCCGGGTCGCAGAACTGGCTACCGCCGCCGGCCGGAGAGACCTTCTTGTTCACCAAGGTGTCGCCGGATGTGTCCCAGCCGGTACCGATGGTCCGGTGCAGCTTCATGTTGACCGTTGGGCTCCAAGTATAGTTCTTCTCCTGGGACTTTGGATAGTCACCGTCCGAAGGGCAGAACTGAATCTGGAGATCGGTAATGTACTCCGGATACAACTGCTCCAGCTCGTAGGCCCGTTCCAGCGAAGCGCCGAAGCCGGTGGCAGCGGCGTTGTAGTTGTTCCAGAAACGGGTGCCGCGGCGGGGCCAGGCTTCGCCCTTGCTCTCGTTCGCGAACATTTTGAAGACGACGCCGTGCTGCTTGAGATTATTCTGGCAACTTGCGCGGCGCGCGGCTTCCCGCGCACGGGCGAGCGCCGGAAGTAGAATAGCGGCCAAGATACCGATGATTGCAATCACCACCAGCAATTCGATAAGGGTAAAACCTCTGCGGTATTTATGGGGTACAACTTTAGTCATAATAGCATTTCCTCAACGTTGTCGTAGATTGCCAATGAAAAACACGACCCGGGCATCACTCCCCGATGCCTCCTCGCACCTCCCTTCGTCCAGCGGACTCGATTGACTCACGACCGACTTCGCTCGGAACGGGCCACATGCCCGAGTGCCGAGTATCTGCAAACCGGCGGGTATGAAAATAAAGGCCGGAGCAAGATCTAATTGGAACGAAACGAATACGGTTCTGGAACTACAACTACCCTGCGGGAACCGAAGCTCTTCCCACGAACTGCAACTGCCTGCGTACTGCCCTGAACACTATATAAATCGCTCATTGCGATTGAATGACTTTCTTATATGCGATAAAGAGTTTTTTGTCAAGCCCTTTATGCTTTGTAGCAGTATCCACATATTCGTCAAAATCTCAATCGCGTCAGTTCCTGGTCGGCCTTGTATGCTCTTTTTCAGGCATATATAGGGACGCTTATGAAGAATGCACACCGATTCTCTCGCATCGAAAAGGGCAAATCACAATCTGCTACAATAGCCGCCATCGCCCCGTCGGGGGCGCCTTGAAACGCATTATCCATACGGAGAACACCTGCCATGCTCAAGCCATATTTCGCGCTCACCGCGCTCGTTTTGCTCTTTGCCATCGATGGACAAGCCGCCGAAAAGACCTTCGCCGAGCGCCTCGGCTGGCCTGCGGGATCCAGGGTGGTTATCTTCCACAGCGACGATCTCGGCATGAGCCACCAGACCAACCAGGGAACCATCAAAGCGCTCAAGGAAGGCGTCGTGACCTCCACCAGCACCATGATGCCCACGCCGTGGGTCCCCGGTTGGCACGCCTTCCTGGAGACCAGCCCCGACACCGATAACGGCCTGCACCTGACCCTGACTTCGGAGTGGGACAATTATCGCTGGGGTCCGGTGGCGGGCAAGCCGACGGTGCCGACGCTGGTGGACAAGCAAGGCTGTCTCTGGGACAACGTGGGGCTCGTGAACGAGCACGGCACCCCCGATGACGTGGAGCGCGAGATCCGGGCGCAGATCGACAAGGCGCTGGAGATGGGGCTCATCGTGACCCACATGGATTCCCACATGGGCACGCTGTTTTCCAATCTGGAGTTTTACAAGCGCTACGTGAAAGTGGGCATCGAGTATAAAATTCCCATGCTGATTACGGGGCCGAAGGGGCACCTCATGACCAAATATGAGGGCGACCTGGCCCAGACGCTTACGGCGGAGGGCTTGCATGAAAAGGTCTGGGCGGCGGGACTGCCGGTGATCGACGACGCCACGGGCCAGTCCTATAGTTGGAAGACCTTTGAAGAGAAGAAGAAGATGTTCATCGAGACGATCAAAGAGATAAAGCCGGGTATCACGGAGATCATCGTCCACTGCACCATTCGCGACGATAATTTCGATGCGATCTCCCCCTCGGGCGAAACGCGCCAGGCGGATCTGGATGTGACGACGGACCCGGAGATTATCCAGCTCGTGAAGGATGAGGGGATCATCCTGACGACATGGCGCGAGCTGAAGGAACGCCGCGACAAAGTGAAGTAGGGTATTCAACGTCAAAAGAACGCGGAGAGCGCAAAAAGAACGGCGACACAAGGCAGTTAATAGGGAAGTGCCTGGGCGACCAAAGGCGGACCACGGGTGCCACCTCAATCGAGCAACGCTCGTTTGGGTGCCTTGAGCGTAGGCCGCCCGTACGCAGTAAGGGTGCTCGTGCTGGCTCAGTTTGCGTCTGGAGAAGGTTGCCAACACCCGAGATGAGTTCACAAGCCGGATCTGGAAATTTATTGCTGGCCGCAGCTTTCCTCCCTCAATGCACCCAAACGAGCGTTGCTCGATTGAGGTGGCACCCGGAATTGGCCTTGAAAGGCTCAAGCTATTTCTTCCAGGTTAGTGCCATTTAGAATACCATCACCGCTACCAATACCTGCTCTTCCCTCACTATACTCAGCACTGGAAGGAAAACACCGTGCCGGGAACAGCAACTGCAAAGCAATCTAAGAAACCTCCCGCCCTGTGGCGCGGTGCGGGGGCCTGTGTGCTCTTTGCAATCGTTGCGGTGGCGGTGCGCGGTGTGCGGTGGGACGAGACCTGGGAGCACGCCCAGATTCTGACGGGGCTGGTGGAGTATCCCGAGGGACATCCGCTGTCCCTCTATGTTCACAACGCCTTCAGCCTGCAAACTTATCTTTCGGCGGGTATGCTGTCGCTGGGCGCGGGCCCGGCGCTGGTTTGCGGATTCCGCAATGTCCTGTTTCTGCTCGCGAGTTTGCTTCCGGTCTACGCCCTGGCGGCGACATTGACCCGGTCGGTCGTGGCCGGTCTCCTCGCGGCACTGCTCATGATGCAGGGTATCCTGCTGGAGTTCGACGGGAGCTACCCGACCATGGTGTGGCCGGAGACCTACTCCAACGGCCATATCGGCGGCGGGCTGGTCTTGCTGGCCCTGGCCGCGCTGGTGGCGGGCCGCTTTCGAAGGGCCTTCTTCCTGCTCGGATTCATTCCCTGCATACACGTGGGACAGTGGCCGCCCCTCGCAGCGACGGTAGCCATCTTTGGCGTACACGCGCTGATCGTCAGTAAAAAGAAAGTAACGCCTCGTGCGCTGCGCTGGGCGGGCATGTTCATTCTCGGCCTCGGCCTGACCGCGTTGTTCTGGGCTATCCACCGTCAGTTCACCCTGCCCATGCCGGTGTCGGGTCCCTTCGCTGCGGGCGGCGACACCGAAGCGGTTTGGCGGGGCTATACGGCGCTCCACGATCCGCACCGTCGCTTTCCGCCGGGGAATGGCCACGTCCTGCTCGCGGGTACAATACTGCTGGCGTGGCTCCTTGCGGTCTATGGAACAGAGTACCGTATCCGCCGCACCGGGCTCGGCCTGGCGCTCTATACGAGTATTGTCGGACTGCTGGTCTGGGGCACCATGGCGATACACGCCGTCCTCGGTACGGACATCCCCTTCCTGCTGATCGCGTGGATGCCCTACCGCCTGATCAACCACATCCCCGCAATTGCGCTGGCGCTTATGATTGCCCTGATACTCGCCCGCTGGCCGCAACGGGGCTGGCGCTTGCTTTTCGGCGCGGTGATCGTGGGGATGTTGCAGCCCCTTTGGCCCAGGATAGTGGGGGAGGCGCTCCACAGTCGTTACCTGGCGGGCGGTGAATGCGTTTCCTTCCTGCTCTTTGGCGCCGCGCTATTTGCCGTCGTCGCGGTGGCCGCGGGCGGGCGCGCTGGAGGGTGATCCTGCCGGCCGCGCTGCCGATTATTCCCCTCGCCATGCACCATCGCTTTGGCGCGTTCTGTCTGGTGGCGGGTATCTCCATCGCATGGGTCATGGACCGCAAGTTCAGCCATAGGTGGCGAGTTCCAACGCTGTTTCGGCGTGGCCAATGGGCCATCTGGAAACAGGAGACACCCAGGGGGAGACGCACAAGGGCAGGTCTTGTGATCGCCGCGGGGTGCGCGCTGCTCCTGATTCATCAGGCCGCGTACCGGCAGCATCTGCCCGTTTCCGACTTCCAGAAAGCGATAGATTCCAAGCTTCTTGCCGAAAGCCGCATCGTTCTTCTTGCGCCGCCGGACAACCTCCTGCTTCAAGCCACGACCAACTATCCGGTGCTTGCGGATGTGGCGACGCCTTCGCTCATCAGCTACTTGCCGGCGATTGGCCCTTCGATCGAATCCATGTATCGGGATATCTACGGCATTACCTTCCAGTTGCCAGAGCCCGGAACGCGCAACGAGCCACCCGTGCCCTGGCAAACATTGTGGCGGGAACGGGACCAGGGAACGTGGTATGAACTTTCCGAGCGCTACGAATTCACCTTTGTGCTGGCTCCGATCAATTTGCCGGTGCAACTGACCGAAATACTTGCCGACGAAGGCTACGCGCTGTATGCTGTGGGCCGTTGACAGGGGAATGACGCAGAAAGCAGGACATTACGCATGCGGGTAGGCATCATAGGCGCCGGGATCTCCGGCTTGAGCACGGCACTGGCCCTGGCGAAGGCCGGCCACGAAGTGGACGTATATCAGCGCGAGAAGGAGATCGGCGGACTCATCGCCACCTTCGACTTTGGCGGCTTCGATATCGAGCATTTCTATCACTTTCTCTGTACCTCCGATATTGGCTATTTCCGGCTCTGCCAGGAACTCGGTATTGCGGATCAGTTGCGTTTTGAAGACACCACCACGGGCTTCTACTACAACGGCACCTCCTATAGTTTCTGTACACCGCTGGATTTGATTACCTTTCCCGGAATCTCCTTCCGCGACCGCATCCGCCTGGGGCTCTTCGCGCTGGATGCGCGCAAGCGAAAGGACTGGCGCGCGCTCGATGCCGTGGCCGCGAAACCCTGGCTGATCGAGCAACTGGGGGAAGCAACGTACAACGTGATCTGGAAGCCCCTGCTGGAGATGAAATTCGGCGCTTTTCACGACAAGATCTCAGCCGCGTGGATCTGGCACAGGGTCCATCGCGTGGCGAAATCGCGGGGCAAGCTGGGCTACCTGAAAGGCGGCACAAAGCTGCTGCTGGACACCCTCCACGCGCGCTTGAATGAACTGGGCGTGCGCATCCACCCGGGGCAGCCTGTGAAACGCATCCTCGCGAAAGAGGGCCGGGTCACCGGGCTTTCCTTTGACGGCCACGAAGCGGTGGATTGTGATCGCGTCGTTTCCACGGTGCCCCTGTCGGTGTTGGCGAAGCTGCTGCCCGCCGGATGGGAAGAATACGCGGCCGAGATTTCGCGGATCGACTACATCGGCGTGGTCTGCGCCTGCT
Source organism: Candidatus Hydrogenedentales bacterium (assembly GCA_041859365.1). Taxonomy (GTDB): domain Bacteria; phylum Hydrogenedentota; class Hydrogenedentia; order Hydrogenedentales; family JAEUWI01; genus JAEUWI01. Next base: position 26,493 of record JBHEKR010000355.1, read on the forward strand.
TCAAACTGCGCCGCGCGGTATCACCCCACTTCTGGTACAACGTGCACGATCCGCGCATTCCCTTCAACGGTATCATCGAATACACCAACATGAATCCCATGCCGGAGCATGACAACGCCATCGTCTATGTACCCTACTACGTCGCCACGAGTCACCCCACCTTCGTGATGCCCGACGAGGACGTGGTAACCCAATCATGGGCGGCGTTGAAACTGATGAATCCGGCGCTCGTCGATGAGGATCTCGTCGGCAGTCATGTGGCCCGAACGCCCTTTGCCCAGGCGGTTTGCCCCACGAACTTTTTGAGTTTGCTCCCCGACCACATCGCGCCGCTGCAGGGGCTGCGCTTGCTGGATTCCACCTTTCTCTATCCCGAAGATCGCACACAGGCCGGGCACATCCGCCTGGCCAACGAGTGCGCACTCCACATCGAGGATTGATGGCGACCGGGCACCGCGCGGAAGACGTGCGCGCGCACTATGCCGCGCTGGCCGAAACCTATGATGACAAGGCCAATCGCGCCTGCAAGCGCTTCTACGAGCGGCTGATCGCACGCAGCCTCCGTGGATGCAGCCGCGTGCTCGAAATTGGCGCGGGGTCGAGTCCGACGCTGGAAGTGTTGTCGCCCGCGCTGGGCGTGGCCTGTGATCTCTCCTTGCCCATGCTCACTACGCGCCGTGCCGCGCCGTCGCTGCCCCGGACCGTGGCCGATGGCCAGGCGCTGCCTTTTCGCGTCGGCGTCTTCGACGGGGTCTTCTGTGTGAATGTGCTGGAGCACGCGCCCGAACCCGCAGCCCTGGTGGCGGAGGCCGCGCGGGTGCTGGCGCCCGGGGGACTTTTTCTCGCCATCACACCCAATGGGGATGCCGAGTGGCTGCTCGATCTGCTGGAGCGCTTCAAACTCAAGCTGCCCGAAGGTCCCCACCGATTCGTGACCTTCGAAAGTCTTGCCACACTGGCGGGGGAGGACTTCACGCTGGTGGAGCACCGCAAGTGCCTGGCCTTTCCAGCAGGGCCCGACGGGCTGGTGCGCTGGGTGGACAACCTCGGCGGCGAGCCGGGCTGGGGACTCTTTCAGTATGCGGTGATGCGGAAGCGCTGAGGGACTGACGCGCGTGACGATGGTCCCAATTTTCCGTAGCAACCCAATTCCTCCAGACGTGCCACGCGATCCGCCCGAAAGGGCGGTTCGTGTGCCCGTGGGGAAGCTTGCCCGAAGCGCCAGTAGCCCTCTGCCCGGCCCTTTTGTACCGCATTCACAACGCTGAGGTAGAAGGTCACAAAATCCCAAATGTCAGGGTCCATACGAACAAACCGCCCGATCACAGCGTCCACTATGGTGCGGGTATTGAGGGTTCAAGGCACACGAACCGCCCTTTCGCGCGGATCGCGTGGCACGTTCGTGGTCCGAGCGCACTCGGGAAGTTCACGACGCCCGTGTTCAGGGATTGTGTCGTAGATTGGATTGGCACTGGCGCACCAGGTTCCCTTCCCTGACGACGCTACTTGTTCCGTGCCACCGGCACGAGCCAGTCGTCGTTGTTCAGCGATTTCAGGAAGGTGATCAAATCGATCAACTCTTCCCGCGAGATGGCCAGGTCCAGGCCCTCGGGCATTTTCGAGATGGGGGAAGTGGTCATCGACGCGATGTCGCTGCGATTGATACGCACTTCCTCGCCCACCCCCGTCTTGAGGGTGATGCTGTCGTTGTCCTGTCGTGCGATGATGCCGTCGTAGGTCTGCCAGTCCGTCTCCACGGTGTAGGTTTCATAATCCTGCACGAGACTCGCATTGGGGAAGAGCACCGACTCCAGGATATCGTGGGAGGTGCGTACCACGCCGACGGTCGTCAGATCGGGGCCCAGGTGCCCGCCCTCGTCGCCGATGGCGTGGCAAGTGTAGCAGGCGGCCTTCTCGCCGAAGAAAATGCGGCGACCACGGCCCACATCGCCCGACATGGCCAGGGGCTCAAGATCGAGAAGCTTGGTTACGCGGGCCTCCTCTTCGGCCTTCTGCTGGGCGAGGAGCGGCTCGGCGGCTGCGCGGACAGCATCGGGGAAACCCGCGAGCACCGGCTCCAGGATGGCGGGAGTGCGCATGTGCGCCGGGAAACTTGGGCTGCCCAGACTCGCCACGAGGGCCTGGCCCACGGCGGGATCCTGCTTGCCGTTGAAAGCCTTGAGCAGGTTCGGCACGGTCAGCACATCGGCATCGTTCAAAATGTCGCTGGCGATGATCAATAGCTGGGCATCATTCAGGTGGGCGGCGGCCAGGATGCGCCCCGCGGACTGTCGCAGGGCGGGGTCGCCTTCCCGATCCTTCAACACACCCAGGATCAGTTCAGCGGAAGCCCCATCAAGCTCGGGCATACGGCCCGCGATGGTGCTGAGCGCATGGAGGCGGTAGCCCAAGGGTAGTGTCGTATCCGCCGCCTGCTGCGCAAGTATCGTATCGTGCTCCGACAGATTGCGGCTCTGGACGAGGCTGACGGCGGGCCACCGCAATTCTTCCGGTCCATCGGCGATGAGCGTGCCCAGCACGGCGATCCAGGTGCCCGGCAGCTTGTCGAGTGCGGCCCCTTCCACGACGCCGAGGAGGAAAAGCTTGCGGGGAGTATCCAGCGCGGCGTCCTGAAGGAGCGCCGCGATCTGCTCCTGGGCGGGTCCGGCGGTGGCATAGGTCAGGAGGATGGATTTCAGGCCGGCGGCATTGGCGGGGTCAAAGGTTTCGCTTTTCAACACGCCGGACATATGGGCGAGAAGCGTCTCCGACCATTCGGCATGGCGCGAGGCGATGAAAAGTCCTGCTTCACGGAGGGCGTCATCCGTTGAGGTCAACAGGGGCAGCACATCTTCGACCTTGATGAGATCCTTGCCCATCTGATCGAGGCTGATAGCCGCCGTACGGCGGATAGCGGGGTTGGTGTGCTTCAGGGCGACGTGGGCCACTTTCTCCATGCCCATCTGGATGGCGGCGTAGGTCAGGGCGTGGGCTTCGAAGGCGTCCACGGCATTGCCGGCGGCCATGTAGGTCATGTAACCCGCTTCCACGGCCTTCATTTGGCCGAGACTGGAAGCGGCCTGGCGACGGACGGGCGCTTCGGGATCGAAAAGCAGGGAGCCCAGAACGGGAATGGAAAGCTGGTCGCCTTTCAGGCCGCAGACGCGCGCGGCGGCGATGCGCACATCGGGACTCTCATCCCGGAGGGCATTGCGGATGGGGTAGCCCGCGTCTTCGCCGCCGATCTGCCCGAGTATCCAGAGCGCCTGGAGACGGGCCGTTACGTCCGGGCTTTCGGAGAGCACCTTGCCAAGAGGCTCGACGGCCTTGTCGCCGCGCTGCACCATCTGGCTGAAGACCTGGCGGCGCACCTGGGGGCGCGGATCGCCAAGCAGCGGCGCGAGGGCTTCGGCGGACTTGGTGACGAGGTCCAGTTCCCGGCCCCAGGCATCGGCCACCGGCGCGGCGTCGGTCTTGCGCACACGGTAGATACCGCCCACAATCTCCGGCTTGGAAATTCGGGACACGGGACAGGCGTCCACATACCAGCCGCCGGTATCGCAGACGAGGAGACTGCCGTCGGCGTCCTGCATCACGTCAGTTGGGTGAAAGTCGGGGTGGGACGACGTGAGGAAGTCGCTGTCTTCGGTGCGGTAGGTCGCGCCATCGCGGAAGAGCTTGTGGCGTTGCACGCGGTGTGGGTTGAACTGGGCGCTGAAGAGATTGTTGGTGTATTCCTCGCCCCAGACGGCGCCTTCAAAGCGTACGAGACCGGCGGGCGCAATGCGGGCGAACTTGGTCATGGTGGGGAGGAGCGGGCCGGTGCGAATGAATTCCTTCATGCTCTCGCCCGGCTTGGGGAAAACGCCGCCCTCGACCCAGTGCATGAGGGCGTCGCGCTGGCCCTGGGCCGGATCGCGGAAATAGGTCATGGTGCCGATGGTCTCACCGGCGGGGGTGAAAATGATCTCCACAGGATTGTCGAAGGCGCCGCC
>JBHEKR010000048.1:0-4153 GCA_041859365.1 Candidatus Hydrogenedentales bacterium
GAGGGCGAGGGTGAGGGCGAGGGTGAGGGTGAGGGTGAGGGTGAGGGTGAGGGTGAAGGCGAGGGTGAGGAGCCCTTCCACACCGGCGACCAAAATGGCGATGGCGCGCTCAGCCTGTCAGAGCTGTTGCGGGCTATACAGTTCTACAACTCGTTGAACTACGGTTGCGAGCCCGGCACCGAAGACGGCTTCGCGCCAAACGACCCGGATCAGGACTGTGCCCCCCATGCCAGCGACTATGCGCCGCAGGACTGGGACATCTCGCTCAGCGAACTGCTCCGCCTGATTCAGTTCTACAACATCGGTGGCTACCAGGCGTGCTCCGAGGGCGAGGACGGATTCTGCGCGGGGGCATGAGCTATAGATTTCCACCAAGGCCCTTGACGCTTCGCTATAGACTTGCCGCCCGGTTTCGTATAGCATTCGCGCCATCGCGGATGTCGTCGATGAGCCGCGCAAACGGGGGTTTGTTTCATGCCAGGCTGTTCTCGCCTTTTTCTTTCCGCTTTGGTTGCCGTCGCCGGGCTATGGGCTGCCCCGGCCCTGGCGCAAGAGTGCCTGGACAACCTGCTGCTCAATGGAAGCTTTGAGAACGCGGGAGCGAGTTGGACGCAGAGTCCAGAAAATGCGATTAGCCAATATTCTTGGCGCACGGGAGCTTGGTCCCTGTACATTGGCGGCGATTCTAGTCAAAACAACTGGTCTGCGTCACAGACGGTCGTCTTGCCAGCAAACGGGGCCACGCCGCTAAAGCTTTCTTTCTACCGAAGGCAGGGAGGTTCGATCCAACCTTCCGACGACGTCGAAGTCAAGATTGACGCGACCAAGATTCTCGACCTGGATTCACTCGGTTCAACCGGGGACATGTATACACCCACCACGGTCGATGTCAGCGCATTCGCCGATGGCCTCCCACACACGATTGCGTTCGTAGGCAGGGGGACTGGTAACTACTGGATCGACGATGTCTGCCTAAGCTTTCCTTGCGATGGTTCCGCCTTCTTTGATTTCGAGGGGAGGACGGTTCCTGAATTCTTTGGCGGTGCCTTTGCTGCGAACGATGAGTACGCCGCGAACGGTCTACGGTTCTCTGGCCAAGGAGCATTGATCAATGGCGCCAGTTTTGGCGTGACAGGACTCGATGGCCCCAACATTCTCGCGTGCAACCGCACCGCGTTTCTGGCCATTGGCGGGACGGCGGAGCCGCCGGAGCGCGTCACCTTCCGGAGTCCGGTGGAAGCCGTGGGCGTGAGCATGGCGACAGCAGATGCCCCGGTGCCCGTGGGGGCCACCATTTCTCTGCGCGCATACAACGAGGCCGATGTAGAGATAGGCAGCGACGTAAAGGTTGTGGCCACCAATGAACTTCAGCGATTCCGGGTCACTGCAGCCCACATCAAGTATGTGGTGATGGACACTACGGCAGACACCCTGGCGATGGACGACCTTTGCATTGCGGGGGAGCCCTTGGCGCTTTCCAAGTGTGCGGAGGGCGCGAGCCTGTCTCAGCCGCCGCGAGAAAACCTTGGGGCAGAGACAACGCCACCCGTGAGCGCGATAGCCGCCAACGGCAAGGTGTTTGAACGCTTCGAGAGTAATGGCGCACAGTTGGGGACCGTGCGCTGGTGGGGCACCTGGATTAATCCGGAAGTCGGGTTCTCCTGCGACCCACTGACCCGGGAATTCTCGGTGACCGTCTACGAGAGCACCGAGGGCGCGACGTTTCCGGGTACGTTGATTTCCAGTCAGCAGGCCACGATTACCGGGGTGTCCACTGGCCGTCCAATCGATCAGGTACTCGGCGAGGAGTACATGTTTGAGCTCGCGCTGAGCACGCCGATTCCCAATGGGCCGTTCTGGATTGGCATCCATGAGTTGGGGAGCAACGCAGACTGTGGCTTCGCATGGCTGAGCAGCGAGACAGGCGACAACAAGAGCTATTTCGAGTCGACCGAGCCGGGCGCAGAGTCGTTTAGTTCCATCGCCGGAGACCGGGCGATTTGCTTTGTCCCCGGGCTGGACTTCGGCGATGCGCCCGACCCGCCCTATGCAACGCTGCTGGCCAGTGATGGGGCGCGCCACTACGTCGATGGCGTCACCTACCTTGGCGCCTACGTGGGCGCGGAAACCGATGGCCAGCCCACTATGGGCGCGGACGGCGATCTCGGAGACGAGGTCGTTTTCATCTCACCAAGCAATCCAAGCTTTGGGCCGGGGATACCCCTCCACTGGGAAACGCCGATTGCCGGCCCAGGCTATCTGAGCGTCTGGTTCGACTTTAATACGGACGGAGATTTTGACGACGAGCACGAGAACTTGCTTGATGGCGTCGGCCCGTTCGACGGATCATCACTTGCCTCCCAAGTCCACAACTGGCCGGTGGGAGTTCCTACGGGTGTTGACACGTTTGGCGTCTTGCGGTTTCGCTTCTCCACCGTTCCCACGCACGACCCAACCGGATCGGCCCCCGGCTATGGCGAGGTAGAAGACTACCTCATCAGTATCATCCCCGCCAGTGAAGGAGAAGGTGAAGGTGAAGGTGAAGGTGAGGGCGAGGGCGAAGCTACGACGTACGATTTCGGCGATGCGCCTGCTCCGTATGCCACGCTGCTCGCAAACAATGGCCCGCGCCACGCCCTGGATGGCGCCACGTTCCTCGGGGCCGGTGCAACGGCAGAGGCCGATGGCCAGCCCACGGCGAATGCGGATGGCGACACGGACGATGGGGTGACCTTTAGCGGCACCTTCGCCAGCGACGAGACGGTCATCACGACGATCCATGCGACACCGGGAGGCTTCTTGAGCGTTTGGATTGACTATGATGGAGATGGCGCGTTCACCGGGGCGGACGAAAATTACGTTGTGGGTTTCCCGATAAACACTTCTCCCTTCGTAATTCCCTACACGGTGCCTGCCGGGGCCATTCGGGCGTCGTCGGGCTTGGTGCGCTTTCGTTATGGCACCGTCGTGATTACTTCGCCGACCGGCCTCGCACCTGGCTTTGGCGAAGTGGAGGATTACCAGATCGCGCTGACGGTGTGCAGCGATACGCCAGAAGACATCATCACAAATGGCGGGTTCGAGAATGGCCCGGCAGGCTGGACCTTCAGCGAGACCTTCGGTCTAGTGAGCGCGAACACCTACGAGGGCGCAAACGCGCTAGGGGTGTCGCTGGATGAAATGCGGGGCCTGACCCAATCGCTCTCGCAGGACGTGTTTCTCCCGGCGGGCGCCGAGGCTGTCTTCGCCGCGCAGGTGCGGGTTCCTTCCCCGGCGTCCTCCCCAGGTGTCGTCAAGGTGCTGGTGGACAATGTGCCGGTCTTGGAGCGTGCGGCTTCATTCTTCTCTTCCACCGCGTACACGTTGATCACGGCGGACTTGTCCGCCCTTGCAGACGGCGCAGTTCATCAAATCGGCATAGAGTTCGTTTCCAATGCTCCCTTCTCCTACGTGATCGACGCCGTTGAATTAAGCGTAGTCTGCGATAACGCGAACGAGGGTGAAGGCGAGGGCGAGGGCGAGGGCGAGGGCGAACTCCTCGTGATCAGCAACGTCACTCCGTCTCCGATTCCGCAAAACACCCAGTCAGACGTAACGCTCATTGGCAAGTTCCCGACGCCTGAAGCGATCGTGAAGGCGGCAACGAGCATGAGCGTTGAAGAGGCGTCTGCGATCTACCTGGTCTATGTGAGCCTCGATACAAATTATGACGAGACAGAACTGGCTTCTTTCCGTCTTGGTCCGGAGGAAGGCATTCCCGGCAAGGGTGCAGTTGCGGCCATCACGCCTTTCCAGGGCGTCGATGGACCCGCCAACTTCGCGTATATCACCACACCGGCCGTCCCGGGCACCGGCCAGGCGATCGTTTTGATGGTGGACAAGACGAATCCTGCAGTGCAGGCCATGGGCACCATTGAAGTGGCTGCGGAGTAATCTGTCTGCTTCGAAGTGATTCGGGCCCCGGCAGTACCTTACGGTGTTGCCGGGGTCTTCTGTTTAGGTCTATGGTATGCGTTCAAAGGCCTACAGCCAATTCAAGTTCTGCAGGGAGGTATATCGAATGGTGCGGTGCAGGATGGCGTCGAGGTGCGAGCTTCTTTCGAATGTCAGACAGGTGGTCTTGGGATTGCTGGTGTCTGTTGCCGCGGCAAGT
>JBHEKR010000017.1:0-10950 GCA_041859365.1 Candidatus Hydrogenedentales bacterium
GGTCATTGGTAACTTTCGGTGGCGCGCAACAGGGGGCGCGCGGGGTGGTTTTTGGGGGACAGGGGGCTATTTTAGCGCATTCAGGGCATGAGGATCACGTTTGAGTCTGGAGTCTGGAGGAAATGGGTCTTATGGGTCTTACGGGTCTTGTGGGCCGGCGCGGTAGCCCGGTGCCTGAAGCCTGAAGCCTCGCTCCTCCTTTGCGCTCCCGCCCCCCCTTCCCCTATACTACCGCTCCCTTCTTCTTTCACCCACAGGAACCCTTCATGCAGTGTGCCATGCGCTATACCGTGGAATCGCGGGACCCGAATTGTGCCGCGCGGACGGGTCGACTCTTTTTGCCCCATGGCGAAGTGGAGACGCCGATTTTCATGCCGGTGGGGACGCAGGCGACGGTTAAGGCCTTGTCGCAGGAGGATTTACGGGAGATCGGGGCCCAGATTATTCTGGGGAATGCCTATCACCTTTATCTGCGGCCCGGCACAGAGACACTGGAGATGGCGGGGGGGATTCATGGCTTTATGAACTGGGATCGGCCTGTGTTGACGGACTCCGGGGGCTTCCAGGTCTTCAGCCTGAGCGCGTTGAACAAGATTACGCCCGAGGGCGTGCATTTTCAGAGCCATCTGGACGGCTCGCGCCACTTTTTCACGCCGGAAAAGGCGATCGACAACCAGATCAGCATCGGCGCGGACATCATGATGTGCTTCGACGACTGCACGGCCTTTCCCGTGACCCGGGAAAAGGCGGAGAAGTCGATGCGGATGACCCATGAGTGGGCGATCCAGTGCAAGGCCCGCTGGGAAGAGCGGGACGCCTCTCAGCAGGCGCTCTTTGGCATCGTTCAGGGCAGTGTGTTTGAAGATTTGCGCCGCGAAAGCGCCCAGGTCCTGGTTTCGCTGGATTTTCCCGGCTACGCCATTGGCGGCGTGAGCGTGGGGGAGAGCAAAGAGGAGATGATCCAGGCGGTGGAGTGGGCGGCGCCCCATCTGCCCGAGGAAAAGCCCCGCTACCTCATGGGTGTGGGGCCACCGGAAGATATCCTCAATGCCATCGAGCGGGGCATAGACATGTTTGATTGCGTGATGCCGACACGGAACGCGCGCAACGGCAGTCTATTCACCAGCACGGGCAAAGTGAACATCAAGAATGCGCGTCACGCGCGGGATTTTGGCCCGCCCGACGCGAACTGCGCGTGTCCGGTATGCCGCACCTATACCCGGTCCTATCTGCACCATTTGTACCGGTCGAAAGAGATTTTATCGTTGCGGCTGAATACTTTACACAACCTTTTCTTTATGCTACAATTGGCCGATTCTGCGCGCATGGCTATCCGGGACGGCAGATTTCTGGAATTCAAGCGCACGTTTCTTCAATCCTATTCCACCTGAAAGCGTTCTAGTCTCATGAATTTCGCAAGCAGTATTGAAGCCCTGAATTTCCTGATTGCCCAGGCTGGCACGGCCGTTCCAGCAGCGGCTCCGGCGGGTGCAGAAGGCGCGGCGGCCTCCCCCACGGGCGGTCTCTTCCAGATGATGCCCCTCATGGTGGGTGTCATCCTGATCATGTACTTTCTGACGATTCGTCCCCAGCAGAAGCGGGACAAAGAGCGCCAGAACATGCTCAACGCGCTTAAGAAAGGCGACGAGGTTGTCACCAACGGGGGAATCTGCGGTAAGGTGATGGCCATTTCCGATGCGGACGTGGTGCTCAAGGTGGACGACAACGTCACCATCAAGTTTATCCGCAACGCCATCGCCTATGTCGCAAAAGTCGACGGGGACGGCGGAAAGTAGCGCTTCGCCCCGAAGCGCCCGAGCCCGAGTCATTCTCTCTATTTTCAATGAATGGTAGTGGAGTTATCCCATGAAAAAACATACGATTCGCACCATCGTCATCTGGGCGTCGATAGTCCTGTCCCTGCTAGCCATCTATCCGACCGTCGGGTGGATGCTGATGTCGCCCGAGACGCGCGAAGCGAGACTGGCGCAGTGGAAGCAGGAAGACGACGCGCGGGCGATTGAGAAACACAGTTACTTCGCCAATGTTGGCTTCAAGGTGAAGCGCTGGGCGGAGTGTGATCGCAACCGGGTGATCAATCTGGGCCTGGACCTTCAGGGCGGCATCCAGATGGTGCTGAGCTTCGACTATAAGGAGCTTTCCGAAGAGAAGCTGGCGGCGCTGCGCGCCGACCTCGGCACGAGTTCGGATGACGAGATTGAAACGATGGCGCAGGAGGTGGTGTACCAGCAGCTCGTCAATCGTATCGAAAAGTTCGAAGCCAAAGAACCGATTATCCAGAAGATGGGCACCAACCAGATTCAGGTGCAGCTTCCCGGTGAAAAAGACACGGACCGCGCCATCAAGCTGATGACCCAGGCGGCTGTGCTGAACTTCCACATCGTGGCCGGCCAGGACGAGTCCGTGCAGGCCTTCACCAAGATCAAGCAGCAGTTTCCCGATGAGTTTGCCAGCTTCTTCCAGCGCCCCGCGCCGGGCGAGCCTATCTGGGTGAAACCGGAAAATCTTGAAAGCGTCAAAGTCTGGGTGGAGAAGCTGAACGCCAATGCAGCCGTTATCCCTGAAGACAAGATGCTGGCCTTCGGCCGCACGCCGAAAATCGGCGACCCCCAGCGCGTCGACCTGTACTTGCTGGACAAGAAGCCGATCGCGACGGGTGACGGACTGAAGTCGGCTACGTCCATGCCCGACCCGCAGAATCCTTCCCAGTGGGCGATTTCCTTCTCCTTTGACAATGCCGGCGCCGCCATCTTCGGCAAGGCGACGGAAGAAAACATTGGTCGCCCGATGGCCATCGTGCTGGATGATCTAGTGGTTTCGGCCCCCACGATTAATGGCCGCATCGATTTCTCCGGCCAGATCACCGGTCGTTTTGACGCCGATGAAGCCCGCGACTTGGCCATTGCCCTGAACTCCGGTTCGATGGTGGTCAAGGTGCGCGTGGACTCCACGGACGTTGTGACGGCGAGCCTGGGTTCCGATTCGGTAAAGATGGGCGTGACTTCGGCATTGTGGGGCCTGCTCATGACCGCCGTGGCGGTGGTGGCCTACTATCTCTTCCCCGGCGTTATCGCGCTGGTCGCGCTGATTCTGAACGGTCTGTTCATTCTGGCGGCCATGGCCTACTTCGGCATGACGCTTACGCTTCCCGGTATCGCGGGTCTTATTCTCAGTATCGGTATGGCGGTGGACTCCAACGTGCTCGTATTCGAGCGTATCCGTGAGGAGCTTCGTCTGGGTCACTCGGTGCTGTCGGCCATCGACACCGGCTTCAAGAAGGCGGCCGTGGCGATTCTCGACTCGAACCTGACGACCTTCATCGCCGCGATCGTGCTATTCCAATTCGGTACCGGCCCCATCGAAGGGTTCGCGATTACGCTGAGTGTCGGCGTAATCGGCACTTTGCTTACGGGCCTGATCGTGGGCCGAGCCCTCTTCGACTTCTTCTACGAACGCCGTATTGTTACGTCCGCGCGCATGCTTAACGCCATCCCCCCGGACACTCGCATCCCGTTCATGAAGTTCCGGAATGCCTGCGTTATTGTCAGCGCGCTTCTCGTGGCGACGAGTCTGGGCCTCTTCGGCCTGAAGCTGAACCAGGGCACGATGCTGGGCGTGGACTTCATGCAGGGCACCAATCTGCGTGTCAACATGCACGAAGGTACGGCGGTAGACGTTGCCAAGGTGCGCGAGGCGCTGGGCGCGGGTGGCTTCAATGGCCCGAACGTTCAGCAGATCATGGAAGACGGTCAGCTCGTCAACAAGTTCCAGATCCGTGTAGGCAACATTGACCCCAAGGACATCCCCGAAGGCACACTGACCGTGGCTCAGCAATTGCGCACGGCCCTCGACCCTCTCGTGGGGGGCGATGACTCCAAGATCGAGTTCGAGTCCGTGAAGACGGTTGGTCCGGCGGTGGGTGCTCAGTTGCGCAGCGATGCGGTCTGGGCGATCATCTGGTCGTTGGTCTTCATCAGCATCTATATCGGCTACCGTTTCCAATTGAAGTATGCCATGGGCGCCTTTGTCGCCCTGGTACACGACGTGGCCATCACCCTGGGTCTCTTCGCGCTACTGGATTTCCAGATCAGTCTGGCCGTGGTTGCCGCTATCCTTACCGTGATCGGTTACTCCCTGAACGACACCATCGTCGTGTTTGACCGCATTCGAGAGGACGTGGACAAGTACAAGGGTCGCGGCATGAAGCTGCCCGATATCATTGACCTGGCGATTAACGTGACCCTGAGTCGCACCCTGCTCACGTCGGTTACGACCCTCTTCGTGGTCATCATGCTCTTCGTCTTCGGTGGCGATGACATTAAGGACTTCGCGCTGGCCATGCTCATCGGTATTGTCGTCGGTACCTACTCCTCCATTTTCATCGCCAGCCCGGTGGTGATTTACTGGGAGCAGATTTTCGGGCGTGGCCCGGCTGCCGAAACCGCCAAGGTCGAAGACAGTGGTCGCCGCTACATCTCCAAGAAAAAGCGCGCCAAGAAGGCCGACCCGGAAGGTGAAGCCACCGCGTAACGCGCTGGACGCAAACACACACAATTATCCGCCCGGATTGGCACAGCCAGTCCGGGCGTTGTTTTGGGACAGCATCGGGCGGGGTGCTTGCTAAAGGACGGTCCGGCAATAAGGGGTGACCATGGGTGCCACCCGCCTTGGCGCCTTTTCAACCCTCAAGCGGGGCGGCTTCGCCGCGGGAGCTTGTGGGTGATGAGACTTCACGCGAGCGGAGCCTGCCCCCTCGGGCCACTGAAAACCGAGTTGACTCACGTTTGCAAGCATAGTGGTTCTGAACCTACCGCACCTGCAAGTGGTTGCCGAGGTTGGCGGGGGTACACAATGAAACAGCAGAACTCCGGGGAAGTGTTTTTTCCTGCCAGACTTAAGGAAATCGTGAATGGGTATTGAATGGCCCTTGGCCGGTTCAAGTCCCTTCACCCACAAACTTCCCCCGCTTCGCTTCCGCCACGGCGCACATACCGCCTCCGTTTGAGGGGGGCGCCCGTGGGGGCGAATATAGTCCCTTACTGGTTTCCGCGCCAGACCGAGCCCGCGAAGAAAGCGAGGGCGCCGTATACGATGAGGAAAGCGGCCCAGGCGAGGCCGATACCATTTCGGCGGAAGAAATTGCTGATGCGCATGTATATCATGCGGAGCGGTGCCGGACTGATATTCACTACGACAACAGTGATGTTGTCCTTGCCGCCATACTCGTTGGCCTTTGTGACCAGGCGGTGGGCGATCTCGGCGGCCGACGCATTGCGCTGAAATTCGCGCTTTATCTCGTCGTCCTTGACCATATTGACGAGGCCGTCGGTGCACATGAGAAGCATATCGCCGGGGACGATGTGCCAGCGGTAGGTGTCCACGGTGACTTCTTCGTGAGTGCCCACGCAGCGGGTTACGATATTCTTGCGGCGATCAGTCTCAGCCTCGGATTTGGACATGAGGCCCATTTTTACCTGCTCGTCCACCCAGGAATGGTCTTCGGTCTGGGCGAGGATCTCGCCATCGCGAATGTGGTAGCAGCGGGAGTCGCCCACATTGCCGATGTAGATCTTCTTCGGCGTGATGATGGCGGTGAGCAGGGTGGTTCCCATGGGGCGGCGCGTGCGGACGAGATCCTTGTTGGTCTGGAAGATGCTCTCGTTCGCCTTCTCGATGGCCGAGCGCACTTTGGGCAGGGGGCCCTCGTTCTGCTCGTTTCCGTCGTCGCCGTTTTGCGAGGCGCGGGGGGGCTTTTCCTTGATCAACTCACCGACGATTTTCACCGCCAGTTTACTTGCGATCTCCCCTCCGGTGTGTCCGCCGAGTCCATCGGCAACACAAACCAGCGCGCCTTCCTTGAAGAGGTTCAGATTCTTGGCGCCCTCACGAACGATCACATAGGAATCTTCGTTGTTTTTCTTTCGGCGCCCTACATCGCTAAGTGCCGCTATATCTAAACGCATGAAAACCTCCAACCTCGCGCCTTAGAATACCAGATTTTCTGGAAGCACGGCAAGCACCACCACCGTTTTCGGCGCCTCCGAATCCATCCGTGGAAAGCTCATTTTTCTTCTATTGGTCCGGCGTCCGGCGCGTTGACGTGGCAGGCCGCGCGATGGCCCGGTGCGATCTCCACCAACCGCTGGATCATGGTTCGGCATGCAGCTTGCGCCTCAGGGCAACGGGGATGAAAATGGCATCCGGGGGGCGGACTAATCGGATTGGGTACGTCCCCCTGAAGGATAATGCGTTGGGACTTTCGGTCGGGGTCGATTTCCGGCACGGCCGAAAGCAGGGCTTTTGTGTAGGGGTGGACCGGGCTGCGGAACAGTACGTCCGCCGGCGCGATCTCCACGATTCGACCGAGGTACATGACGGCGACGGCGTCGCTGATATGGCGTATTACGCTTAGGTCATGGCCGATGAACAAATAGGTCAGGCCAAGCTTCTGCTGGAGATCCTTGAGAAGGTTCAAGATTTGGGCCTGAACCGAGACGTCCAGGGCCGAGACGGGCTCATCGGCCACGATGAGTTCCGGCTCAACGGCGAGGGCCCGGGCGATGCCGATGCGCTGGCGTTGTCCACCGCTGAACTCATGGGGATAGCGATCGGCGGCCTGGGGCGGAAGGCCGACCAGGGAAAGGAGCTCGTAGCACCGATCGCGTCGGCTGCCACTATCGCCGATGTCGTGGGCCTTCATGGCCTCGGCGAGCATGGAATAGATGGTCATGCGGGGGTTGAGGGAGCCGTAGGGGTCCTGAAATACGATCTGGATACGCTTACGCAGCTCCCGAAGCTCTTTCGGGCCGAGGGTGGCGAGGTCAATGCCGTCGAAAAGTATCTTCCCGCCTGTGGGTTCGATCAGGCGCAGGATGGAGCGGCCCGCCGTCGTTTTTCCGCTTCCGCTCTCCCCCACCAGGCTCAGGGTGGTGCCCCGTGGGATGGAGAAGCTGATGCCGTCCACGGCGCGTACGGCGCCCGCAGTCCGGGCGAAGACGCCCTTCTTCACGGGGAAGTGCTTCACGAGGTTTTCAATGGCCAGCAGGGGTTCGCTCATGCCTGAGCCTCCGCCGTTTCGGGCAGCTTTCCGCCCAGGGTCTGATCCAGATTCCAGCAGGCGGCGGAATGGGTTTCACCGGCGGTCTCCAGCACGGGCTCCGCCTCGCGGCAGCGATCCGAAGCGAGGGGGCAACGATTGTTGAAGCGACAGCCTGGTGGGAAGGCCGTCGCCGCGGGCACGTTGCCCTGGATTACGTGGAGCCGTTCGCGCACGCTGTCGTGCTTGGGCAGGGCGGCGAAGAGGCCGAGGGTGTAGGGGTGGCGGGGGTTGCGGAAGAGTTCCCGCACCGGGGCCTGCTCGACCACTTTGCCCGCATACATAACGACCACGTCGTGGGCATTTTCCGCAACGACGCCGAGGTCGTGGGTGATGAGAAGGATGGACATGCCCCGTTCGTCCTGGAGCTTGCGCATGAGATCGAGGATCTGGGCCTGGATGGTCACGTCGAGGGCGGTCGTGGGCTCATCGGCGATGAGGATTTTCGGATCGCAGGCGAGCGCCATGGCGATCATGCAGCGCTGGAGCATACCGCCCGACATCTGGTGGGGGTAGTCGTGTACCCGCTTTTCCGGCGCGGGAATGCCCACCTGCGTGAGGAGCCGGATAGCTTCCTGGAGGGCGTCCTTCTTGTTCATGTCTCGGTGCAACTGGAGCACGGCCGCGATCTGATGGCCCACGCGGAACACGGGGTTCATGGAGGTCATAGGTTCCTGGAAAATCATGGAGATGTCGTCGCCGCGAATTTTTCGGAGATCGTCCTTGGGCAGGGCGAGGAGGTTTTGTCCGTCAAAGAGGATCTCACCGCCGGCGTTGTGACCGGCCGGCTCGGGCACCAGCCCCATGATGGAGAGGGCCGTGACGCTTTTTCCACAGCCGCTCTCTCCCACCACGGCGAGGGTCTTGCCCCGGTGCAGGTCAAAGGACACGTCATCCACCGAACGGGCAAGGCCCTGATCGGTTTTGAAGTAGGTCTTCAGGTTCTTGAGCTGAAGTATGGGCTGGGCGATGTCGGTCATGAAAAGAATCGATCATGACCACGAAGCGGTGATCGTTCCGGAAGTTCGGGGAGTGTTGCAGGGACGGCAGAGACGACAGGGACGGCAGAAATGTGAATCATGGTATTGACCTCATAAGTCTCTGCTGTCCCTGCGATCCTCGAAAAGACTGAATAAATAGAATCACTCAACACGCCTTCTAAGTTCGCGTTTTGCCTCGTCCCAGTCTAAAACTCTTTCCAAGCCCGCAGCCTGCCGTGATTCCGTCTCTTCGAGGGCGGGTCGATGCCAGTCGGGCGAATCCACCTCGCCGCCAGAACGCGAAAGATCCAGCCAAAGCGCTTCCATCAGTTGGAGCTTCTCTTCACGAGACATCTGAGCGATCTGATTTTCTGTAACGATCATAACTCTACCTCCTTCAACCTAAGCTTACCACAAGGGCCTATTGCCTCAGCCTCGGGTCCATGGCGTCGCGGAGGGCCTCGCCCACCAGGTTGAAGGCGGTAACCGTTACGAAGATAGCGAGACCGGGGAAGATGACCAGCCAGTAGGCGAAGTCCACGTAGTCCTTGGATTGCTTGAGTATTTCGCCCCAGCTTGCGGTGGGCGGGGGAACGCCGAAGCCGAGGAAGCTCAGGGCGGACTCGGTGAGGATGGCCCCGGCGACGCCGAAGGTGGCGGTGACGAGCACGGGGGCCAGGGCGTTGGGCAGGAGGTGGCGGAACATGATGCGCGTGTCGCGCAGTCCGGTGGCGCGGGCGGCGGTGGTGAAATCGGCGTTGCGCAGTTTCAGGAATTCACCGCGCACAAGTCGGGCCACATCGGGCCAGCCCGTGAGCCCCAGAGCGATCATGATGTTGTAGATGCTCGGGTTCAGGAAGGCGATGAGGGACAGGATGAGGATCAGGGTGGGGAAACAGAGCACGATCTCTATAATGCGCAGTACTACCGCATCCACTTTGCCGCCATAGTAGCCCGCGAGCGCTCCCGCGAAGACGCCGATGACCGTGGCGATACCCATGGCGACGAAGCCGACAGTCATGGAGATGCGGGTGCCCCAAATCAGGCGGCTGAGCACGTCACGGCCCCGATCGTCGGTGCCGAGCCAGTGCTTGCCGGAAGGGGCCTCCAGGCGGTTGTAAAGATGGGAGCGCTCCGGCGCGAAGGGGATCAGTGGGCGGATGGCGTTGTCATCGGGACCAGGCTCCCAGCCGTCGAAGTTGAACGACACGAGGTCGCTGTACGTGATGATGTTTGGAAAGAGATAGGTCTTGCCGTTGGTGGAGAGGTAGATGGGAATCTCGCCCGCGAGAAAGGGGGCGATGATGCCGATGAAGGCCAGCAAAGCCAGCACGGTCAGGGAGGCCAGGCCGAGCGGTCGCTTCTTGAACTGGATCCATACCAGACGCCAATAGCCCTGACTCCTGTGTTCGTAAGCGGCCACGGGTGGCGCTTCCGGTTCGCCACCGGGCGCTATAATCTGTTCTCCGATGTTGGTTGTTTCCATCGCGGCCTAGCTGAACTTTATCTTCGGATCGACCAGCGCATAGAGGATGTCGGAGATGATGAGCCCCAACAAGGTGAGGAGCGCGGTGATCGACAGGATGCCCATGATCAGAGGATAGTCCCGGGAAAGGATGGCCTCAAAGGCGAGTCGGCCCATGCCCGGAATAGAGAAGATACTCTCGATAATGACACTGCCGCCGATAAGGCTGGGGATGAGGCCGCCGAGCAGGGTGACGATGGGGATGAGGGAATTGCGCAGCGCGTAACGGTAGATGACGGTGCGCTCGCTGAAGCCGTAGGCCCGTGCGGTGCGAACGTAGTCCTGGCGAATGGTCTCGATGAGGCCGGCGCGGGCGTAGCGGGAGAGTCCCGCGAGTCCGTTGTAGGAGAGACATAGAACAGGGAGTACCAGGTGCCAGGCGCGGTCGCGCAGCCAGGCGAATGCGCCGAGGGAGTTTGCGTCATAGGAGCTGACTCCCGCAGCGGGGAACCAGTTGAAGTGGGCGCCGCCGCAGAAGTAGTACATGAGCAACATCGCCACCCAGAAACTCGGCAGGCTGTATAAAACGAAGAGTCCCAAGGTTATCGCCGTGTCCGTTCGGGTGTGCTGGTGCGTGGCGGAGTAGACGCCGATGGGTATGGCGATGAGATAGATGGCCAGAATGGAGATCAGATTGAGCTGAAGCGTCACGGGAATCGTTTCCGCGATCTTGGTGAGCACGGGCCGATTGTCTTTGTAGGAGGTTCCAAAATCGAAGGTGGCCAGTTTGCCCAGCCATAGGACATAGCGCTCCGGGAGGGGTTTGTCCAGGCCGTAGAGCTTCTTGGTCTGCTCGATGGCTTCCTGGGTGATGGCGCTGCCGCCCGACCCACCTGCCTGATGCAGCCGCATGTAGATCGGGCTACCGGGGGCCATCTGCACGATCATGAACGTGATCAGGCTGATCCCCAGGAAGGTGGGGATGATGAGCAGGAATCTTCGTATCAGGTAGTTGCGCACGAGGGACAGTCCAGCCAGCCGTATCCGGCGTTATTTGTACCGCTGCTGGTCGAGGGGCACCCACCAGTCGCGCATGTCGAAGCCGAGGGCATAGGGCGTCACGCCCTGGAAGCGATTGGAGATGGCCACTTTGCGCTGGGAATTGAACAGGAAGGTGTAGGGCTGTTCTTCATGGAGGATAGCGTGGAAACGCCGGTACATGGCATCGCGTTTCTCGTCGTCAAACTCCAGCCGGGCCTCTTCAATGATCTTGTCCGCCTCGGGATTGCTGAAGCTGACGTAATTGGAGCCGCTGGCGATCTGGGAGGAATGCCAGACCTGGTAGGGGTCGGATTTGACGGGGCTGGCCCAAGCCATACTGCAGGCAT
>JBHEKR010000269.1:0-37425 GCA_041859365.1 Candidatus Hydrogenedentales bacterium
CTTGTACTCCAGGGCCTTGGGGCTCACGCCGCGCTTGATCAGATTGCTCGCCAGCGTATCCTTCACCGCGTCCAGGCGCATCGTGTTTTCCGTGGAAATGGTGATCTTCAGGTCCTTGCGGTCCAGATTGATCTCCGTGTCTGAATCGCGGAAGTCATAGCGCGTGGTGATGGTCTTCGTCGTGATGTTGACGGCATTGTCCACTTCCTGGAGGTCAACTTTATTGACCACATCGAAAGACGGCATTCGGGTGTTCCTTTCTCAGGGCGCCAGCGTGGCACCGGGCTCTTCTTGACGCACGCGCCCGCGGATGACGGGGCGGGGGTTGCCCGCGCAGTATAGATCAAAGGCATGCCCCGATTCCCCCGTGGTCTGCTTCATGACCACGTCGCTCTCCATGTAGACCGGCCCCTTGAAGAGGATGTCGGCGCGGATGGGCCTGGCCGTGTCCAACTGCGGCAGGTGGGCCAGACAGCGCGCGGCCGACCACATGCCGTGGATCAGGTCGCGATCGAAACCCATGAATTTCGCCAGCACGCGGGAGACATGGATGGGGTTGTAGTCCCCCGTGATCTTTGCATAGCGCCAGCCCATATCTCTGGGCACCTGCCAACCGGCCTCGGCGGGCTCGCCCTCCAGATCGGGCAGGTGGGAAAATGCCGATGCCTCTTCTGGCTCGCCGAATTTCTTGCCCCGGATCAAGTTGGCGCTGAGGCTTTCCCAGACCTTCACACCGTTCTGAGTGAGGGTGGTGGTGATTTCAAACTCGATACCGGGCTTCAGCACGCGGGTGGAGGTCAGCTTGCACTCAATATCCACTGTAGCGTCCGCAGCAATCGGGGCATGTTGCAGCACATGCATCCGCGTGTGCACCGCGCCCATGGGGGACAGGGGAAACTCCGGGCGGCTGATGAAATCGATGTGAATCGCCGAAGTCAGCACATGGGGATAGAGCAGGGGATAGAAACCATCGTCCGGCAGACCGCAGACCTCGGCATAGCGCTTGATGAGGGCGGGGTCGGCCTTTGCGCCAGGCCACACGCCATGGAAGTGGGGCAGCGCTTCGCCCTTCACATGCCGTGCGCGACGCCCCAACAGCAGGCGGCGGTAAATGGGAAGAAATCCGGGGACCTGATCGTAGTGGATAAGTAGATTGTTGGTCGTCATGGCGGTGGGCCGTTCTGTTGGTTGCGAGGATGGTGCATCGCCGTTGGGCGAGCGATTCACCATTATAGGGTGCCGAGTCGGCAAAGGAAAAGAGCCCACTAGCCCCATAAGCCCCATAAGACCCATCCAACCCGTGCTCATTTCCTACCGCCGACCGCATTTGCTAGACTAGCGCGGCCCCATCGGGGGTATTCCGTTATTCGCAGCAAGTCGGGGACGAGGAACCAGCACCCATGAACGCCAAAGCTATGATCAATCACAACACCTTCGGGAAAATTATCCTCGGGGTTATTGTCTTCAACGCCACCCTGATCGGCATTTCCACCTACGAGCCCTATCCAATTCTCCACACCCTGGAGTGGATCTGCATCTGGATCTTCGTGGCCGAAATCGGACTCAAGTTTTACGCACGGGAAAGTACCTCGGCCTTCTTCAAGAGCGGCTGGAATATCTTCGATATTATCGTGGTGGGTTCGGCTTTCGTCCCGAATATCACCACCATCGCCACCTTGCTGCGGATACTCCGGGTTTTCCGGGTGCTCCGTCTCGTCGACGGACTCCCCGAACTCCGGCTCATCGTTACCGTGCTGATGAAGTCGCTCACCTCGATGACCTACATCGCCCTGCTCATGTTCATTAGCTTCTACATCTACGCCGTCATGGGCGTGGAACTCTTCGGCAAGGTCCAGCCCGCCGAATTCGGCAATCTCCAGGAGTCCTTCTTCACCCTCTTCCGCATCCTCACTTGCGATGCATGGGCCGAGTTGCGCGGGGCCTGCCTGGCCCATGGCAACTACTGGGTCGTGACCGCCTACTTCGTGTCCTGGGTCATGATCAGCACCTTCCTCCTCATCAACCTCGTCGTCGGCGCCGTGCTGAACAACTACCAGGTCGTGCATGACAAGGAAAAGATGAACCGCATGACCCCGGAAAGCGTGGACCAGCGTATTGTCGAGTTGAGCAAAGAATTGAGCGAACTCCTGCAGCACAAAATGGGCTGATGCGAATCGGGCAGCCGTCCCGGAGGGCGGCTGCCCCAACTACAATCGCTTCAGCCGGATATTCCGGTACCACACCTCGCCGCCGTGATCCTGCAGCATCAGCAGGCCCTCCCGGGGCAGATCGGCGTAGGCCACGGAAAACTTCCCCAGCGGTGTCGTCATCAGCGCCAGATCCGTGTCGATGACCTTCCAGCCATTCATAGTGACCACGATGCTTGTGCCACGCACCACGATGTCATAGGAATTCCACTCGCCCGCGGGCCGGGCCAGGTTAAACATGGGTGTCACCACATCATAGATCGCCCCCGAGCCATTCTTGTTCGGCGGATCCCCGTGGTCATCCAGCACCTGCACCTCAAAGCCCCGGTAGACCGGGTCATTGGGTTGGGCGCGAAGAAAGACCCCGCTGTTGGCGTCCGACGCCACCTTGTACTCCAGATGGAGTTCGAAGTCCCCCAGGCGCTCATCGCCCCAGGCCACATAGCGGAGCGGGTATACGCTGTTGCCTGGAATGTGGAGTGCGTCCCCCTGAATCTCGAAAATCTCGGATTCGTCCGTGATGTTCCGCCAGGCCCGGACAGAATCGCCGGAAAGCAGATCCTCCCACTCCGGACCCTGGGGCGCGGCGGTGGGCTGACCGACTGGCACGGGGTACTCCTTGATGGCGAAATACCAGATTCCCGGGGCGAGCGTGCCCGATATTGCCAGTAGGCATATAAGCATCTTCGCGCGTTTAGCTGCTGCCATGACCAGAATTCCTCAAGGGATGTTTTCCTTCTGGACTATAGCCCAGGCCCGCCCGGCGGCGCCACACCGCATAATGGCTGGTCGCAATCAGGGAAACTTTCCCGACCTGCGGAGGATGGAGTAAGAGCGGGCCGCGGATCCGGCGCCGAAACTTCTTGTAAGCCATCGCAACTTGACCCTATAATAATGAGTGCACGCGTGTTAGTCTGCGGCTGGGCCACCCGGTGGAGCTGCTGGCGTTCTGGAAACCGCTCCGGACCGGCCAAGTGAATCAAGGAACCCGTTTGATGTTTGCATTGATAGTGATAGCGTCTCTTCTGAGTTCGCCGGCGGGGCAGGTCGTCACCGGGGTCGAAGACAGCACGATCACCGCGCGCATTGAAGCGCTCTACCTGCTCGACCAGCACCTGAATCCCCTCAATATCAATACGACCACCCGCGACGGTAACGTCATGCTCTCCGGCAGCGTGAACGATGAGGTCCAGCGGGAGCTTGCCGAAGATCTCGCCCTTGGGGTTCTCGGGGTCCGCTTCGTGGACAATCAGCTCGTCGTCATTAACACCGTCATCGGTGAAAAAGAACAGCGCACGTGGAGCCAGCGCGTGCAGGACCGCGCCGTGACGGCGGCGGTTCGGGGCCGTATGCTGGGTAGTGGTGAATTCAAAGGCCTCAAGATAGGCATCACCACGGTAAACAACGTCGTGACGCTCTTCGGCGTGGTGCCTACCGAAGCCCATGTAGAGTCCATGATCAACATCGCCTCAAACACCAAAGGCGTGGAAGATGTCGTAAACCAGCTCACCATTCGCCCCAGGGACGATGCCTACGACGCGGTCCGCGGCACGGGCCGACAGATCTCGGACGAGTGGCTCGAAAGCCGCGTCTCCACGGCCATCATGCTCAACCGCCACCTGAAAATGCGCGAGCTGGATGTGGAGGTGGACGACGGTGTCTGTATGCTCAGCGGCACCGTCGACTCCGAAGAGAAGCGCGTGCTGGCCGAGGAGGTGGCGCGAAACGTCCAGGGCATTACCGAAGTGCGCAACACCATCACGGTCCGCGCCGGCGGCATCGTCGTGCCAAATATTCCCACGGAGCAGCCCACCGAGAGTGGCGGCGTCACAACGGATACGCCGTCGACGCTGGAGGGTTCGGATCCGCCGGACGAGGCGGCTTCCGGTCTGACGCCGACAGTGCAAGAGACCGCACTGGCCGATCCCTGAGGGGGCGGGCGGCATGCTCCAGCGAAACGCGTTGATTGCGGGCGGGGTCATTCTGGCCGCGATAACCGTCGCGATTGTGGTTTCCCAGTTCGGCTCAAATCCCATTAAAGATGGGGGCTTCGACAAGGGGCAACGCTTCACGGCAAAACCTGGCACGACCCGCGAAAACGCCATGCTCCTTACCAGTGCGGCACGGAAATCCGCGAAGGACCCAGAGCCGTCCAACCCCGAGCAACCGATCAAGCCGGAACATGAAGACGATCCCCTTGAGGTAAAATCGCTCTCCGGCAGCGCGCCAAAAATGCGAAGCGGCCCCGCCAGCGATGTGGCCCAGGCGGCCCTTAACAACCTTTCGCCGGAAGCCGGGCTCCGCCAGTTGGAGGCGGCGCTGGCCCTGCCCCACAACCAGGAACAGGCCGCCCTGCTGCACGAGGCGCGCGCCGAGCTCTACACCCAAATGAGCCCCCCCGACTTTGAGCAGGCGCAACTGGCGTTTGAAAAGGCCCTGGAGATGGCGGTCGACCCTTTGTTGCAGGAGGAGATCCAGCACCAGATGGTGCAAATGCTCATGCAGGCGGGGCGTGACCCGGAGGCGCTTGAACGGGCCAGCGCGCGGTTGAAGGACGCACCGCCCTCCGGAGGCGCGGGCTACAAGCTCCAGTTGCTCCTGGGCCAGTTGTACGAGCGGGCGGGACACCACGATCTCGCCGAGACGAACTACCGCGCGGTGTTTGACGCCATGGGGGGAATACCCGAGAGCTTGAGCCCGGAAGAATCCATCGCGCTTTCCCGCCTCGCAACCTTGCGTTTGACCCACCTGTACCGTGGGGCGAAACGGGACCAGGACGCGGAGGATATTGCCCTGGCCCTGAAGAAGCAGGTGAGCCGCATGCAGGTGGCCGCCGACGTCCAGCCTTGAGGGGCTGTGCCTCAGTCGGTCGGCAGCACCGGACTGGGCCGCAGGATGGCGAGCTGGTTTCCGCAGCGTAGAGCGATGCTCGTGGCGCCTCTCCCATCCAGATCCGTTTCAAACATGACTTCGTCCACCGGGGCCGAAAAGCGCTCCTCGACTGCCGGCGCCGCCGCAAGACCCTCTCCCTCCGCCTTCCACGCCGTAAACGTATCCTGCGCCGTGAGACAACCAAAATCCGTCCGGCCATCCCCGTTAAAATCGCGAAGAATAAGCGCCTGAAGGGGGCCCTGGGGTGTGGGGGCCATGAACCAGGCGACCGGTATCTCGATGCCGATCAGGGTCTGGGGCCGGGGTGAAAAACGCTTCTTGTCCGGCAGGTAAACGTGGGTCGTGATATTCAGCGGCCAGCGATTGCTCGTGAGTGCCCGCGCCAGAGCGTCCGCGGACAAGCCCGGACGGGGCGCTTTCCACAACATGATATCGCTGAATCCGTCACCGTTGAAATCCGGGAGAGAATCCGGGTGCAGGACCAGCGAACCGGGATAGAGGCGCGGTGGTCCCATCACCTCGGCGGAGACCCCACTCGTCTCTCCGGTCGATGAAAGGGTGCGGACACGGATCGTAGTGGCATCGGAATTGGACTCCGACTGGCGGTATAACGCCCGAATGTCCTCCATCTGCGACTGGGCGACGTAAAACCAGGGCCAACTCTCCGGGCGGTGTTCGTCCGCTTCCCACTGTTGCCGACTCAGCCCCAACCGCTGGGGCGGGCGTCCGGCCACATCAATGGGGAAGGCATCGTCGGGGAGGAGGGGCTTGAAACTGGCCAGCCGGTTCACGCGAAACTCCAGCGCGTTCGCCGGACCGGATTGGGCATGC
Organism: Candidatus Hydrogenedentales bacterium; assembly: GCA_041859365.1. Lineage (GTDB taxonomy): Bacteria > Hydrogenedentota > Hydrogenedentia > Hydrogenedentales > JAEUWI01 > JAEUWI01. The sequence continues at coordinate 5,931 of JBHEKR010000269.1, forward strand.
TGATTGACCCAGTAGCTGAATGGTTTTCCGATGGAAACGTGGTACGGCGCATTGATGCCGATGGGGTAGCTGTTTACCAGTTCGCCATTGAGCTTACGCACTTCCAGAGCCTCTTCCGTGGGCAGCGCGACGAGCGGGCCGTCACCTCGGTCTACGATCAGCACTGCGGGAAAGGGATAGCCATCCGCCCGGCTGAATTGGCTCTGTTGTGTGAAAAGGACCTCCGCTTCGGGGGCATTGCCGCCGGAGAGGGGGTAGCGCAGCACCTCTTCCCCCCGCAGCGCGATCAGGTCGGCCGCCTGGTCGTCGTTTACGTCGGCAATGTCGATTGCCGTGGTTCGGGCGGGCAGCGCAATGGAGTACAGGGGCGATTCTGACCTGTGGTCGTAGATATGGAGCAATTGCTCCTGAAGGATGCAGATCTCCGCCCGACCGTCCAGATTGACGTCGGTGGTGAAGCAAGCGGACTTCTCGGGCGTCCAGGGCAGCATCTGCGCCTGGAGCAGGGCCCCCCCGGTCATGAGGGTCAGCGCGGCGGCAACGGTGATCATGGCGAGGCCTTTCGCGCGAAATGACCGATGACATGGGGGATTAGGTCCTCCGGGCCTTCCTCTTCCCAGCGCACCAGGACGTCCGACAGCCCATCGCCGTTGATATCCGAAACAGCCACGTGGGCCTGTGCAGGAACGGCGATAGTCGTGGTGGGCGTGGGCTCGAAGCGCCGCCAGCCGTCGGCCAGCCGGATATCGATTTCGGTGGCGCTGCGTCGGCAAGCGAGATCCCGGAATCCATCACCGTTGAAGTCCCCGGTCAGATTGACCAGCTCGCCCGCCTGGTACCGGGCCAGCATGGGGCCCGGCGAAACCGGCGGCGCCTCCAGCGCCAGCGACACCTCGCAGACGAGGGACTCGTCGGAAAATCGGCCATCGATCTGGGGGAGTATCCGAATTGTGTGGGGAATCATCTTACTGGAGAGGTACTGGTTGATCGATTCCCGGAGGCCCAGTTCGAAGAACCCCGTGGACTCGACGATCATGTCCTGATCGCCGTCCGAATCGAAATCCACAAAGGAGGTGTAGGGCCGGAAATTGTGAAAGGTCGTCGCGCGCTCAATCTGAAACGTTTTGCCCCCGTCGAGACTCGCCCAGGTTTCGTGAACAGGCATCGGTACCGCCGCCACGTCCGAGAGCACCCAGTGAGCGCCCGCGTAATCCGGGATCGTGTCGTCGTTGAGGTGGCACGGTCGGACATGATCCGGCACTTCATCCGAAGTGAAGCTGTCCGTGGCGGATACGACAAAATTGTGCTCCCCGTCGAGATCCAACGCAAGATTATCCCGCCGAAAACGGGCCTTGCCCTCCGCGCCATCGAGATCGATGATGACCGAGAGGGCGCGGTCCATCAACAACAACCGACAGGACATACGCTGCTCCGGGAGCACCACCTGGCGTTCGGTCGGCGGCCAGATCGTCTGCGGGCCGGAGCGATTGATCACGGTGGTGGGGAAGACGGCAAGCATCCCCGCAGTTTCGTAACGGTCCGGCCCACGTCGGTACAGGTGGACGCCGTCCGTATCCAGATCCACCAGCTCTGGAACCTGATCGCCATCGAGGTCGCAAGTGAAGCGCCGAAACACCGGAACCGCGCCGCCCTCGCCCACGGCGCTGAAGGAGATTTCATTCCCGGGCCGTTCGAGGGACTGCTCCAGCTCCGGATTCCAACGGTCCTCGGCCCAGGAATGTACTTGCAGCGTGTCCTGGCCTCGATAGTACAGTTTCCCACCAAATAGGTCCGCTTCCACGGCAACGGCGCATGGCGGAAGCGGTACCCGCCTCGATTCGGGGAATCGACCTTGTTCCTGGAGACAAACGTACCCGGGCAGGACAAGATCCAGCGCGCCGTTTCCATCCAGATCCCACTGGAGATAATTTGTGGTGGGTTGGCCCGTGAAGGGCGTGACCGGTCCAATCCGCAGGTCGGGCAGGGGCTGCGCCTCAAAGGAAATCTGGCCCAGGGCCAGCAGGGCCACCAAGGTCAGCATGCGCCCAGATTCCGCCGCTTGAACACCACAATAGCGAGTACCGCGGGTGCCGCGATGAGCAGTACGGAGGTCCCGGCGCACCACGCCGCCATGGGCATCCAGGGTTGTGCCAGAGCATCGCACTGGCCGGAGAAGATACGCCAGGGGGCTTCCAGGTAGGTTGTAAACACAAAGGGGGCAATACCCAGTGGGTATTTGGCGAGATCGACGAGAATCCACGCCCCGAGACTGAGGCTGATGGCCATACTGGTGCTCCGCGCCAGGGTGGAAAAGAGCAGCGCCACGCTGACCCCGGCCCACTGCGGTAGAAGAGAAAGCAGGGCCCCAGCCATATAACTCTTCCACATCTCGCCGGTCGTAAAGATCAGTTCGCCACCCACGTGCACGCCCATCAGTTCGCCGCGAAACCAGGCCACCGCCCAGGCAAAAACTCCGACCACCGCCGTAAGCAGGGCCGCATAGCTGAAACCGAGCAGAAGCTTGGCCAGGATGAATTCTTCCCGTAGGACAGGACGCAGCAGGATCGCCCGTACGCTGCCTCGTGCCGTCTCCGAGACGACCAGAGTCGACGCAAAAGTGAGGAGCATGATGAAACCTAAAAAATTGAGGGCGACAGGCGTAATGTAGGCAATGAACCCGTAGTCATGCAGGCCATCTCGGGCGATGGGGCGTATCAGCGGGGACAAAAGCACCAGTACGGCGAGGAGCAACGGTCCCACATACGGCTGGCGCCGACGTGACGCCTTGAATACCTCGATCCGGTAAAGAAGCCAGATTCGCCTTATCATACGCCGCAGTGTCCCTTCCCGCCGTCCATCATTGCGTGTTCATCACCTTCAGGAAGTAATCCTGGAGCGTGCGACGCCGGGGGATCACCCCCGAGACCTGATAGCCCGCATGGATCAGAAAGCTGTTCAACTGGTGGATGTTCTCGTCCCGAAGCTGCACGAATATCCGACCTGGTTTAGCCGTAGCCTTGAGGACCCATTCCTGCTCCATAAGGCGTCGCGCTGCGTTTTCGGAGCCCTCCAGCAGCACTTCGACGTGGCTGCGGTCAAAGGAGATCAGGGCCGCGGTGTCTTCGCAGGACACCAGCCGCCCCTTGTTCAAAATGGCGACGCGGTTGCACAGCGTTTCCACCTCGTGCATCAGATGACTCGAAAACAGTATCGTGACCCGCGTCTCCTCGCCGAGTCGCCGCAGCAGCGAAAGAATATCCTGGGTCGCCTCGGGATCAAGGCCGGCCGTGGGTTCATCCAGAATGAGTAGCTCCGGTTCCGTCAACATGGCCATGGCCAGCCCCAGGCGCTGGTGCAGCCCCTGTGAAAGCTCATCGGAGCGCACTTCGCCGTGCTCCAGCATGTTGGCCAGATCCAGCGCCCGATCCAGATTCACGTCGCGCCGGGAAAGCATGGCGTGAATGTGAAGGTTGCGCCGGACGGAGAGATACTCATAAAAGGCTGGTCGCTCAACCAGCGCCCCCATGCGCGCGGCAATGTCCACGAAGTTGTCCCGCAGGTCCTTGCCGAATATCGAGATGCTCCCCGAAGTTGGCCGGACGAGACCGGTGAGCATGTACAGCACCGTGCTCTTGCCCGCGCCATTGGGGCCCAGAAGACCGATGGTCTCCCCGGGATCTATTTCGAGCGTGAAGCCGCCCACGGCAAAGTGGGAGCCGTAGAACTTGGACACATTCGCAAAAGAAATACACGCAGGCATGGGGTCAAGTCTACCACGATCAGGGAAGAGAATGCAGGCCGCTTGCGGACAACTCAGCGGCCTTCGGCGCGCGGACATAGCGCGGAATCATTTCCGCCAGCGGGTGGGATATTTGCTGACCATCGCACTGTGAATTGAGAATAGTCAAAAATGGCCGCCGCGTCCGACGAAAAATATTGCCAGATTCTGGAACATCTGTCCAAATCCGTGTAACTCCCAGCGTTCTTATGGATACAATAGTGATGACCTTCCCATAAAGTGGCGCAAAGCCCGGGCAGTTTTGGAGGTGTTCATGAACATGTACCCACACAAATCTCACACGGCCCCGGTCGTGCTCGTCGCTTTACTTCTTGCAGCCGGCTGCGGCGAACCCGACACGACCAGTGTCACGCGGCTTCATTTGGAGAACGCGAGCGATGCCCCTGTCACCTTCATCGCCGTGGGCGTGTCCGAGCAGGAGGTCGCCGTGGCCGCCAATCGATTGCCGAAGCCCCTCGAGCCCTCGTCGGTCTACTCCGCGATCCTCTCCCGGCCCGGCAATTATTGGGTGCGCACTGAGTTCCAAGAGGGCGGTCACACCATTCAGCGTATCGACGGGCCTCTTCGCATATCCCGGGGAATCCTCGACTGGCAGTTTACAACGCTGGATGTGCGGCCCCTCTATGAAAGCGGGGATCACGCCAATCGTACGGCCGCATCCCTTCACGGGCTTTCCCGGACTCAACCCGCGGCGGGGCGGATGTCCTTCAGCAACAATTGAATGGTGGTCTCGCCGCGCCACACGTTGAACTGGGGGGTATAGGCGATATCCACCAGTCCCGTCAGATCTTCGGTGTAGAAGCGCTCCGCCATGTTGAAGCCGATAGCGGGCACCACTGTATCCCCCTGCCGGAAAGACACCTTGAGGTGTTGGTCTTTGAGGATACGTGCGGACGCGCCGAGGGCCTCTACGCCGAGCGTGCAGAACACCGGCGCGGGGTTGTGGTGTCCCAGCGGTTCGAGCCGGGCAATCGCGTTCAACAGGACGGGGTCAAGCTCGCTGAGCGACGCGATAACGTCCACGTCAAGTTCCGAGATGATTTCCCCGTCGCCCAATTGTTCCCGGGCGGCCTGCTCGAAGGACGCGCTGAATCGCTTCAGATTCTCCATGTCGATGGTCATGCCGGCGGCGGAACGGTGGCCGCCGAATTTCACCAAATGCTCCTGGCAGCCTCGGAAGGCCCTCACCATGTCGAAGCCGCCATTGGCGCGGGCGGAGCCGCGGCCCAGGCCGTCTTCCCCCACGGCGATGATTACGACGGGGCGATGGTAGCGGCCTTGGATCTTGGAGGCCACGATCCCGATGACGCCGGGATGCCAGCCATCTCGCGCGAGCACGATGCCCCGTTGCGCGGGCGAAAAGCAGGCATCCAGCTCTTCGAGAGCTTCCTCGTAAATATCTTTCTCGATGCTGCGCCGCTCCGCGTTCGCGTCATTTAGAAAATTCGCCATCTCCGTGGCCTGGTCGGGGCATTCCGTCAGCAACAGATGGAGGGCGGCCAGCCCGTTGTTCAGGCGGCCCGCCGCGTTGATCCGCGGCCCAATCTGAAAGCCGATGTCCACCGAGGTGATGGATTGAATATCGATTCCCGCCACGCTCGCGAGCTTGGCAATGCCGTTGCGCTGGTATCGGGCAATATGCTTCAGGCCGAGGGCCACGATGACCCGGTTCTCTTCCAGCAGGGGGACGATATCCGCCACCGTGCCGAGTGCCGCGATATCCAGATCGTTGGGCGTCCCGTTCAGTGCGGTGGCGAGTTGGAACGCCACGCCCGCACCGCAAAGAAAGCGGCCCGGATAGGTCTCCGGTTCCCGCTGGGGATTGATCACCGCGAGGGCATCCGGCAGGCCATGTTCAATCGAGTGATGGTCGGTAATGATCAAATCGAGGCCGACGGCCCGCGTATGAGCCGCGGGGCCATGGGCGGCGATGCCGTTGTCCACGGTTACGATCAGCGAGACCCCCTGAGCCAGGGCCTCGTCCACGTGATCATTGTCCAGGCCGTAGCCCTCGGTGAGCCGTTTGGGCATGTTGAAGCTGACCCGCGTCAGCCCGAAGCGCTTGAGACCGTTCACCAGAATCGCTGTGCCGCTGATCCCGTCCACGTCGTAGTCGCCGAAGACGAGCACATGTTCGCCCGCGTCGCGCGCGCGCGTGATACGGTCGACCGCCTCCCGCATGCCGGTCAGTAGAAAGGGATCGGACAAGTGCTGGAGCGAAGGCGTGAGAAAGGTCTGGGCGGCCTCGGGGGTATCCAGTCCCCGCAGAATCAACAATTGCGCGAGAATGGGGGGGATACCCAAGGCCGCAGACAAGTGCTGTACCCCCGGGTGATTCTGGGGGGCTATGTTCCACTTGTTGCTGACGCCGAGTCCGTTCACAGTACCTTTCGCGCCAGTGCGACGATTTCGTCCACCGCTTCCTCGAAGGTCAAGGTCGTGGTATCGAGTAAGATCGCGTCGTCGGCTTGTCTCAGGGGCGAATCCGCCCGGTTGCGACTTTGTTCATCCCGTTCGTGGAGGTCCGCACGGAGCTTCTCCAAATCAACAGGGGCGCCCTTTTCCTGCAGTTGCCGCGCGCGCCGTTCCGTGCGCGCATCCAGCGAGGCGTCCAGGAATATTTTGCACCGGGCTTTGGGAAATACGACCGTGCCGATGTCACGGCCTTCGGCCACGGTGGGCTGCTGCTCGCCAAAACGGCGCTGTAGCGCCACCAGTTGGGCGCGCACGCTCGAATTCTGGTCAAGCTTGTAAATCAGGTTCGTGATCGCGGGTGTGCGTATCGCGTCGCTTACATCGACCCCGTTCACCCGCACGACTTGCCCTTTATCGGATTCTTCAATTTCCAGCGTCATCCTTGCCGTGTTCGCGGCCAGCGCTTCGGGTTCATCCAGATTGACGCCCTGATCCAGGGCCCACCAGGTCGCCGCCCGGTACATGGCGCCCGTGTCCAGGAAGGCAAAGCCCAGGATTCGCGCCACATGTTTCGCGGTCGTGCTCTTGCCGGCGCCGGCGGGGCCATCAATGGCCACGATCTGGGTTGCTTCACTCATGCTGACAAGACTTCCCCTTGCTGGATTTGGCCCGCCGGGAATACCGGCTCACACTCGCGAGCGCATGATACCACGGGCCTCCGGCCGCACTCAACGGATGGCGGCGCACGGAGACGCGCATCTTGTCGGTCACGGGGCCTTCACGGCGTGGACAGTCGAATTCTCACACCGAATTCTCGTAGCGCGGCCTCCACCCGCAACCGGATGTTTCACCACGAAAAGCACGAAAAAAAGGAAAAGGAAGATGAAAAGGAATCGTTACTCGCCGATTGATTCCCCCTGCAATCCGGGCGACCCCAAATTGAACTCGCATCCCAATATTCTTTGCGCCTTCACGCCTTTGCGTGCAATAAAAGCAGACGAACACAACGTGAGGCAGGCGAAGCCCGGGAAAGGGGATCAGACGTTGATGGATCCGCTGATCATGATGGGTTCCGCCTCGCCCAGAGGCTCGATGGTGCTCTTTTCCGTTCGCAGATAGGTCTGCCGCGCGGGGATGCCATTCTCCCAGGGCTTCGTGACGATCCGGCTCCTGCCCATGCCCTTTTCTTCTTCCAGCAGGTGGCGCCAGGCGCAGATGACGATACCAGGCGTGAAGCAGCCGCGCACCCGCGCACCGCCCACCGCCCAACCCTGAAGCACGTGATCGGGCAGGGAGACCATGTATTCAGTCCACAGGCGCTCCCGGAGTTCCTCGATGCGGGCGGCAATTTCTCGGCAGGTCGCCAGGTAGCCCGTTACTCGGGACATACGGATTTCCATGGTGCGGAGCAGCACCTTCACATAGCGGTCATTGGCGCGCATCTTAAAAAGATCGGCGTCGGGCCGTTTGCGCGCGGCCGCCAGGAGTTGGCGGAGCATTTCGACCCGCGAGCATTCCGCCTTCGCCCGTTCCAGCAGCGCCGCGCGGCCCATGGCGCGTTCGATTTCCTGTTCGTCCCGGGTGATTGCCTGGGACAGCGTGTCGAACTTCTCCTGAACCTCGTCGCACTTGGACAACAGCCGGGTGAGTACCTGCTCCACCCCCTGGGGCGCCAGGCCCTTCCGCTGCAACTTGCGGCCGAGGTAAAGCACTTCCTCTTTGTCCGCCTGCAGCTCGGTGTCGATACTCCCCTCGTTCGAGAGCATGGTCAACTCCCGGCGCAGATCATCGAGCGTCGCCTGCTCCTCCGCCGAGCCACTTGAGGCGTCGGCGCCGCCCTTCATCGAGGCCATCAGGTTCAGGCGGTCTTCCGCCGCCACCATGACGGAGCGGATTCCCGAGAGCAGCCGCTCGAGGAAGGAAAGCTTGCGCCGCAGCTTCTCCACGTTGTGGACCTGCTCCTTTGTGCTCTCCTCGCCGAGGATGTACATCAAGACGTTGCCCGCTAGGTTGTCCGCTTCGCGCTCGGTTATTTCGATAAGTTCTTCCACATTGGCGAGCCGCTGACGCAGTTTCATGGCGGAATTCAGCATGCGTCCGGATTCCAGCGTGAGCACTTCGCCATAGTCCTGGCAACTGAGGCCCCGCAGCAGGCAAATATTGATGTTGCGCTCTTCCGTGCACACGAAATTCGCAGCCTCGGCCCATTCGGTGGCATAGAGTTCGCCCCCCACAAAATCGCCCCCCACGGTGATCTTTCTACCGAAATAGCGCCCCCCGATGGCGTTCCCGGAAATCTCAATTTCTCGCGCGGCGAAAATAATCCGCGGCTCCTCCACCGCCATGGCGCGCACCGAACTCTCCTTTGAGATCACCGTGGCCTGGTTGAGGATATCCTTCGCGCTCACGCTACCCCGGCGCGCAACGACGACGCCTGAAAGATTCCCCATGATTTCGCAGCCGATGGTCGTCGCCACATTGCCCTGGACGTCGCCCCGGACAAAGCAACTGCCCTTGTCCACCACCACGGTACATTCCGGGGGGACATCCGAGAGGATCAGGAGGTCGCCTTCACGCATGTAAACGGGGCCGCGTATGGGGTGGTTGAGCCCGCCGAAAGTGCGCACATCGCGCGACTCCGCGGACTTTAATTCCGCCGCGGTGATAACCGCAAGACGTCGACTGAGCGCGGGGCAACCAGGCACGACCGGTTTATGTTTGCGTGCGTGCTCAATGTCCCTGGTGTGAGGCGCAAGACACGACATTGTCCGCCGGAAGAGATCCAACTTGCCGCTTCGGCGGGCCAAACCCGATGCAAAAGAAAGAAAGTCGAGTTCGTCCCGCTCAAGCCGTGTTACATTGCCATCGGTCAGTTCCTTGAGCAGCGCGCGGGTCAGAGGCTGCTGGCGGTAGCCCATGGTGTCGGTGCGGGGCGCTTTGACCTCCGTGATCCAGATATCGAAAATCTGACGGAGCAGTTGGTAGGATTCCTGAATCTCGCTGTTGCCATGGTGCGACTCGTACCACGCGGCGCAAATAGCGATGTCGTCCAGAAAAAGTTCGGAAACCTTCTCTCTGGGCAGTTTCATCACGTGGTTTGCGAGAGTCTCGTACATGGAGCTCGTCGGTATCCTTCAAGTCGTATCGAGGTGACTGAATATCTGGCGCAAACTGTTATCGTAGGGCGGGGTCACAATGCCGTACTCTGTGATTATACCCGCTATCAGCGCGGCGGGTGTTACATCAAAGGCGGGATTATATACCCGAACCCCGGCGGGAGCCGTGGCCCTCCCAAACCCATGGGTGACCTCATCTGGATCCCGTTCCTCGATGGGAATGGCGTCGCCGTCGGCGAGTTTCGCATCCAGCGTGGACGTCGGCGCCGCGACGTACAGCGGGATATCGTGGGCCTCCGCCAGCACGGCGAGCCCGTAGGTGCCTATTTTGTTGGCGGTATCGCCGTTCGCAGCAATGCGGTCCGCACCGACGATGACCAGATCGATCCGGCCCTCGCGCATGACCTGGGCGGCCGCATTATCGCAGATCAGGGTCGTGTCGATACCGGCCTGCTGAAGCTCCCAGGTCGTAAGACGCGCGCCCTGCAGCAATGGCCGGGTTTCATCGGCGAAGACATGGAAATTCCGGCCTTCCGATTTGGCCTGGTAGAGTACGGAAAGTGCCGTGCCGTGGCCGCCCGTAGCCAGAGCGCCCGCGTTGCAGTGGGTTAGAACGCCCGCGCCCTCGTGGACCAAATGGGCTCCGAACTGGCCGATTCGTCGGCACTGGTCCAGATCTTCGGCCAGGATATCCAGCGCTTCCGCTTCAAGCGCCTTGAAGAACTCGGACGTCGATGCGCCAGCGTCGACGGCTGCGGCCCGCCGTTCCATGCGCTCCAGCGCCCAGAAGAGATTTACCGCCGTCGGGCGCGAGGTGGCGAGGAAACGCGTGACTTCCGCCGTCGAGGTCCTCGACTCCGCCAACCCGTCGGGGCGCCGTTCGAGAAGGCCAACGAGCACCCCAAACGCCGCACAAATACCGATGGCGGGTGCGCCGCGAACTTTGAGCTGCTTGATGGCGTCCCAAACATCGGCGACCGTACCCAGTTCAATCCTGCGCAGTTCCTCGGGCAGCCGGGTTTGATCGATGATGTTGAGCGTGTTGTCGGCCCAGATGACTGGTTGGCAAGTCACACTGCAACTCCTTTGCCTTGCATACCCCGTATGCTACCCTAATTTCGATTATAAAACAAACTGCTCGCCTATTAATGGACATTTACCATTTTTTCAGTGGAGTGCGTCGATACGCGCGTATCGCCACCGACAGGCGTCGGCTTTGGGCATTTCGGGAAGAGGGAAGGGGGAAGGGGATCAGATCAGCACGAGATTGTCGCGATGGACAACTTCGTCGTACAGCTTTGCCCCGAGGATCGCGGTGATTTCATGGCTTTGGTGGCCCATAATCTTCCGCACGTCGTCGCTCGAGTAGTTTACCAGCGCCCGTGCGATGAGGCCGCCGTCTTCCCCCCGGATCTCCACCGCGTCACCCACGTGGAAGTGGCCCGTCGAATCCGTGATGCCAGCGGAAAGGAGGCTCTTGCCGTGGGTCTGAATGGCATCGCAGGCGCCCCGGTCGATCTTCAGTGTGCCCTGGGCCGTGCGGCCGAAGGCAATCCAGCGCTTGCGGTGGGAAAGTGCGGATTCGGCGGGTTTGAAGTGGGTGCAACGCGCCTCGCCCGACAATACGCCATGAAGCACGTTGGGTGTGTGCCCGTTGGTGATGATGGTGGGGACGCCGGCCGCGAAGGCGATTCGAGCGGCATCAAGCTTGGTGCGCATGCCGCCGGTGCCGGTCAGAGTGCCCGCGCCGCCCGCATACTGGATGATCTCGGGTGTTATCTCTTCGACCTCGGGGATGTGCGGTGCATCGGGATTGCGCTGGGGATTGCCGGCGTAGAGGCCGTCGATGTCACTGAGGATGATGAGCAGACCGGCATTGAGCTTGGCCGCGATCTTGGCGGAGAGGGTGTCGTTGTCGCCGAATCGCAACTGTTCCACCGCGGTGGAATCGTTCTCGTTGACGATGGGAATGACGCTCTTCATATTAAAGAGATTCTTAATGGTATTGCGGACGTTCAGGTAGCTGTCGCGCAGATCGAGATCGCGCAGGGTAAGGAGCACCTGAGCGGTATGGAGCCCCTCGCCATAGGTCATGAAGAGGGTCTCGTAATAGTGCATGAGGGTGGCCTGGCCCACGGCCGCGACGGCCTGCTTATCGGGGAGGGCCGAGGGGCGCTCGGTCATCTTCAAGGTGTTCATGCCGCAGCCGATGGCCCCCGAACTCACGATGAGCACGTTGATTCGGTGGTCCTTCTTGAGGGCGCAAATTTCCTTGACGACCGACTCCATCACATGGCCTTCGAAGGCGCGACGCCCGCTCAGAAGGCTGGTTCCGATCTTGATGACGAGTGTTTCCAGGGCGTCGGGATCAAATTTCATAGGGAGCGGTGTTTCTCAGGGCCGAAATTATCAGGTCGCTGCGGCCGGTAGTATGGCCCTTAGTCCGGGTGATACTCAAGTTCCAGATCGCCGATGAAGATGGATTGGCCTTCTTCCGCGCCGAGGCGTTTCAGCGCCCGGAAAATCCCCATCTTTTCCAGCACTTTCTGGAGATGTTCGGCGCCTTCCGGATTGCCGAAGTCGGTCATGCGCACGGCGCGCACGGGGCGTTCGCCCTCGATACGGAAACCGCCTGCGATTCGAATAACATCATAGGGCGCTTCGTAGGTATATTCACGCTCAGGTTCGGGCGGTTTTTCACCGTAGAGTTCGGCTTTGCGCGCCGCTTCCACCTCAGTCCAGAGATGTTCGAGCAGGGCGGGAATTCCTTCGCCCGTCGCGCCGGAAATCAGGTGCGCGCCGGGAAAAGCGTCCTTCACGGATTCATACCGCTCGCGGTTCTCGGTGATATCGGCTTTGTTCAGCGCGTACACGACGGGCCGGGAATCGAAGACGTCGCTGTGCTGACGGAGTTCACTTCTCAGCGTCTCCAGGGTCTCCACAGGTTCGCCATCGCCCAGATCGATCAGGAAAAGCAAGACCCGCGTACGCTCGATATGGCGCAGGAAATCCAGCCCCAGGCCTTTGCCTTCGGCGGCGCCCTCGATAATACCGGGGATATCCGCCACGGCCAGGGTGCGGTGGTCGCTCAACTGTACGATACCCAGATTGGGTGTTATGGTCGTGAAGGGATAGTTGCCAATCTTCGGCGTCGCCGCGGAAATGGCGGAGAGGAGGGTGGACTTGCCGGCATTGGGCAACCCCACGAAGCCCACCTCCGCGATCAGCTTCAGTTCCAGTACAAACTCGCGTTCCTCGCCGGGTTCGCCGCGCTCCGCAAAACGGGGCGCTTTGTTGGCCGAGGTCTTGAAGCGGGTGTTGCCCTTTCCCCCTTTGCCGCCCCGGCCCACGCGGAAAGACTGGTCTTCCTCGGTGAGGTCGGCCAGCAATTCCCCGGTCTCGGGATCGAGCACCATGGTGCCGCAAGGCACGGGGAGTATGACGTCGTCGCCGCCCCGGCCATGGAGGCACTTTCCCTTGCCGTGGAGTCCGCGGTTGCCCTTCCATAGGGGATGGTAGCGCAGGTCCATGAGGGAGGTATAACGCGAAGAGGCAGCGATATAAATATCGCCGCCTTTTCCACCGTCTCCGCCATCGGGGCCACCGAGGGGGACGTACGCTTCTTTTCGAAAACTACAGCACCCGTCGCCGCCATGGCCACCGATAACTTTAATTCGGACGCGATCTACAAACATGGCTGCCGGTGCTGCCGCCGGCCGTTATTCGGCCGCCGGTACGATGTCAACGCACTGCCGGCCTTTCTTGAAGAACCGAAACTGCACGACGCCGTCGGCCAGGGCAAAGAGGGTATGGTCCTTGCCAAGACCGCAGTTCTTGCCCGCGGCGAACTTGGTGCCGCGCTGGCGCACGATAATGTTGCCCGCGATGGCCTTCTGGCCACCGTAGAGCTTTACACCAAGGCGTTTGGACTCACTGTCGCGGCCGTTGCGAGAACTACCGCCTGCTTTCTTGTGTGCCATTGAGGAACCTCTCTCTTATGCTTTGATTTCGCGAATCGTGATTTCGGTGAACAATTGGCGATGGCCCTGGGTGCGCATGTAGCCTTTCCTGCGTTTCTTCTTGAAAACGCAGATCTTCTTGCGCTTGCCCTCATCCGTCACCTCGGCAATAACACGTGCGCTGCTGAGCGCGCCGGGCTCGGCGATGATGCCATCGCCATTGACGAGCAGGCACACCTTGCCCAGCTCTACCTGGCCGCCGACGGGGGCATCCAGCTTTTCCACCCGCAGCCGGTCGCCTTCGGCAACCTTATACTGCTTTCCGCCTGTAACCACTACAGCGTACATGGTTGGTCTCCATTTCTTAACGATGCCTGCGGGCCACAACGGCGCACAGGGGTCATGTTCCTCGTTTCCAGGCGCCTCCGTTCCCCATGGGGTTCGGATTGCATCCTGCGATGTAATTCAACGCGGCCACTCGCGCGGCCCGTGTATCATCAAGTTTCGGCAAACTGCCGACTAAAAGCCGTCGCGGCCGCGCGGAGTTCCGCACTGGCCGAGAGCGACGCCAGGTAGCTCGATTTTGCGTTTCTCGGCGACGGCAAATTGGTTGTAATGGCTTTCAGGCTCCCAAAGGCGCCTTCGGCATCCACTTCGTGGCTGTTCCGGGTCGCGTTCGGATCGGCAATGACGCAAACCCGCGTCTCTTTCGGGCCGATACCCATGAGACTCAGTGCGCCCGCCACGTTTACGTTGGCCGGAAAGGCCTTTACCGCTTCCAGGGCGTTGCCTTCAAAGACCACCTTGGGTTCGGTCAGGTTACTTATATCAATGTTGTTCTCGACCAGATAGGGCGCACCGGCCAATCCTTCCGGGGGCTTGCGCGTGGTCAACGTGACCATGTGCAATCCGCCCTCCATGGCGGCTCGGATGCCGTCCAGGCCGCACAAGGCGCCCGAGGGAATCCGTACTTGTATTCCGCTCTGCTTTGCGCGCTCGATCTCTTCCGGGAGGGCCATTAGCCCGCCCACGCTCATCACGAGACAGTCCTTATGGTGACGTATCGCCACCTCGAGAACGTCCTTCACGACGCTCGCAACCGCGCATTCTACAATAAAATCAACCTGCTCCGCCAGTTCGTCCAGCGTGCAAATTCGGGCATTAAGCTGAAAGGTGCGCACCAGCACGGCCGCGCGGTCTTTATCCACGTCCGTCAGCGCCACGACTTCGGCCGGAATCCCCCCTTTGTGAAGGGCGATGCAGATGTCGGCGCCGATATTGCCACACCCGACCAAACCGATTTTCATCTTGGTCATGGTGCATCCTCTCATTGCTCAGGTTTTCCCGGGGACGGGGCGTCACGGTATGGTGCGATGTACGGGCCGAAGCAAGCTATCCGTAACACGCAACAGGACTTCGGGCACAAACCCGAGAATAATAGCATGCGTGGATCGGGCAAGTCAATGTTGGGACGGCCTTTACATCATGCGCCGACCTGGTGTCCCGCATAAAAAAGGCGCCCCCGCCATGGGCGGGGGCGCCGGAGAGGCTTCAGCGAGCTTATGGGTTAATCTGGATGAAGTCTTCCTCGGTCAGGCTGATGGACATGGGCGCACCCGTGATTGCGTGGGTAAAGCTCAGCGTCAGCGTCACATCGTAGCTTCCCGCCGTCTCATAGGCGTGGGTCGGATTCTCGCCGGTCGCAATGAAACCGTCGCCAAACTGCCACAGGCGGCCCTCGATGGGCTGGCTGTTGGTGTCGTCCGACTGGTCGAAGAACTGGATATTCACGTTCCGGGTCGCAATGCGGGGAATGGCGCTGAACTCAGGCGCGGGCGGCTCGTCGATGGCCACATCGTGGGTTGCCGTGGTCACGCTGGTGGGCGTCGTTACGGTGAAGGTCACGGTGTAGGTGCCGCTGTTTGCATAGGTGTGCGTGGGCTCTTCCAGCGTGCTGGATTCGCCATCGCCAAAGTCCCACGCATAGGTGAAGTCCGCCGGCTCCGTTTCCGTGCCGGGGGTGATGAGGCTGGTGAACTGGAGCGAGTCCGTCGTCAGCGCGCCGTCCACCAGGACGTCCTCACGGGGCGTAAGTTCATCCGTCTCCACGGAGAAGTCGACCGTCGGCGGGTCGAAGACGATGGATACGACCTGGGAGATGCTCACCTCGCGGGTTCCAGTCTGCACCGTCAGCGTGACGGTGAAGTTGCCGGCAGTGGTGAACTCGTGGGTGGGGTTCTCCGAGGTGCTTGTGTTCGCGATGCTGGTGGGGTCGCCGAAATTCCAGAGATAGATATAGCTGGAACTCGGTTCGCTGCCGGCCACGGTTTCATTGGCGAACTGGACGATGTCCGGGCGGTCCGGATTGTTTGCACTGAAGGAGAAGGCCGGTACCGGTGCCTGAACCACCTGAATGTAGGCCGTCTTCGTCTCGGTGTCGGAATTGTCCGTCGTCACGGGTGTACGGACCGTCAACGTGACCGTGTAGAAGCCGGGCGCGTTGTAGGTGTGAGAGGGATTCTGGAGGTTGCTCAGGTTCCCGTCGCCACTGTCGGGATCGCCAAAATCCCACAGCCACTGGTTCACCGCCGCGGTGCCGGGGATGGAGAGATCCTGGAACTGCACCGCTTGACCCACGCTGGGGCTGCGGGGAGCGCCCGAGAAATTGGCCGTGGGGGGCTGGAACGATACGGTAACCACTACCGTTGCCGTGTCCGACCCATGATCGCTGATGACCGTCAGCCGCACATTGAAGGGGCCAGCGCTGTTATACGTGTGGGTCGGGTTCTGCAGCGTGCTGCTGGAACCGTCGCCAAACTCCCAGAGGTACTGCTCGATGGGCGCCGAACCGGCCAGGGAGCCGTTGGTGAAGCGAACTTCAGTCAGAATGAAGGGGGTCGTGTCGCTTACGGTGAAGGCGGCCGTGGGCGGAATGGTGACGACGGTAATCGTCGTGGTCACCGTGCTGCTGCCGTGGGCCGATACGACATACAGGGATACGTCATAGCTTCCACCTGCGCTGAAGGTGTGCGTTGGGTTCTGGACCCGGCTGGTGGCGCCGTCGCCAAAATCCCAGAACCACTGCTGGATCTCGGCCGAGCCCGCGTCGGAAATGTCCGAAAAGCGGGCCTGCGTCAGTGCAACGGGGCTCGATGGGTTCACCGCGATCCGGGCGATTGGGGCGAGCTTGCGCTGCACCACGATCAGGTTGGTCTTGGTTTCGGTTTCGCTGCCGTTGGCCGTATTGACCGTGAGGGAAACCGTAAACAAGCCCGGCTCCGTGTACTGGTGGGTCGGGCGGGATTCTGTGCTGGTGCGGCCGTCGCCGAAATTCCACTTCACGCCCGTGACGGGCTCGGTGGGGGCAATGGAAAGGTCGGTAAAGGTGACCGATTCACCCTCGTAGATGTTGGTCGTGCTGGCTTCGAAGTCCACCACGGGGGCCGGGCTGCCGACCGTGATCCAGGCAGGCTTGCGGGTCGTCTCTTCGCCGTTGGCCGTCGTCACCGTGAGCGAAATGCTGTAGAGGCCGGGCGTATTGTAGACGTGGATGGGGTCCGTCGCGGTACTCGTATTTCCGTCGCCAAACTCCCAAAGGCGGGAAATCACGTCACCCGCGTCGTCCGTTTTCTCGCTGGCGTCTTCGAAGTTAACTGCCTGGCCCACGGCGGGGCGGCGGTTACTGGCCCGAAAATCAACCTGCAGCATGTCCTCGGCGTAGACCGTAATCTTCTGATCCGCCGCGCCGCCCGTGCGAACGATGATTTCGCCACGGTTCGTGCCCAGCAGCATCAGGTTCCGGTCGACACGCACGGGCACGAACAGGCGGTCAACCACGCCGATACCCAGGCAATTGTCGGCCGAGTCTGTGCACAGTTCGGGCACAATCCAGGGTTGATTGCTCGAAACGACCACGGGCTCCACCGGCGAATTGGTTAGATTGCGGTGCACCTGAAAGGTGAGCGTGTCCAGGTCGGCTTCGAAGTTCAGTACCTGCGGTGTCAGCAGCAGGGCCAGGCCGTTATCCCACTTCCAAGGGCATCCGGCGAGGATGGCCGTCAGGCAAGCGGCTAACATCAAACGAGTTACACTACCCCGATTCACAAACATGCAACAGACTCCTTGCTTCCGCGACGGTTGTTTCGACGGCGGATCCCACTGGTCCAATCAGGCACCACGATTCATGTTGGCATCATGCCATTTTCACAGTTCAGTGTCAACAATATATTATAAGGCAATTTGCGCATCGATTCCCCGATGTGACCCATCATAAGAAATCACACCCTGCGATTGCACACTTTGAAGTCCGTGCTGGTATAATCTACAAATCCAGGCGCCCTTCGTATCGGGGCGCACCCCCTGTAACAGCCCCGCCACAGTACAACGGATCCCGTCCGAGTGGTGCCGGTGTCTACGGTACTTTGAGTAATAAAGACCGTGCGAGCAGGTATGGTGTGGCGCTGGTGACCGACACTATCGAATGTCCGGCAAGCCGTTCCCGCCACCATTTTGGACCAAAGCTCCCCACGCCCTGGCGTTCTATACGAAAGGAATTGATTCCCCCATGCGAAAGTCCTTGTGCTGGATTCTTGGCGCCGCTGTACTCGCGGGCCTGGCTGGTTGCGACCAGTCGGAAAAAGGCACGGTCAGCGCCTTGAACGCCGAGAAGCCCACCAAAACCCCTTTTCTGGTGGAGGCCTCGCAGCCCGAGCGCCGCGACGTGTCCGAGTATCTGACAGAGACGGGCAACATCACGGCGGAGCGGCAGGTCGAAGTGCTGGCCAAGGGCACGGGCCATTGCCTGGAGATCCTGGTGGAGGAGGGAGATAAGGTGGAGAAGGATCAGGTTTTGGCGGAACTCGACAAAGCCGAGATGGAAGTGCAGATCCGGCAGTCGCGCGTGGGCATGTCGCAACAGAAAATATCCTACGAACGCGCCGAAGCCGGCATGCGGCAGGGTATCATCAGCCCTGCGGAACGCGATAATGCAAAGTCGGCCTATGAGCAGTCCAAGGCGTCGCTGGAAATGCAGGAAGTGCAGTTGACCTACTTGACCATCCGGGCCCCCATCGCCGGCGTTATTACACATCGAAAACTTCAGGCCGGCATGCTGGTCAGCACGGGAATGCCCGTTTTCAGTATTGTGGACCCCGCGTCCTTCATTCTTCCGATTTTTGTGACGGAGCGCAGTCTGCCCCGCCTGAAACTGGGCCAGGAGGCCCGGGTGACGATAGATTCTTCCGGTGACCGCGAGTTTATCGCCAAAGTTCGCCGAATCAATCCCGGCGTTGATGCCCAGACGGGATCGGTGAAGGTGGTTCTTGATTTCGACCCCAAAGATCATCCCTACCTTCGCGAATCGGCCTTCGCGCGATACAGCCTGGTCATGGATACCCATCAGGGGGCGCTGGTGGTCCCGAAAGACGCCATCGTGGAAGAAAACGCCCGGCGTTATGTTATGGTCGCGCAGCGCGGCGCGGAAGCCGCCGAGGCTCAGGCCGCTCAGGTCGCAGTGGAAGACACGGCGGCATCTCCGGCGACGAACACGCCACAGTGGGTTGCCGCCCGTGTGGAGGTGGAGACTGGTCTGGAAGACAGCAACTACACCGAGGTTCTATCCGGTATTAGCGATGACACCCTCGTCATCACGCTGGGCCAGCAAACCGTAAACGAAGGGGATTGGCTTGAGGTCGGCAACCTAGAAGCGACCTTGAAGACCCGGGGCGAGATATCGGCCGACGCCGCACTGGATGAGGTGGAGAAAGAAAAGGCCGCGCAGGAAGCCAAGGCGGCCGCCGAAACCAAGGGACGGTCCTGATCGCGACCGCGTGTCCCCATGATGCCCCGTCGCACCCCTGGGCGGTTCCATTGGCAAACCCCTGTCCTCCCTGATTTCAGAATGGCTTCCCGCGACCAACGCGCGTTCAACCACGACCTCGACACGGATACCTCATGACCGAAGCACAGCCTGAAGCGCCGAAGAACTACCGCCTGGCCATCCGGCGTCCCGTGACGACGGCCATGATCTTCCTCACGATGATCGTATTTGGCGTCCGCTCCTACCAGCAGTTGCCCATCAACCTTATGCCGGACATGGACTATCCGACCCTCACGGTCCGAACGGAATATGAGGGGGCCGCACCCGAGGTTGTGGAAAATCTCGTCACCCGCCCGCTGGAGGAGATGCTCAGCATCGTGACCGGGCTGGTGGAAATCAGCAGTGTATCCTCGCCGGGCACCTCCGAGATCATCCTCGAATTCACGTGGGATACGGACATGAGCGCGGCCCAGCAGGACGTGCGGGATCGCCTGGACCTCTTCGAGGCGCCCCAGGAGTTGACGGAGAAGCCGGTCATCCTGCGCTATGACCCCACCCTTGACCCCATCATGCAGGTTGCGATTACTACGCCGGAGCTGGCCCCCGGAGGGGGGGAAGTGGATCCCGCGATCGAGAAAAAGCTGCTCACCGAAATCCGCGAGGCCACCGAGCGCAACGTAAAGAGCGACCTCGAGGCCAAGTCCGGGATTGCCCAAGTGCTGGTCAAAGGTGGCCAGGAGGCGGAAATTCAGGTGCTGGTCGATCCACAGCACGTCAAGAGCCTTGGCCTGTCGATGGAGGCCATCGGCAACAGCCTGGCCCAGCAGAACATCAGCCGCTCCAGCGGCAGTCTGAAAGAGGGCAAGTCGGAATACCTGGTCCGCACCTACAATGAATTCGAGACCGTTGAAGACATCCGCGAGTCCATCATCACTTCAGCCATGGGACGGCCCGTGCGCCTGGCCGATGTGGCGGAAGTGTTCATGGGCACGAAGGAAGTGGAGACGATTGTCCGCATCAATGGCCGCGAGGCGGTGGCCCTCGAAATCTACAAGGAGGGCGATGCGAACACGGTGGACGTCTGCAACATGGTCAAAGACCTCCTGGGGTTCGAGCGCGAACTCGGATTCTGGGAAAAGATCATTAAACAGGTCAAGGAAAATGTACGCGAGGGGAACCGAAAAGCCGGGCGTCCCGCGCCACTGGAAACCGTCGACGCCTACACCCTCCTCGACGAGCTCCCCGATGGCACAGGTCTGAACCTGATCAGCGATCAGTCTCGTTTCATCCAGGGCTCCATTGACGAGGTGAAGGATGCCACCATCATGGGCGGCATCCTCGCGCTTATCGTCCTGTTCCTTTTCCTCCGCGAGATGAAGAGCACCCTCATTATCGGCGTGGCCATTCCCATCTCCGTGGTGGCCACCTTCGTCCCCCTCTTTGCCGGGGGCGTTACGCTCAATATCATGTCCCTGGGCGGCCTCGCCCTGGGCGTGGGCATGCTCGTGGACAACTCCATCGTGGTGCTGGAAAGCATCTTTCGCTGCCGCGAGGAAGGAGACAACCCCATAGACGCCGCGGAACGGGGCACGCGGGAAGTCTCCGGCGCCGTAATTGCCTCTACCCTCACCACCGTCTGTGTGTTCTTTCCCGTGACCTTTGTCGAAGGCGTGGCCGGCCAGTTGTTTGGCGATCTGGCGCTGACCGTGTCCTTTTCTCTGCTGGCCTCGCTCCTGACGGCCCTGTACCTGATTCCCCTGGTCGTATCCCGGCAGGGTTTGAAGATCGAGCGCACCGGACAGGCGTTCTGGGCAACCCGCGCCTATGACCACCTGCGCATCGGCGAAGGGCGCGGTCGCGTGGCCGCGGCGATTGGTGTGTTCCCCCAGGGTCTCGTTTACGCACGGGGCTTTGTCGCAAAGTCCATCTCGGAGGCCTTTGCGCCCCTTCAGGGTTTCGGTGTCCGCTGGCGCGACGGCGGGATACCAGGGAAGCTCGCCTGCCTGGTGGGGCTACCCCTGTTGCTCCCCTTTCTGATCGTACTTTGTCTGCTTCAGCTCCTCCTCGGAAGTATCGGGAGCGTACTGGCAACGGGACTTTTTCTGGTGCTGATCGGATGCTTCGGCGTGTACGCGGGCATCCGTGCCGCACTGCGGGTCATTCTCTGGATTCCACTGCAGGCCTTCGATTTGGCGTACTCGACCCTGTGCCGCGTCTACCGCGTCTCACTGGAGCAAGCGCTCCGCTTCAGCCCTGTGTTCCTGCTGATTGCCCTGCTTGCGGCCGCACATGCCCTGCAAACGCTGCTCGGCCTCGGCAGCGAACTCATACCGCCGATGAAGCAAGGCGAGTTCCAGGTGCGGCTTGAAGCGCGCGCGGGCACCCGGATCGAGCAGACCGAACTGCGCGCCCGCGAACTGGAGAAAGTCCTCCGGGCGGATCCCGATGTGGACCGGGTTACCGTTGAAGTGGGAGAAGAAGGCACCCGCGGCACCACGGAGCGCGGGGAGAACGTGGCTGAATTCACCGTGATGTTGCGCGATCCCGAACGCCTGGCCCTTTTTCAAGATGAGATTATTGAGCGCCTGCGCCCGAAGCTCGTGCCCGCGCCCGGTGAGGAGGTCACCTTCCAACTGCCCTCCCTGTTCAGTTTCAAGACGGCTATCGAGCTTCAGATTGTGGGGGATGACCTTGTCACCCTGCGCTCCATGGGGGAGAAGGCCATCGAGCTGGTATCCGCCGTGCCCGGCGTCAAAGACGCCGAATTGAGCGTCAAGTCCGGCTTTCCCGAGATCATCATCTCACCCGATCGCCTCGCGCTCGCGAAAAAAGGCCTTTCGACCAGCCAGGTGGCCTCCCGGGTGCAGTCCGAGCTTCAGGGCGACGTACCCACGCGATTCAGCCTGGCGGGCGAGAAGATCGATATCCGCGTGCGCGCGGACAAGTCCTTTCTCAAGAGCAAATCCGATCTGCGCCAACTCAATCTGACCGAGGGCCTCGCGTCGACCCCGCTCGATTCCGTGACCCTGATCGAACAGCAGGAAGGCCCGAGCGAGATCCGCCGCGTGGGCCAGCGCCGGACAGTGGTGATCACCGCAAACCTTGAAGGTCGCGATCTGGCGGCGGTGTCGCGAGATATTCTTGCGGCCGTGAATACGATGGAACGCCCCCAGGGCTATCTCTTTGAACTGGGCGGACAGAACCGCGAACTGGAGACCTCCTATGAGAGCCTGCGCTTCGCCCTGCTCCTCGCCATCTTCCTCGTCTATGTCGTCATGGCGTGCCAGTTCGAATCCATGTGGCACCCGGCCATTGTCATGTTCAGCGTGCCCCTGGCCTTCTTCGGCGTGGCTTACGCCCTCAAATATATGGGCATCGACCTGAGCATCATGGTGTTCCTCGGCGGCATTATTCTGGCCGGCATTGTGGTGAACAACGCGATCGTGCTCGTGGATTACATCAATCAGCTTCGCGCGCGCGGCTACACGAAGCACCGCGCCATCGTGGAGTCTTGCGCTGTTCGCCTGCGCCCCATTCTCATGACGACGATCACCACCGTTCTAGGCTTGCTTCCCATGATCGTTGCTTCCGGCGAGGGGGCCGAAATGCGTCGTCCTCTGGCCGTAACGGTCATGTTTGGCTTGTCTTCCGCCACGGTGCTGACACTGTTCATCATCCCCATGATCTATTACCTCGTGGGCGGGCGCGACAAGGTCGTCGTCGGGGAGACACCCACACCGTGAGGTTCTCGCTGCCCGACATAGCGATACGCCGCCCGGTGACGGTGACCATGCTGAGCATCAGCGTGGTGATTCTCGGCGTGATAGCGGCCACGCGGATTCCCCTCCAGTTTTTGCCCAACGTGGATCCGGCTTTCCTCGGCGTCACGATTCCCTATCCGGGCGCCACGCCGGCCCAGGTGGAGCAGCAGATCGCCATTCCCGTGGAAGGTGAATTTCGAACGGTATCGGGCCTGGATAATATCCGAACAATATCCAACGGTGACGGCTGCTTCGTCAGCATGATGTTCACGCCCGAGACCGATATGGCCCTGGCGGCGGCGGAAGTGCGCGATCGCATGGAGCGCCTGAAACTGGTGCTGCCGGACGACGTGGAGCGCATGGTCATCCAGCGCTTCAATTCCCGCTCGATCCCCATCATGGCCTTTGGTCTGTTCAGGGAGGGGGGAGACTCGGCCTTTGTGGACATGCTCCGCCGCACCATGGAGCCGAGGCTCCGGCGCATCGACGGTGTGGCCGATATTCAGATGCAGTCCTCCAGCCCCGAACGGGAGGTCATCATCGAGTTTGAGCAGGACTATCTGCGCAACTTGAATCTCGGCCTCTTCGATGTGATCCTCCGCCTGCGGGAAAGCAGCTTGAACGTGTCCGTCGGCGAGCTGGTGGATGGCAGCAACAAGCACATTGTGCGCGTGGTGGGCGAGTACCACCGCCTGGACGAGTTGGGGGACCTGGTGGTCACGCCGGGCGGCAAGAGGCTGCGCGACGTTGCCAACATCCGCTATGGAACCCGCGAAGAAAATCAGCATGTGTCGCTGGACGGCCAGGGGGGCGCGCTGGTTCTGGTGACGAAGGAATCCGAGGCCAACGCGGTCAAGACTTGCCGCCTGGTCCGCGAGGAGATGGAGAGGATACTGGCGGAGGAGGACTACCAGAACGTGGGACAGAAGGTGTTCTTCGATCAGTCCGACTATATTACGGGTGCGCTGAAGAACCTGATGAAAGAGGGGTTTTATGGCGGCGCCATGGCCTTGATCGTCCTGTTCGTCTTCCTCCATCGGATCATTCCCACCATCGTCGTGGCGCTGATGATCCCCACATCGCTCGTAGTTGCACTGGTGTTCATGTTCTTTGCTGGAATGAGCATGAACATGATCACGATGGTCTCCTTGATCATCGTTGTAGGCATGCTCGTAGACAACGCCATCGTCGTGGTGGAGAACATTATCCGCCACCGCCAGCTAGGCGAGAGCCCGATAGATAGCGCTGTAAAAGGGGCCCGTGAAGTCGGCCTCGCCATTGTCGCGTCGACCGCGACCACGGTGGTGGTGTTCGTACCCATGTACTATATGGATACCGGAAGCATGTCGGTATTCATGCAGGAGCTGGGCTTGCCCCTGATTATCGCGCTTTCGGGAAGCCTGGTGCTGGCGCTGACGGTCGTGCCGCTGGTGATGAGCCGCATCAAGATGGCCCACCATGCGAATTTCTTTCATCTGCTCTCGGGCGCGCCCGAAGGCCAGCGCGCTACCGGCACACTCGGCGGCATGCTTGGGGCACTGGGCAACCTGCGGGCGGTGGAGCGGATCATATCGGTCTACTCCTTCTTCCTGCGCTGGTCCCTCAACAATCGTCTGGCGATGCTGGTGCTGCTCATTGCAATCGGCGTCGTGACGGCCGTGGTGCCGTTCAAGCGCGTCGGAATGGGCGGTATGCCCCGCCTCGACACGCGCGAGGTGGAGATACGCGTTGAACTGGATCAGAGCTACGATATGGAACGGGCGGACCGCCTCTTCGGCACCATGCAGGCCGAACTGGACAGTCGTCGAGAGGAGCTGGGCATTAAGAATATCATGACCCTCTACGGCGCGATGGGCGGCTCGTTCAACATCTACCTGTATACGGAGGAGGACGGGCCAGAGTGGGTGGACCCGCCCTACACCACGGATCAGGTGATGAAGATCACTTCCAAGCTGCTGGGCACCCAGTTGCCGGGCGCGGAAATCAAGCATCGGGTGACCGATGCGGGGTCTTCCAACGACAGCGAAACGGTGACCGTGTATCTCTACGGCGATGAGCGGGAAGAACTCCACAAGCAGGCGAACAACTTCAAATCGCGCATGGAGGCCCTGTCCGACGTCAGCGACGTGAAGACCGATCTGGAACGGGCCACGAGTGAGATTCAAATCCAGATCGACGAGCCCCTGGCGCAGCAATACGGGATAACGGCACAGGCGATAGCCGTTACGGCCGACGCCGCGTTGCGGGGCGCGCGGCTCCAGTACATGAAGCAGGGCATACGCGAAATTCCCGTTTGGGTCCAGTTTCGCGAGGAGGACCGCAAGTCTCGGGCGAACCTGGAGAATGTGGCCGTTGTGGGCGCGACGGGCGCGCTGGTGCCCCTGAGTCGCCTGGTGACCTTCCCCAAGGAACGCACCGCGGCGACCATCCAGCGCTACAACGGCAAGAACGTAATCGCCCTGACGGCCCACGCCGACACCGAGGACCTGGGCACCGTCCGAAATTCTCTGGCCCGCGCGATCAACGAATACCGCATGCCCACGGGTTACTACATCGATTTCGGCGACGCGCTCCGGGAATTGGGCGACAACATGTCCAACTTCATGAGCACCTTCATCATGGCGGTTATCCTGATCTATATCGTCATGGCCGCGCTTTTTGAATCGGTGGTGCTACCCCTTTCCGTGCTTTCCACCGTGCCTCTGGCCATGGGGGGCGCCATCTGGATGCTTTACTTCACCGGGTCGCAGTTCGACAGCGTCACGCTCATTGGTTGCATTCTCATGGCGGGCGTCATCGTGAACAACGGTATTGTAATCGTGGATCATATCAACACATTGCGCGCGGAGAAGGGCGATCTTGCCGAAGGCATCGTAAACGCCGGCGCGGACCGATTTCGACCCGTTATGATGACGGCCCTGACCACGATTCTAGGCCTTGTGCCCATGGCCGCCGCCACTTCCGGCAGCGGCGCGACTTTCGCCGGGCTGGGTCGTGCGCTTATTGGCGGGCTCACGGTTGGCACGGTGCTGACCCTCGTGGTCGTGCCGGTATTCTACAGCCTCATCGACGAATTTCAACGGTGGTGCGTTGGGTTTCTGGGGAGCTTTAAGCGCGGGACAGTGACCGAGGGTGCCAAGCAAGAGGGATGATCACCGCCTCGCTGCGCGTGGCGCGCCTTGGTTCGCCGCTACGACGCCGCGGCCATTTCCTCTTCCGGATTCCGCAGGGCTTCCTCGAAGGCCGCCAGTTCCCGCTCGATTTCCTCGCGCTTGCGAGCCTTGTCGATCATGGTCTCGCGGTAACGCTTCAGGAAGTAGCCAATCGTCTCCACGCGGATCTTGATCGCGCCCTGGGGCTTGTTCTCGTCGATGTCCTTGAAGTAGAAGAAGGGCGTGCCGGAATTCTCAACAATTTCTTCGATCACGGTGTAGATGGGCGCGTCGTGGCCGCACTTAAAGTTGCTCAGCTCCAAAGCCACGAGGTTGGGGTGGCGCGCCACGTACTTTGCGGCCCACACCTTGCGCGAGGTGTTCTCCGAATAGCTGTTCTTCCAGACGTCGTCGATATCGAAGCCGCTGGTAATCTCGCCGCGCGCCACTTCATCGCCGAAGAGGCGGTCGATGATGTCGTCGTCAATCGGGAGGCTGTCCTGAGTGAACACCGGGTAGCCGAGCTTCTGGAATTCGTCCATGATCTCGTGGTTGATGCCGGGATCATTGTGGTAAGGTCGGGCGAGGAGCACGATGCCCAGTCGCT
Organism: Candidatus Hydrogenedentales bacterium; assembly: GCA_041859365.1. GTDB lineage: Bacteria > Hydrogenedentota > Hydrogenedentia > Hydrogenedentales > JAEUWI01 > JAEUWI01. The sequence continues at coordinate 32,558 of JBHEKR010000269.1, forward strand.
GTTCGCGCTCCAGGGTGCCGATCATTTCACGGGCCTCGTCGCGCCGCGCCTGATAGAAATTGGCCAGGGCCTTCAGACCCGCCTCCGTCGCTCGGACTGCTTCCCCTTCGGAAAGTCCCAATTCCGGGCCCCAATCTTCAAACATCTGTCGCGCGCAGAGCGGGCCATTGTCCATGTTGACGAAGGTCTTCTTGTATACCACGCCTTTCTCCGCGAAGAGATCGCTCTCTTTCGTGAAGGCCGCGTGGACCGCTTCGGGCGTTGCCGTGACCGTGGGGCAGGCGCGGCTGCCGAGGATGTTCTCCAGCCAGGTGGGGAAAGAGTCCACCATGGGGAAGAGGATGTAATCCAGCGGCTTTTTGGGCTTGTGCTTGTGGTAGAGCAGATTGTGCACGTGGGGGATGCCCACCTTGCTCGGGAAGCAGGGATCGATGCTACCCCGCTTCGCGCCCTCTTTGTAGAGGCCTTCGCTGGTGTAGTCCGACCAGACCAGATTGCGATCTTTGATGCCGAGACTCTGGAAGAAGGCCATGAAAAAGGGGGCCTGGGAGTACATGTTCAAGACCTTGGGCATGCCAATGCGGATTGACGCGCGCTTCTCCATCGCCGCGCGCCGTGCCACGAGCGCGGCGCGTTTCTTGCCGCGATGGCGCCAGAGAATTTCGGGCATCGGGTCCGCGACGGAATCCACAGTGACCGCCATGAAGGCCTTGGTCGCTGAATGCTCTACGAGGTTCGGATAGCGCTCTTTCAGATCGTCGAGACCCTTCTTGATGTGCTTCATATCCGCCACGTCTTCCACGGTTCCCTTTTCGCACGTGGCGATGATGAGGCGCTGCTCGTCATCCGCCATGGGCACCTTAGACTCAAAGTCGGGAGATTTTTTCTCCTCCTCGCTTGCGCCGCGTTTCAGGCGCGTGTGACTGACCGTCGAAGAATTGAACTTAATCGTGCTCGCGTCCACGGTGATGGCCGGGGCCTTTTTCGAGGCGGCTGACTTTACGTCAATGAAGGTGCGCAGGCAATTGTTCTTGCAGAAGTAGCATCGCGTGTTTTCGTCGCGCGTGGTGCGGTACTCGATGGAGCGGACCGCGTCCAGGCCGATGAAACTCGTGCCGCGCCCCTGCTCCGTGGCGAGGCGGTGGGCCTCAAAAGCCGCGCCGATGGCGCCCGATTCGCCGCAGTGCTTGTGCACCACGATGCGGGGTTCGATGCCGGTGCCGTGAAAGCGGCTGGTGATAAAGTCCACCTGGGCCTTCACGGCGGCCATGTTGTTCTGGGTGCCGCCCTGAAGGATAAAGGTGCTGCCGAGCTTGGGCAGGTTGGGGATCTGGGAGACGTAGAGCCAGATGTTCTTGGGCAATACGTCGGCGAGGCCCGCCATGATTTCCTGAGCCTGCCAGCCCTGGCGCTGGAAGTCCACAATGTCGGATTGCATGAAGACCGCGCAGCCATAGCCGAACTCCGGCATGGCCTCGGCCTTGAAGGCCACGTCGGCGTATTTGCGGACGTCCACGCCGAAATCCTGGGCCGTGGATTGAAGGAAATATCCATTGCCCGCGGAGCACTGGGTGTTGAGTTTGAAGTCCTTCACCGCGCCATTGCGCAGAATGATGACCTTGATGTCCTGCCCACCCACGTCGCAAATAACGTCCGCGTCGGGGTAGAAGTGGAGGCCACTCTGGGTGTGGGCGACCGTCTCCACCAAGGCCACGTCGGCGTTGAGCACGTCCTTCAGCACGTCCTTCGCGTAGCCCGTGGTGCCCACGCCCAGTACCTTCAGGGTGCAGCCTTGTGCGGAGATCTTGTCCTCCAATTGCGCGAGCACGTCCATCGTGTCTTCGATGGGGTTGCCTTTAGAAAGCTGGTACACCTTGGCGGTGATATTCTTGTTGTGATCGATCAGCACGGCCTTGGTACTCGTGGAGCCGCCGTCGATTCCGATGAATCCCTCCACCACCGTGCCGGGCGTGTAGTCGAAGGGCTCCCACGATTCAATCGCGTAACGCGCATTGAAGTCGTCAAGCTCCTCCTGGGTTTTTGCCAGGCCTGTTCGGCCCGCCGCTTTCTTTTCCTCGATTCGCCCCACGTTGAGGTATCAGTCGAGCTGCTTCGTGCCCTGATAGACGCCCATGTTAATGTCGTCGTCCACCTCGGACTTACCGAACTCCACCGCGCCGATGGCCGCAAAATACTGGGCGTTGTCCGGCACCTTGATCAACTCTTCAATCGGTCGATCCGGCACCTCCACGTTGCGCTCTTTCCAGATGAGGGGAATGTTGTGACGCCAGCACTCGGCCATGCCCTTCACGTAGCAGTTGGGGCCGCCGAGGAGGAGCACATTGGGCAGAAGCGTGTGGCCGCGCGTGAGCACGGAGAGGTTCTGCTGGATGATGGACTCGAAAAGGGAGGCCATCAACTCCTCAGAGGGGACGCTTTGCTTCTGGAGTCCGTTGATATCGGTCTCGGCGAAGACGCCGCATTTGCCCGCGACGGGATGGAGCTTGTGCCCCACATAGCCCATCTGGCTCAGGCGCTCCGCGGGGATGCGGAGCTTGGCGTTGATCTTGTCGATCACCGCGCCCGTGCCGCCCGCGCACTTGTCGTTCATTGAGGGGACTTTCTTCTTGCCGCCGCCTTCTTCGTTTTCTTTGAAGACGATGATCTTCGCATCCTGTCCACCGAGCTCGATGACGCTCATGACGTCGGGGTAAAGCTTCTCCACCGCGAGGGAGACCGCGTTCACCTCCTGCACGAAGCGTGCGCCGATGTGCCGGCCGACCGCCGTGCCGCCCGAGCCCGTGATGAAGATACGGAGGGCGTTGTTCGGTACGCCGGGGAAGGCCCCGTGAATTGCTTCAAGTAATTCCAGGCACTTCTCGGGCTGCTTCGTCTCGTGGCGCTGGTAATCTTTCCATAGGATTTCGTCGGTTGCGGGATCGATGACGACCGCCTTCACGGTGGTGCTGCCCACATCGAGGCCCATCATGAGGCCCTGTGGGTATTCCACCGTGCCCTGGAAAGGGACGAACACGTGGTTGGGCGCGCGCAGGGGGGGCGTCGGGGGAGAGGACTTGCTGCCGCACCCGCAACTGCCGCCCGAGCCGCAGGAGGATTTCGCGGTCGGCGCGGGCTCCGCGGCGGGCGTGGAACAACTGCCCGTACTGCATCCGCCGGAGGTCGATGTTTTGGTGCTGCAACAGCCCATGATGTGTTTCCTGATCTATGAAGAGGCACCCGAGAAGCGCCGCTTACGCTGTTTGGTTTCAGGGGCGACAGGGACGTCAGCGACAGCAGGTGAGGGGCCATTCAAGGCCTCTGCCGTCTCTAAAGTCTCCGCGGTCCCTCCGCTCCGAACTTCGGACTGCCAACTACACCGCCGCCTTGCGCTCCGCCGCGTTCTCCACCTTCCACGCCGTGTCCTTCTTCATTAATTCCGCCACATACAATACAAAATTTGCAGCACGACTGACCACGCCTTCGTAGTGGGGCAGGTGCTGGATGGGCGCCTGCAACGCGGCGTGTGCGGCAACGTAGGTGCGGATCTGATCGAGCGTGTAGCCGCAGCGCTTCGTGCACTGCTGAAATTCCTGCTTGCACTTGAGCTTCGCCTCGCCCAGCGCCATCTGCGCGCGGCTGTGGGCGTTCACGTCGCCTTCGCCGGAGGTCTCGATGGGGATGTAAATCATGTCGGGGAAGTGGGAGGTAACCGCCGCCTGCGCGCCGTCGGACTGGGCCGAGGGCATGCAGCCGAAGGGCTTCAAACTCATGACCATGTGGGCCAGACTCTTATTGGCGTAGTAGATGTTTTTCGCAACTTCCAGGTGGCCTTCGCCGCCCGCCGCCTTGCTGTTGTAATAGGGGTGGCCCATGCGCTGGAGCTCAAGCTGGCACACCTGCTCGTGGGCGGTGCCGCCAAGGGCCGTACGGAGGCGATCATATTCGCGGTTCAGGAAATGCTTCGCGATATTGATGCGCGCGAGCTTGAGACGGTGGCCGATAGCGCCGCGCAGTTTGCCGAGGAAGCCCTCGGGGTAATTCAGGCCCTTGGTGTCCACGATTTTGCCGCGCGCCTGATTGATGAGGTAATTCACCCAGGTGGTGATGGTTTCCACGAGCACCTCCGAGCCTTGGGACTCCAGGAACTCGAACATGTGGAAGTTGCCGTCGCCCTCGGTGGTCTGGGCCCAGAATTCGCCCGTGACTTTACAGATGGGTTTCGGCCGCGTGAAGTCGACGCGCACATTGGCCTCGAGAATTTCCCGCGCTTCCGCCATCAAATTTACGTAGAAGGGCTCCCAGCGCTGCTGGAGAATCCTGGCCAGGTCCTTCTTGCGCCACTGCTCGGGCAGGTGCTTCCACCAGCCGGGTGCTGTACCCACCTTGTCGCCCGCGGTGCGCATCTCGGTGCAGAGGTGGTCCATGGCCATATCAAACGCGCGATTCACCATGCCCGGTTCGGTTTCGTAGGGGCGGAGCTGATAGGCCACTTCGTTGAGCAGATCGCCCATCATCACGCCATTGAGCAGACGCAGGGCAAAGTCCACGTTGAGCTCCAGGCCCGCGTCTTCCGCCGATTGGCCCAGGCCGCCTGTTTGCTGGAACAGCATCACCCGGAAGCCATCGAAGCCGCTGTTGCGCAGGGCCAGGCGATACTCGGCCTCGTACATACCGAAGCGACAGGGGCCGCAGGAGCCGGCGGTGATGTACATGTAGTTCTTGAGAATATCTTCCGTGGGGACGCCCTGGTTGTCGCGAAGATCCTTCAGGTAGTTCACCAGCGAGCCCACGGTGAAATAGGTGGGGTTGCACTGGCCGTTGTTGCCGTATTCCTTGCCCGCCTGGAAGTCCGCCTTCTTTGGCGTGGG
>JBHEKR010000303.1:0-7928 GCA_041859365.1 Candidatus Hydrogenedentales bacterium
TCGTAAAACTCGCGCGCCTGTTCGCGGAAGATATGGAAGAGGATATCACCAAAGTCGATGATGAGCCAACCATCATTGTAGCCACCCTCCGTATAGATGGAGGGCTTGCCGATTTCGCGCATCCCTTCCTTCACGGCGCTGAACACGGCCTTCACTTGGGGCTCGCTCGTAGCCGTGCAGATGACCAGAGCGTCCGTCGTTACGGTGAGGCCGTTCACGTTGTAAACTTTGAGATCTTTGGCCTTCTTTTCCAGCGCCAGATCGGCGAGCTTGTAAAGATTGGCCTCAAAACGTTCTTCTTCGGATACTTCTTGTTTCTTCGGGACTAGCGTTGCCAACGGGCATGCCTCCTATTCCGCAAGTTGCTTGCGTAGTATGTCATTCACCATCTTCGGATTGGCCTTGCCTTGGGTGGCCTTCATGATCTGCCCGACAAGGAAGCCCATAACCTTTTCTTTGCCCGAGCGGAACTCTTCCACCTGGGCGGGATTCTGGGCCAGCACCTCCGCCACCGCGGCCTCCAGCGCGCTGCTGTCGCTGATCTGGATCAGGCCTTTTTCTTCGATGACCGCAGCCGGGGCTTTGCCCGTGCGGTACATCTCCACCAGCACCTCCTTGGCTATCTTACCACTGATTGTACCATCTTCAATCAAGTTTATCATGGCGGCGAGGGCTTCGGGCGTCACCTGGATCGATTCGATATCGCCCTTTTCCTCCACGATAAGTGCCTGAAGATCGCCCATGATCCAGTTGGCTGCCTTTTTGGGATCCGCCGCTTTCGCCACGGCTTCGTAGTAGTCCGCCATCGCCTTCGACGCGGTCAGCACGCCCGCGTCGTAGGCCGAGAGTCCATAGACGTTGACCATGCGATGGCGGCGCACCGCAGGGAGCTCCGGCAGGCTCGCGCGAATCTGCTGCTCCCAGGCTTCGTCCACCACGATGGGCACGAGGTCGGGCTCGGGGAAGTAGCGGTAGTCGTGGGCCGATTCCTTGGCGCGCTGTGCAAACGTCACACCGCGCTCTTCGTCCCAGCCGCGCGTTTCCTGAACAATCTTCCCGCCCTCTTTCAACACCTGAATCTGGCGGGCAATCTCGTACTGAATCGCCTTGTGGGCGCCGCTGAAGGAACCCAGATTCTTCACTTCCGTCTTCGTGCCCAGGGCCGTCGTGCCCTTCGGGCGCACGCTGATGTTCGGCTCGGCCCGCAGCGCGCCCTCCTCCATATTGCAGTCACTCACATCGAGGTATTGCAGGATTTGCTTCAATTCCGTGAGGTAGGCATGGGCCTCGTCCGCGCTGTGAATGTCGGGATCGGTTACGATTTCCAGCAGCGGAACGCCGCAGCGGTTGAAGTCCACGCCGCTCTGTCCGCCGCCGAGCGCGTGGGTGTTGCGCGCGGTATCCTCTTCAATATGCGCACGAGTAATGCCGATACGCTTCGTTTCGCCGTTGACTTCGATATCCAGATGACCACCGTGGTTCACCGGCAAGTCGTACTGGCTGATCTGGTAGTTCTTCGACTGATCCGGGTAGAAGTAGTTCTTCCGATCCATCTTTGACCAGCGGGATATCTTACAGTCGAGCGCCAGACCGACGGCCACGGACTTGTCCACCATCGCCCGGTTCATTACCGGCATGGCGCCGGGCATGCCCAGGCACACGGGACACACGTTCGTGTTCGCGGGCGCGTGGAAGTTCGTGCTGCAGCCGCAGAATAGCTTTGACTTGCAGTTTAACTGCACGTGCACTTCCAGGCCGATTACCGCTTCGTATTCCATTTATGTGCTCCTGGTCCTCGCATACGGCGTGGCACCTGAAATCTGTTTAGTCTGATCGGTCCGATCCGTCTGATCAGCCCGACTTTTCCCTACCCAATCGCAGCCTTACCCAGCGCCAGCCCCGAGTTCTGCTCGTAGCAGTGGGCCACGCGCAGCAGGGTCGCCTCATCGAAGGCCTTGCCGATCAACTGCACGCCCACGGGCAGACCGGAGGCGCTCATGCCACAGGGCATGGACAGCGCCGGCACGCCCGCCAGATTCGTCGAGATCGTGAAAATGTCATTCAAGTACATTTCCAGCGGGTCTTTCGACTTCTCGCCGCGCTTGAACGCGGGCGTAGGCGCCGTGGGGGTGAGGATCACGTCGCACTGCTTGAAGGCTTCGTCAAAGTCCTGGGTGATCAGGCGCCGGACTTTCTGCGCCTTGAGGTAGTAGGCGTCGTAGTAGCCGCTGGAGAGCACATAGGTGCCCAGCATGATGCGCCGTTGCACTTCCGGCCCGAATCCTTCAGATTTGGTTTTCACGTACATCTCGGTAACGTTGTTTGCGGCCGGGTGACGGAAGCCGTAGCGCACGCCATCAAAGCGGGCCAGGTTCGCGCTCGCTTCGGCCGGGGCCACGATGTAATAGACCGTCACCGCATATTCGGAGTGGGGGAGGGACACCTCCACAATCTCCGCGCCCTGGTCCTTCAACACCGCCGCACTCGCCTCCACCAGAGACCGAACCTCGCTGCCGAGGGCATCGACAAAAAACTCTTTCGGCAGGCCGATGCGCAGGCCCTTCACGCCCCCCTTTAGTCCAGCAAGGAAATCTTCCGTCGGCAGGTCCGCGCTCGTGGCGTCATGGGGGTCTTTACCGCAGATCACGTTCATCGCCAGTGCCGTGTCGGTCACATCCTTCGTCAGGGGGCCGATCTGGTCCAGCGACGAGGCAAAAGCCACCAGGCCATAGCGCGAGACGCGGCCATAGGTCGGCTTCAGGCCCACACAGCCGCAAAAAGCCGCAGGTTGGCGAATCGAGCCGCCCGTGTCGCTGCCGAAGGACATGGCGCAGGTGTCAGAGGCCACGGAGGCCGCCGAACCGCCGCTGGAGCCGCCCGGCACGCAATCCAAGTTCCAGGGGTTCGAAGTCTTCTGAATCGCGCTGTTCTCCGTGGAGGAGCCCATGGCAAATTCGTCCATGTTCACCTTGCCCAGGAGCACGGCATCCGCCGCAAGCAACTTTTCCGTCACAGTGGCGTTATAGGGGCTGCGAAAGCCCTGCAGAATGCGCGAGGAGCAGGTCGTAAACCCTTCCGTCGTGCAAATTAGTTCTTTCAACGACACCGGCACACCGGCCATGGCGCCCACGGGCTCGCCCGCCGCGATTTTCCCATCAATGGCCGCCGCCTGCGCCAGTGCGTGATCGTGCCATACCTGGGTATAGGCACCCACTTTCTCATCAACCGCTTCTATGCGGCTGAGATAAGACCGGGTAACTTCCACGGCGCTGACAGCGCCGGAGGCCACGGCCTCGCGAATTTCGAAGGCCGTCTTTTCATACCACTTTGTCATGCGCCACCACCTTCCACGTCCAGGATCTTCGGCACGACAAAATACTCATCGTCATGCACCGGTGCGCCGCGCAGGGCCAGCTCCCGGGGCAGCGAGGGCGCCACCACGTCGTCGCGAAACACATTGGTCATGGGCATCGCGTGCATCATCGGCTCCACGCCATCCGTGTTCAACGAATTCAGCGTGTCCATATACGTCAGAATATCGCTCATCTCCTGGGCCATCCGCGCTTTCGCGGCGTCATCCAGGTCGAGCTGGGCCAATCCGGCCACATACTCCACATCCTGTAAAGATATCTTGCTCATTCAGTGCTTTCCGGGGTAAATGAGGGCATTGCGGGTCTGTAGAATAGCACATCGGGGCTTTTTGATTCCATTTCAGGACAACTGGGAGGGTGCACGCGGGCCTGGGAAAGCGAACGAACGAAGCCCCCGCCACGTCATCTCTTCCCCGAGGGTGGAGAGCGCCAACCTCAGGGTGCGTGCCTGCCCCCACGGGATTCGCAGTGATATTTCCCGATTCAATGCGCATTCCGCCGAAGGTAATGCTAAACTCTCCCAGAGCGACCCGCAACCAGATTGAAAACGTTTTCTGTTCGCGCGATAACGCAGCGGAGGGCCAACATGAGCGATTTAACGTCCACTGACTACCCCGGCTTTCTCATGGAAGTCAAGACCCGTATCCGACGTGCCCAATACCAGGCGCTGCGGGCAGTCAACAAGGAGCTTCTTGAACTCTATTGGGACATTGGGGAGTCCATATATCAGCGTCAAGAGTCGCTTGGATGGGGTAAGGCCGTGGTCGAAAACCTGGCACGCGACCTCCAGGCGGAGTTTCCGGGCCGAAATGGGTTTTCAGCGCAGAACCTATGGTTCATGCGCCAGTTCTACGTTCAATACTGTGGAGATTCAAAACTCCAACCATTGGTTAGAGATTTAAGTTGGACCAAAAACATCGTCATCATGACCCGATGCAAAGACGACTTGGAGCGTGAATTCTACCTTCGCGCCACCGCCCGATTCGGTTGGACGAAGGCGGTCCTTCAGCACCAGATTGACAACAAGAGTTACGAAAAATACCTGCTTAATCAAACCAATTTTGACGAAGCCCTGCCGGGCCAGTTCAATTTCAAAGGGTGTACATATCCGCTCAGAGCGTCAGGTAAGGTTACAGGAATTTCGCAATCTGGAGACGCAATCGAGGGAGACGCCAGGTGGACACGCCCCACAAACTCTATTTGGTAACTGGATGCTACTTTCATCCATTAGAACATGAATTCGGCATGCGCCGCGTCATTCCAAGCCCGCTGGCGTTGTTCAGCACAATGGAGTCGGCACAGGCCTATATGCGGCGCGCAAGTGCCCGCGATTCAGTGCGCCATAGGTATCGTGTGGGACCCTGGTACCGCATTTCTATTGTACCTTTCGACTTGCCGGAGAGCATCTATCGAACAATGCTGGATGAATTCGACTGGTCTCAAAGCGCATTCGTTGGCCCAGTATATTCAGATTGTGAGAGGCCTTGGATTCCCGACAATGCCTGGCAGGCTCAGTGTGAACGGGACATGGATTTCGATCTGAACGGGGAGACTTTCGAATTGGCAAACATCGACGATGCCAATTCGCCCGGAGGGAACGTCCATATAGGAATACCCAAGTATCGCGCGGGGGATCTCGTTCGGGTTGAACTGGGCAGGAACGGTCGGCCGTCGAGGAGTTGTCCTGCGGTTATTCGCTTGATCAATACTCAAACGCGGGGAATGGTTCAGGAGTTTCGAGAAAACGACGTATTCGAGGGATCCTATCCCATCGTATATTTCGATGACTATACCGCTGTGCCGACTTGGTCTCTTGAATGCGATTTATACCCACTTGAAAGCCCGCTGCCCGTGGAAGCGGCAATTCTGGGGCTTCTTTCGCGCCATTTCAAGGGTGAAATAACGTTGCTCGCAGACGAACTCGAACGATTCCTTTACGAGATTCCCTTCGCGTCTGGTGTTGAGGTATTCGACTTCGAGCAATATAGCCCGATCACCTATCTTAGTGAGCCTGTCTCCTTCGACGAGCATGTTGCCGTCGAGTACGGAGCTGTGTCGCATGGCAACAGTCGACTATCGGGGGTTTCAACCGAAGGCATCGTCTATGTGGTTCTCTCGGCCCATGTGGACACGGTGGACCTCGAGAGCAACGCGATACCAATGTGGTCCGACACAGATGCGACAGCGGCGTTTTCCACTAACTCGGCCGCACTTCGCTTTCTTGACGTGGCACTCATCAGAGCCCGCTTGGACCTGGAACCCCCATCCGACGAGGATTTAGAAAGGGGGCCTTGTCTTGAATCTCATCGCGGTGGACAGGAAGAGCAATTGCGGGAAAGATTTAAGAACCAGAAGCGATTTCATATATATGAAATCATGCTGGATTCGGAAATGCTTCCGGAGAGTGTATCTTCAGCTTTCGATTCAGATAGTGGTCCCTTGCGCCGATGCTGGTGCTACAACGGTGAGGGTACATTATTGTGGTACATGCCGTCACCGCAGGATCGCCTGCTCGAGTTCGAGTTACTCGAATTCGAAGGACGGTACACCGTTGGGGCGCTGGTATGGGTAATTCCTCAAGCTCGGAATCCCGAGTCTGAATCCGTTTTCGGCGACTATGGGGTGATCGCCTCCGTTCCGCTGTTGAAGGATGCCTGGCTGAAAGCGGGGAAAGACCCCGCAGATTGGAAAGGCCGCTACCTCGTACATTACGTACACCCGTCGGGGTATCTCTGCCATTACGAGGTTCCCGAATCCTGCCTTGCGCAAGTCACCACTACCTTGCCGGAGCGATTTCCATTTCTGCCCATTTGGTCAAAGGTGCTCCGGGGAGAAATAATTCTTCCGGGCAATCAAATGCAAAGAATCCTGGACAGAAAAATCTATCTCTTCGAAGAAAAGCCTTTTCAATTCAGTGGCTATTCGTATGCGTAGAACCGCAATCAGTAACGTCAGACCCGTTGAAGAACGGGCTGTTACGGGATTGATGCCCGTTTGGTCGTAGTCTCAGTATAGTGCACAATCAGTTCCAGGCGGTCCAACCGCACTGAGCCGCCATCCGCGGCGCGAGAGGTGGCGAATCGCACCTCCACCTCATTGTCGCCAACCCGAAAATCCTGGACGGGCGGCGAAAGTTCAAACCAGGCGGGTGCCGGGGTTGCTCCCAGGGGGGCCTCCGGTGTCGCCGCCCCGAGATCTGTGCCGTTCAGAGTAACGTGGAGGCTTTCGCCCTCGGCTGCCGCGCTGACGCGAATCCGAAGTCGCACCCGTGGCGACTTGCCTTCCGGGGCGTTGGTGGCGGGGTCTTCCCCGACGGGCAGCATCGCGGTCACGCTGTCATTTGGCACGAGCGCAATCGGCAGGCGCTCCGGGACCACCAACGCCGCACGGTCGAAACCCCAGAAGTCGCGCGGCTCGATGGCGTCGATGGCGTAGATCTTGTCGAGGCCTTTCAGCGTGTCAGGCGAACCGAGGCGACTGAGCCGTTCGTCGGGCTCGGTGGGGAAGAGGTTAAAGGTGTAGATGCCGTCGACGCCCGAATTCCAGGCGTTCATGGCCGCCGCCCACCAGGCTTCGTTCGTGTGGTAGGTGTGGGCGGGCTGAAGTCCCGAACCGCAGATATTGGCCAGCGTGGGGACGTCATAGCGACGTGCCAGGGCCACCATCGTGCGCAATTGGGGGGCCATGGCCATGGGCCCGAGATCACCGCCGAGTATCAGCACGTCGATCAGATCTTCCTCCAGCCAGGTCTCCACATCGAGGCCAATGGCCAGACAGCGCTCTACGCTCAGGGGTATGCGACAAGCCACGAGAAGTGGCCGTTGCCGCTGCGCGCCCACCGCATCGGCCTGAGCGCGGACCTTGCGCATGAAGTCGTTCATCATGGCGACATGCTCCGGCGTCGCGGGAAAGTCATCGTTCGTTTCGCGGAAGAAGCGAGGATGGCGGAACCAGTCCATTTCGATACCGTCGATATCATAGCGCGTGAAGACATCATCAAAGATGTTCAAGAGGTGTTCGCGCACTTCGGGGACGGCAAAATCGAGCGCGGCCCACCATTTCCGCGGGTCGGTCATCTCGTACTTGTCGTAGTCCTCCGGCACGCCGAAGAGGTACTCCGGGTGTTCCCGTTTCCATCGCGAGCGTGACCACGGGGCGAAGCTGTCTTCAATGTTGTTCATTCGGCAGGACCAGAAGGTTTCCATGCCGTTTTCATGACCAAACTTGACGGCCAGCGCGAGGGGGTCGGTGCCCTGCTTTGCCAGACCATGGAGACCGGCGCTCAAATCCTTCACGTATTGTTCATCGCTGTCGGTGACGAACTCCCCGAGGGCCTCGCCGACTTTCGGAATATGTCCCCAGAACAGGCCGCCGCCGCCCGTGCAGTAGGAGATCGTGTCCACCTGTGTGTTGGCGATCTGCTTCAGCCGAAGCGACAGGAATTCATCGGGGGTGGTGAAGGGTCGCGTATCGCAGCCATCGTCGTTGTACATGATTCTACGTTTTCGCCAGGCCGCCGCTTTACGCGCTACTTTCATGTCTGTCCCGGCATTCGGA
>JBHEKR010000262.1:0-4086 GCA_041859365.1 Candidatus Hydrogenedentales bacterium
GAGGGCGAGGATGTTGAAAGGGTCCGCCCCATCGTCATGGAGCACGTCCGCGCCCACTTCCGCCCTGAGTTCCTCAACCGCATCGACGAGATCATCCTGTTCCGCCGCCTCGGCCGCGAACAGATGGGCGGCATCGTCTCGATCCAGCTCAAACGCTTCGAAAAGCTCCTCGCCGACCGCCGCCTGACCCTCGCCCTCGACGCCACCGCCCGCGCCTGGCTCGCCGACAAAGGCTATGACCCCGTCTATGGCGCCCGCCCGCTCAAGCGCGTGATCCAGAAAGAGCTGGTCGACCCGATCGCCCGCAAACTGCTGGCCGGCGAGATCGCCGACGGGTCGGTGATCAGCGTGTCAGCGGGCGAGGACGGGCTGGAGATCGGGAAGGCGGCGGTGCATTAGAGGCAAATGACGAAGCTTCACGCATTTGTTGCTCGCGGCCCCGGAAAGGGCACGCAGCTATTCCCCCACAGGCACGAGGATGGGGCCTTTGTTGTCTCGTCGACGAAGTTCGAGCGCGACTATGTTCGGGTTACAGACGAAGCCGACTTGCTGGCATTGCTTGAGGCAGGTCTCAAGCTGCGGATGTCCAACCCTGCGGATGGAGCGTCAGCGCCTCGATTGATTTCTCCCGACCGGATTTTTCGACCCGTCGTGATCAAGCCCTGAGCCCGCCTGACTGAAGGAGGTCGGGCAGGCGAGCCAACCAGACGACGCTATATGAACAGCTCGCTTTGAGGGCTGTCGTCTACCCTTAGAACTCCAACAAGAAGCCACTGGTCCTTCCGGCGCTTGTGTGTACCCAGTGCGAACCGCATGCCGCGCGACGGATAGTCCTGCTCGTAAGTAGCTTGCAGAGATTTGAGAGCTTCCGCTTCACTGGCACTACGTTCCCGCCTCCGGGTGAAAGCCGTAGACGTCTCCCAATCATCGCAAGTGTGCCTCCTGGCCACGCCGTTGGAGTCCGTCCAAGAAAACCGAAAGGTATAGGGGCAGGGATCGAGCGGCTGTACCTGCTTGTCGAACACGGAAAGCTGGGCGGTTAGCTTGGCGTGCTTCTGACGCTCGCGCTCAAGAGCGGCCTCTGATTTTCGCTTCCAAGAAAATGCGACGTTGGACGGGCGTACCAAGGTCAAGGTTTCGCCAAGCGAACTGGCGTGTTGTTGGCAGTCCCGTGTCAGCATTCTCGCGATCCGAGAGCGTTCGTTGCTCTTCAGGTTGCCGAGCACCTCGATGCTTTCGGGATCAACTTTCTGACTCTCTGTGCGGTTGTCGTCCGATGGCGTGGTGTATCGATATGCGAGGCGGTCCCATCTGCCGAATTGCTTTGTCGGGTCGAGGACGCGGAACGCTACCGGATATAGGCGTCGCCACCTAAGGTCAGACCCGACACCGGCGCAGCAGACAGTCTCGAAGTAGTTGCTGCTTCTATGCGGAAGCGCTTTGACGAGGATCACGCACTCGTCCTGCGAAGCCTGAAGTCGCGACATTGGCATTCACCCCTAGGTGGCGCGCCTTCAATCCAACAACCGATTCGATGTGATCCGCAACGAGCTTGCGGTGACACGTATGGTGATCGCGCTCGTAGCAGAGCAAGCAGACCGAACGCCCATTCAGAAGCTCGACCACCTGCGTCATCGCCGCCTTCGCGGAGGAACCCGCCATGACCTTCCGATAGATGGCCCGAAACTGGTCAAAGTCGCCCGCACGTGCCGCTTCCCTACCGGGCTTGGGGTCACCGAGATCCTTGAGATGGAGATAGTCGATGCCCTGGGTCGCCAAGGCCTCGCTCAAGGCCGTCTTAGAAAAGCCGGCCCGCCGTGACTGTGCGCGGTCCCGAATGTCGACCACCATATCGACATCGACAGCCTTGAGGGTGGCCAGGAAATCCTCCAGCCGGGCCCCTTCATATCCAATGGTAGCAAGCATCACTAATCCTCGTTAACCATGTTTGCCTAGCGACGGATTGAGACTTTCCTAAGATTTAAAATGCGCGAGGCATGCGACAGGGCCGGGCAGGCGCGCCAACTTCTGCCGCTGCGAGGAAAACGAACGCAACCCGTTTCCTTCTCCCGCAAGGGGAGAAGGATCATTTCGGCTTGCCCGCTCCCTCTCCCCGATTTGTCATCCCGGCCAAGCCCGAAGGGCGCGAGCCGGGACAAGCGCGCCGCTCGCTGCGCCGCTTGATTTTTCACGCCGACGCATCCCTTCTCCCCTTGTAGGAGAAGGTGGCAGCCGGAGGCTGACGGATGAGGGGTCGCTCGGGCGGGTCCGCTTCCTGACCTGACCGCTCCACTCAGGTTGAAAGATCAGCGCGACCCCTCATCCGACCTCGCTGCGCTCGGCCACCTTCTCAGGCTCCGCGCTGCCCTTCGGGTCCCGCAAGGGGAGAAGGATCACCTCAATACATCTCCCCAAACACCCCCGCGAACGCGGCGATCGCCTGCGCGACGGGCGTCCCCAGCGCCGGGCCGGCCACCATGAGGCTGGCGCCCTCCACGGCTGAGGAGACCAGCAGGCCAATCCACCAGGCCGGGTTTGCCGCGCGCCGCGTGGCCTGGTCGTGGATCATGCCGGCCACGATGAAGAGCTTGGGGGTGGCGATGGCGGCCCTGGAGCACAGCCAATCCGTGGTCCACACTCACCACGACCCTTGTCTCCGCCCTATCCCTGATGGCGAGACGGGCGCGTGCTCAACGCTCGCATTTCTTCGAAGAAAACCTCCCAAACTCAGTCACATCCCGCTTTCTGATCGCAAGATGTCCCCCAGCCCTCGGGCATATCCCATACTCCCTCTCGTCCCCATGCCGGGGGAGGGCGCGAGGCCAGCGACCTTGTCGGTGTGAGGATGCGGATGAGCGGGACTGAGCGGCGGGGAGGAGTACCCGTCGGGTCCAGGGATGACGGTTGCTGGCCGTCACCTGCCTGTCCGGGGCCATAACAACTGCGTAGTCTCTAAAAGAGGCGCCGAGCAGGGGCTCCGGGAAAACATCTGCGGCGGAGCGCCCCTTCAGGTCGAAACGCAAATACAAAAACCACGGTCCCCGGACCCGAAGTCCGGCGCTCCGCCGCCCTCCCCACCTTCGCGAAGGAAACCGCGAGGCCATGCGCTCAATTCCCTTCTCCCCTTGTGGGAGAAGGTGGGCGGCGACAGCCGCTCGGATGAGGGGCGCCGGTGATCAGCCGGCAACCAGAATGATTGTCTTGCCCCATCCCCATCCCAGCTGCCCGTCGCTTCGCTCCGGGCGCCCCCTCAATCCCCGCCCAGCACCGGCATCACCTCAACGCCGTCGCACGGAAACACCGTCATGTGCGGGTGGTCCTCGAACAGGCGCACCGCCGCTTCGTGGCTGTCGGCGCGCACCACCATGAAGACGGTCAGGAGATTGACCACATCGGTCACCGTCCCGGCGTCGTCGATCCGTTTGGTCGGACCCAGCGGGCCACCGACAAAGACGATGCTGTCGCGGTGGGCCTCTTCCCAGGCGGCGACGGCGGGGATGCCGACGCGCTGGACCTGGGCCTGTTCCTGGGGCGTCATGGCGTACCATTTCGCCCATTTCGGCCCGGTCTTGTCGCTGGTGAAGACGGCCAGATAGTCGGGCATGGGGGCCTCCGGGTCGACGCAGACACCCACTATCACAGCCCAGGCGCACGAGAAGAAGGGGGCGCGAACGGCGATGCCCGCATCCCGTCGCGCCAACCCGCTGTTTGCACAGCTCCCGTCCCACCCGATGCCCGCCGCCGTCCCCGCGTGGTCCAACCGGCCTAGACTCCTGGCCGGTCTTTGACACCGTCAGCCCCGCCGACCCCGCGAACGTGCGCGCGCCCGGACGATCCGGTCGCTTCGGACGGTGTTTTTCATCGTCCGTTCCGCCAGGATCCCCGCTAGACTGCGACCATGACCGACGCGCCCAAGCTCCTGTCCGGCGGCAATCCCCAGATCGCCAAGGGCCACGGCCAGGCCCCGGTTGACGCCTGGATTACCGCCGCGCCCGGCTGGAAATCGACCACGGCGGGCGCGCTGGATGGTCTGATCACCCGTCTGGTCCCCGACGTGCACAAGGCGGTGAAGTGGAACTCGCCCCT
>JBHEKR010000573.1:0-4965 GCA_041859365.1 Candidatus Hydrogenedentales bacterium
TATCATCTCATTTACAATCATTGTGGGTTCCTCGTTGAGTTGGGCTAAGGGCTTGATAACACTTAGTATATCCAACTCAGTCTTGGAACCCACAACTATATTTATCTAGCATTATTATCGGTAATATCAGATCTTCACCCAAAAATAGCATGTATCAGACAACAAAGCACCACCGTCCGTTCTCGGTTCGGGCGTGGGTCTACACCCCGTAAAAATCCGTGCTATCCGTGTAATCCGTGGTAAAGAACAAAATGAGAAATTGACTACGGTTTACACCGATAGCACGGATGTAAAAAAGTTCGGGCTTTCAATTCATCATGATTCACCACGGCACAGAGCGACAGCGCGGGTCCGCCACGGCGCGTCCAAGACCTGTCCCAGTGGGATAGGGAAACCAGCCCTGTGCCTTCACATCGTCTGAAAGGACGAGTCTACAGGGGTTGAAAATTAGGCCTCATTCATGATTATGCGCTATCATTCTCACCTGATCCGACCGGGCATCCGCCCGAGATCGGTGGCGGGTTGGGACACTCGCCCGCCGGGCTTCGGACACATCGGAAGCGCCCGAGCCTGCGTTTGTCCCCCCACGATGAAACAGGAGAATGATTTTCGCATGCAAGGTCTCAGCCACCACGAAGTTGTTGTCATGTTTCTGGCCCTGGGTATGCTCCTGGGGACCGCGCGCATCCTGGGCGAACTGGCCAACCGCTTTCGTCAGCCAGCCGTGCTCGGCGAACTCATGGCGGGCGTGTTGCTCGGCCCGACGGTGCTGGGTAACCTCGCGCCGAACTTGAAAAACTTTCTCTTTCCCGCAGAGGGAGCGAACGCCATCGCCTTGAGCGCCATAACAACGCTGGCGGTGGTGCTCTTTCTCCTCGTCGCTGGCCTGGAGGTTGATCTGTCCATCGTGCGTCGCCAGGGCCGGGTCGCCCCTCGGGTGAGCATCGCGGGAATTGTCATACCCTTCATCATCGGCTTCATCGTGGCCTGGCTCCTGCCCAAGGCCATGGGACGCCATGAGGGCGCGGACCCCATGATCTTCGCGCTCTTCTTTGCAACGGCCCTATCGATTTCCGCCCTGCCGGTCATCGCCAAGACGCTCATGGATCTCGACCTCTACCGAAGCGATTTGGGGATGGTGATCGTGAGCGCGGCCATCGTGGACGACTTGATCGGCTGGATCATTTTCGCCGTGATTCTCGGGATGATGGGCGGTGACGCCTCCCATGGCGGAAGTGTGGCCCTTACCGTGGTGATGACACTGACCTTCGCGGGCCTGATGTTGACCGTCGGTCGAACGCTGGTGCACAAGGCCTTCCCCTATGTGCAGGCCTATACCCGCTGGCCCGGCGGCGTGCTGGGCTTCGCCCTGATCCTGGCCCTCTTTGGCGCGGCCCTGGCCGAATCCATCGGCATCCACGCCATCTTCGGCTCCTTCCTGGCCGGCGTGGCTATCGGTGACTCCTCACACTTGCGGGAGCGCACCCGCGTCACCATCGAGCACTTCGTCTCCTTCATTTTCGCGCCCGTCTTCTTCGCGAGCATCGGGCTCAAGGTCAATTTCGTGGCCCACTTCAACTTGCCCCTCGTCCTCACCGTGCTGGCCATCGCCTGCCTGTGCAAGCTCCTCGGCGGCAGCCTCGGTGCACTGTGGGGCGGCATGTCGAAGCGGGAAGCCTGGGCGGTCGGCTTCGCCATGAACTCCCGAGGCGCCATGGAAATAATCCTGGGCATCCTCGCCCTCGAAGCGGGCATCATCGGCCAGGAGCTCTTCGTCGCCCTCGTCATCATGGCCATCGTCACCTCCATGATGAGCGGCCCCATGATGCGCCTCATCCTCCGGAGCGCCCGTCGACGCCGCCTCCACGAGGCCCTCTCCTCCAAGCTCTTTATCCCCGAATTGAAAGCCACCACCCGCCGCGAAGTCGTCACCGAAATGACCGCCATCGCCTGCGAGGCCGCCGGACTCGAGACAAGCCCCGTGGAGGAAACCGTCTGGGCCCGTGAAGAGGCCATGAGCACCGGCATCGGCAACGGCGTGGCCCTCCCCCACGCCCGCATCGAGGGCTTGAGAGCCCCGATCATCGTCGCGGGCATCTCCTACAACGGCATCGACTTCGACGCGCCGGATGGCAGGCTCGCCGATGTCATTTTCCTGATGCTGACGCCCAAAGACGACCCCACAGCCCAACTCGAACTCGCCGCCGACATCGCGAGACTCTTCCGCCACCCGGAAACCCTGAGCCACGCCCACAGCGCAAAGAACTACACGGACTTCCTCGCGCTGATGAAAACCGAGGGCGCGGAAGCGTAAGGGGAACCAGTTGAACCACAAAAAACGCAAGGAGCACAAAGAAACTTTTCTTCTTTGTGCTCTTTGTGATCTTTGTGGTTAGAAAGTCTGGCGCTACTCCGCTGAACGCATAAACTCCGCCACGCGTTCGGGGGTTGATATATAGACATAATCCTTCGTGATGCCGTAGGTGAGATTAAGCAGGCGCGTGATGTGATAGAGCGCTTCGCCCATGGGTATGTCCGACAAATCTATGTAGCGGACCAAGCCATCGGTCGCATAGCCGGGAGAACCGAGGGGTGGAACGTTCCAATCCTTCCCTTCCTGCATGACGACCTGCCCGTCGACGACGATGTTGATTTCGAAGGAATCCTGCATGAACTCGACTATGTCCTGGAGGTGAATGGACTCGAACTCAATATTAATGGGGCTTTGCAGACTGTCTAGTATGGCCCCCTCTGGGAAACTTGCCGAAGGCAGGTCGATGCTGTGGTCGATTGCCAGTTGCTCGGGTGTGCTGACCCACACCGCGTGCCCTCGGATCTGGTGGGTCAACCTCAAAGGTTTCAGAAGAGCCATTAGGGCCTCTTTCAATGGTGTATCTTTTAAATTTATGTAGGGCACTATTCCATCGGTCGTGTAGGGCTTCCCTCCGAGCGGGCTATCAGGATTGGGCGTTTCAGCCACAACCGGCGTACCCTCCTCAACAGCCTCACCGGGCACCAATGCTGGCTCCGCATTGTCCCGAGGGTCGGGCTTCACAATACGTTGATCAAGAACAATATTCAGTTCAAAGGTGTCTTGAATGAATTCAAACACGTCTTTGATGTGAATATCTTCAAACTCGATATTCACCGGGTTGTCCAGTATTTTCTGCACCATGTCCGAGGGTGGCAGCGCCAGTGTCCACATCGCGCTCTCCGCCGCGACCTCGGGGACCTCCGCCGCGTCCACGGCCCCCACGGGTGTCGCGACGGGCTTGGTTTCTTCTTCCGAGCCCCCGGCCTCCACGGTTGTCGCGGCGGGTTTGGTTTCTTCCCCCGCGGCCACGGCCTCAACAGGCGTTGCGGCGGACTTGGTTTCTTCCCCCGCGCCCACGGCCAGCCACGAGGGCGCGGCCAGCATCGCCAACGCGGACAAAGCCGCCGCATGACGCCATGGCACGTTACATGCGCCTTTTGCCTTCATAATCATCCAGAGCCTCCGTTCCTGGGTTGCCGCGGACCAGGCCGCGAGCCCCATTGCCGGTGCGGGGGCATCCTGCCGCGAGAGCATCGCCATGATCCGCACCATCGTTTCCGCGTACTGTTTTCTGTCACCGGGATGGACATTCACCACCCAGGCGTCGCACGCCATTTCGCTGTAAAGATGGATGCGGTGGCGTACCCACCAGAAACATGGGTTCCACCACCACACGGCACCCGCCGCGAGCAAGATCCAGGCAACCCAATGATCCCGCCGCTTGAGGTGGGCCAGCTCGTGCGTCAGGATCGTGTGCCAGTGCTCCGCGCCCACATGCTCTAGCGCTTCGGCGGATATCACCAGCGTGGGCCGACCCGTGATCTGCATGTAGACCCCACCCGAATCGCGCGTGATCACGCCGCGCGGCACCGACACGCCGAGAAGCGCGCAGGATTGGGACAACTGCGCGTGCAGCCACTCGGGCAGCATTTCGCTCGCGGCGATACGACGACGCCCCCGACGCACATGCAGCGCGATTCGGGCGACCACGGCGACCGCGCCAAGCGCCCACAGCGCGAGCAGGACGGCTTCCGGGCCGCTGCCACTCGCTTCCCGGGCATCCGAGGCGGCGGGCGCACCCGTTGGGCCCGAACCGAGTGCCCATCCGCCGTCCATGAAGCCCTGGCGGTCGGAGCGCTCCCCCGCAGCCTCCGATTCCGCGTTACTCGGAGCGCCGAAAGTCGAAAAGACGAAAGTCAGTGTTTCCGGCGACACCGGCCAAGCCACCACCGGCGGAACAATTAATTTCACCAGCACAACCAGCCAAAGCGCATGGCACAAGGCCGGTCGAAAGCGCCCCAGGCGGCAGGCGACTTCCACGGCGATGGCCAGCACGGCAACGGAACCCAGGTGCAGCCAAAAAGTGTTCATACCCCTACGCCCCTTCCCTGTCCAGTTTCTCGATCAGGCTCTTAAAAGAATCCAGCTCCTTCTTCGAAAACTTCCTCTGATCCACCAGCGCCAGAACCAGCGGCCCCGCCGCGCCGTCGCACAGATCCTCCGCCAGAGCCTTCAGACGTACCTTCACCAGCCCATGGCGCGACACCGCGGCCCGGTAGACATGGGGCACGCTCCCCTTCTCCACCGCCACCACGCCCTTGTCCTCCAATCGCTTCAAGAGTGTCTGGAGCGTGGTGTAAGCGCGGGCTTTCTTCGCCGACAGCGCCTCTGCCACCTCGCGGACCGTGCCGCCACCGCTCTTCCACAGGGCTTTCAGGACTTCCATTTCGGCTTCAGTGATATCGGGCTTCATGCGGATGATTCCTTTGCTGAGCACTACGACGATTTGTAGTAGCTCAGGCTACTACGTTTTGTCGTAGATGTCAAGAAAAATTGGGGGGTGTTGCTCGAAGGATCTTGGACATTCATGTCCAAATAGATATCGCAGAATAGCCTTTATTTCTGGCATTTTTGCGACAACTGGTATCTGT
>JBHEKR010000066.1:0-8156 GCA_041859365.1 Candidatus Hydrogenedentales bacterium
CATCGACCCAAAGAAGCAGTTCATCCTGCCCAATACGAGCGGCGCGCGGACGGCGGAAGAGGCGGTGCGCCTGGCCAAGCTGGCGCGGGCCGCCGGTCTGGACCCCTGGGTCAAGCTGGAGTTGACCCCCGAACCGCGCTATCTTCTCCCCGACCCCATCGAGACGCTGCGCGCGGCGGAAATGCTGATTAAAGAGGGCTTCGTGGTGCTGCCCTATATCCAGGCAGACCCGATCCTGGCGAAGCGCCTGGAGGAAGCGGGAACGGCCACGGTGATGCCCCTGGGCGCGCCGATTGGCAGCAACCGGGGCATCCGCACAAAAGAAATGATCCGGATCATCATCGAGCAGAGCAACATCCCCGTGGTGGTGGATGCGGGCCTGGGCGCGCCCTCCCACGCCGCCGAGGCGATGGAGATGGGTGCGGACGCGGTGCTCGTCAACACGGCCCTGGCCGACGCGCGGGATCACGGCCCCATGGCCCGGGCCTTCGCCATGGCCACCGAAGCGGGCCGCATGGCCTACCTCGCGGGCCTCGGCCCCGAGCGCGGCACGGCGGAAGCCTCCTCCCCGCTGACCGGCTTTCTCAACGGCTGAGGCGAATTTTCAAGGCCGTAGCGCCAGGGCCGCTGAAAACCTCCCCGGCGCTACGACGCGCCCTGTGACACCGGCCACAGGGTGAGGGGGAGGGACTATCCGGCCAGATTCAGGCTGCCGCTGCTGTTCTCGAGGAGACTGGCCCAAAGGCTGTTCGCCTGATAAGCGGAAAGGCCCCGACTGCTGGATTCGAGCAGACTGGCGAGGTCAATATCCGTCTCCCCGTCCAAACCGGGCGGCGGATACATGGACCGATCGCCAAACTCCTTCGCGCGCTTCTCACCGTCCGCGACGATTTCGCTTTTCGTAAGAAGCCCGTCGCCATCGGCGTCCGCGGCTTCCAGGAGCCCCTGAAGCCGGGGATCGTCCGCCGCACTGATTTCATCCGCACTCAGCGCGCCATCCGTGTCCGTGTCCAGATCTTCCAGTAGCTTCGCCGCGAAGTCCTCCGGACTGGGCGGCGGGCCCTGGGGCCGCTCGGGCCGACTGAACGCCACATTGCTGTAGCTGCTTACAGAACTTACATTCATTCTCTTTTCCTCCATGAATAGAAAATGTCACGAGCCCATATTGGATGTCGCCATCCCAGGTAACCTTCTACTCGATTCGTGGTGTAAGTCAGGTGTCCCCATTGAATCTGAATGCTTCGATAGGCAACTCCTTTCCGGGCGCGTCTGGCAGCAACCAGCGTGGACACTATCCGAGCGGCCTCGGCACAGTATCGGCCCGTACAATGACGGAGGGCCCCGTCGAAAGATTACAAATTCGTAATGAACAGGCAGGCGGGGTATCCGCCACGATTGAATCGAACCCTCCCTCCTTCAAAAAAGCCATATCGCGCTTTTCTAGATTTGTTGACCGGCGTGCCCATGTCGACGCGTCCATTGCGACCCCGCACCGCGATCCAGTATGCTCCCGAGGGGGCGGCTTTGACCGATGAACGGCGAAGCGAATCAACGGTGGAAGAAGGTTCACACCATGGAAGACTCAGCGTTCGATCGTTTAACCGGCCACGCCCGCACCGCCACGCCGGGCAGCCCCGAGATCTAGCACGCCCCATGGTCTTCAGCTCCCACCTCTTCCTCTTCTACTTTCTTCCCGCCGCGCTGCTGCTCTACTACGGGCTGCCGCGGTGGACGCGGCATTTTTTTCTCACGGTGATGAGCTACATCTTCTACGGATGGGCCAATCCGTCCTTCGTATTTCTCATGCTGATATCGACGCTCATCGACTACACCTGCGGCCTCGTGATCGGAAAGGACCCTGTCGATCCGGGCGGACCCCGAACCCGAAGGCAGTTGGTGGCCCTCCTGGCTTCCGTGACCAGCAATCTCTCTCTGCTGGGCTTCTTCAAATACTTCAATTTCGGTGTGGACAGCTACAACCAGCTCATGGCGGGAATGGGCTGGGAAAGCGCCCAATGGGACACGCTCCTCCGCATCACGTTGCCGCTGGACATCAGCTTCTATACTTTTCAATCCATGAGCTACGCGATTGATGTCTACCGGGGCGAGGCGAAGCCGGTGCGCAACTTCATCAGCTTCGCCTGTTACGTCTCCATGTATCCCCAACTGGTCGCGGGGCCCATCGTGCGATTCCGTGAAGTGGCCCTCCAGTTGGAGACGCGCACCCACACGCTGGAGAAATTCGGCCGGGGAACGGCCTTTTTCGCGCTGGGGCTGGCCAAAAAAGTCATCCTGGCCAACCCATGCGGCAACATTGCCGATCAGGTCTTTGACGCCGGCAGCCGCGGGGTGCTCGATGCCTGGTACGGGCTCGCCGCCTACGCCTTCCAGATCTACTTCGACTTCAGCGCCTATTCCGATATGGCCATCGGCCTCGGGCTCATGCTGGGCTTCGTCTTCCCCAAGAACTTCGACTCGCCCTATCGCGCGCGCTCCATCACGGAATTCTGGCGCCGCTGGCACATTTCCCTGTCCACCTTCCTCCGCGACTACCTCTACATCGCCCTCGGCGGCAACCGACTCGGCACCGCACGCACCTACGCCAATCTCATGCTCGTCATGCTCATCGGCGGCCTCTGGCATGGCGCATCGTGGAACTTTGTGGTCTGGGGCGGCATTCACGGCGGAATGCTCGCGGTCGAGCGCGCCCTGGGTACCCGCAATCCTCTGCGTCGCCTCCCCGCCGCTGCGAGCATGACCATCACCTTTGCCATTGCCTCGCTGGCGTGGGTTTTCTTCCGCGCCGCGACGCTGCCGGACGCATTGGCATACCTCGCCAATCTGACAGGACTGGGCGCTGTGCAGCCCGGCGCGGCGCTCCTGTCGGGCATACTTTATCAGCCTTATTACCTCGCAAGCATGGCTCTGGCCACAGGGATCACCTGGGCCGCGCCCCAGACCTGGGACTTCACCCGCCACCTTACCTGGCCCAAGGCGGTATGGTGTGTGGTGCTGCTGGTGGTCTCCATCGCGTTGCTGTTGACCCAGAGCTATAATCCATTTATTTACTTTATATTCTGATAGTCCAGAGTGCTTTACCAGAAGACGTACAAGACCTACAAGACCCACAAGGCCCACGCCCTCATGAAAGCCATCGACCGCGAGCAACAAGCCGAAGCCGAGATCGGCCACACCACCTTCAGCCGTGGCGTGCCGCTCTTCCTGACCACGCTCCTGCTGCTAATCGTCTTCGGTGTCTTACTGCTGGAGCGTCTTCAGCCTGATGGGGTCCCCCTTGCCGACGATGCGCTGCACCTCGCACCGTCCATCGCAGACATCTCCGACACCGTGGAGCAAGAGGGCGCCTACGATGCCTTCTTCTCCCTGAACCGTGCCATGCTGGGCAACATGGAGCGCCTTGCCTCGGATCTGGAGCGCAGTTCACCCCTGCGTCAGTCCCTTTTGCCTCCTATGAACCGTTACCTCACCGGACGCCTTGGTGCGCAGAACGCCGACGTGCTGCGGGGCCGGGACGGATGGCTTTTCTATGGCCCCGCCGTGGCCCATTTGACCGGACCCGGATTCATGAGCCCTGACCTTCCGCATCCGAATGACCCGGTGGAGGCCTTGGCGGCCTTTCATGATCAACTTGCCTCGCGCGGCATCGCGCTCGTCGTTGTGCCCCTGCCGGTGAAGGCGAGCATCCATCCTGAGCAATTGTCCAGCCACGCCCCCGCAGACAGGGCCATTCAGAGCGCTTCCCACGTGGCCTTTCTCGCCGCCCTGGCCGCCCGGGGCGTATTGGCCTGCGACGTAACCGAGGCTCTGATCTCAGCGAAGGCGAGCGGCCCCGTGTATCTAGCCCGGGACAGTCATTGGACCCCGGAGGGCATGCACGTAGCTGCGGAAGCTATTCAGGCTTTTCTGCGCGACCATGTCCCGGAGCTCACTCAAGGCGACGTGGCTTATCGTGCGGGGGTACCCCGGACAATCGAACACGCGGGCGATCTCGCAGTCATGCTGGCGCCAGACGATGCGGCGCGCTATGGCATGGGTGAAACCATCCAGCATCAGGCCGTGGAGGGCCCGGACGGCACGCTCTGGGCGCCAGATCCCTCGGGCAGGGTGCTGCTGCTCGGCGACAGTTTTACCAACATCTTCGAGCTTGAAGGCATGGGCTGGGGCGCCCACGGCGGGCTGGCGGCCTGGTTGAGCCTCCTGCTGCAACAGCCTCTGGACGCCATCACTCAGAACGGAGACGGGGCACACGCCACCCGGCTGCGCCTCAATCAAGCGCTCCAGCGGGGCGAAGACCGGCTCGCAGGCAAGGCGGTTGTCGTGTTTGCCTTCGCGGCACGCGAACTTTCACTGGGCGACTGGAAGCCGGAGCTGAAACTGCCCGT
This sequence comes from Candidatus Hydrogenedentales bacterium, assembly GCA_041859365.1. Taxonomy (GTDB): domain Bacteria; phylum Hydrogenedentota; class Hydrogenedentia; order Hydrogenedentales; family JAEUWI01; genus JAEUWI01. The sequence goes on from JBHEKR010000066.1 coordinate 4,404, forward strand.
GGCGGCCACGGCGTCACGTCAACGTCCGGAAGTCTCCGGGCGTATTCCTCTGCAGTCGAGTGCGGCGCTCAACCACAGTGCCACATCATGTGAATCGGAGCCAGAGGCGTGATATTCTGACAGCCTATCGAACCAGTCGTGTCTTAGTTGAGTGAAGCGCATGCGGCGACTCCCCGGAATCAGGCCCGTGACGCTGGAAGGACAATTACGAGGATGCCTCACATCAAACCCGCCGTGGCGAAGTTTCGCGCAGTCACCATTCTGGCCCTGCTGTTGAGCGCAACGACACACGCCCAGGAGTTGGAACGCTCCTTTGTAACTACTACCGGCAAGGCCACCGTCTACACCGCGACCACCCACGTAGTCTTCTGGATTCACCATACCATTACGCAGGACACGCTGACGCTCGCGCTGGAAGAATCCACAAAGGTGGACGCGACGGTGCGCGAGCGGATCACGCTGGAGGAACTTCACCCAGCCCTCCTAGAAACCAGCACCCCCGCGATCATCGCGGCGCAGGACAATTCAGTCCGCATATCCACGGAAGTGCGCTTCTCCATGACGGCCTATGCCATGGGCGAAAACGCCATGGTCAAGTTCGGAGAACTCTGTGAGCAAATGAAGGAGATTGCCGCCGGGCTCGGTAGCGAAATGACGGGTCCGCATTTCATGACGACGGAAAAGGCCGCAGTGACCCAGGATGCGGTTCAGGAAGCGGCGAAGGATGCGTACCCTGCCGCAGTTGGTGCGGCCGCTGCCTTGAATTTGACGGTGCGGGCGGTCGATCTTGTGGATGTGGGAACGATTACGTGGAATGCCCCACCCGACACGGAAGCCACCTTTCCCACCGTAGCCCAGATCGCCTGCACGGCCGAAGTGCGCGTTAGCTACGTCCTGGAATAAGTGCGGATCGCGGTACGGGATGGCCGGTCGGCCTACATCTTTCGAATCAGGCCATTGTCCCGTTTGAGCGCCATGCAGAAGCCCTTTTCGGGAGAAAAGGTCAGGCTGCCTTCATGCATTTCGGCCACCTGGCGCGCCGCATAGAGCCCGAGACCCACATGCTCTCCGTCGGGCCAATAGCTGGTCATGGGCAGAAAGGCCGACTCCATGTGTTCCGAGGCAAGGCCGCCGCCGGAATCCCAGATCTGAAACTCCACCCCGTCTTCCAGGGATAGCACCGAAATGCGCACACGCCGATCCGGTAATTCCGAGACCGCGTCCTGCGCGTTCATCAGCAAATAGATAAGCGCAACTTTGACCCGGGCCAGATCCAGCGGCATCGCCGCCAACTCCGGATCATAGATCTTTTCCACCGCGATCTGCTTCATCTTCAGTTCGTAGTCACGAAGCGTCAGGACGTCGTCCATCAGCCGGTCCGGAGACACCAGATTGATGTCCATGCGGTCGCGCCGGGCGATGGAGGTGAGGGAGGATATGAGTTGGCTGCACTTCGTTATGCCGTCGACAATCTGGCCTAGCATGCGGTTGGTGTCGGGGCTGATTCGCTCGTCAAAGGAGGCCAGCTCGGCATAAGCCATGGCGGCGCCGAGAAGGTTGTTGATGTCGTGGGTCACACCATTGACGCACTTGCCCACCTGCGCATAGCGGTGGAGTTGCACCAGGCGCGCTTTGCCCTGTTCCGAGTCCGGGTCGAATGAATTCAAAATCCGCCAGCCTTTCTTTCGAATCGCCAACTACCGCTCGACTCCTGGGAAGAGTGTATATGGAACCCCATGATACACCGCCGGTGGTGAGATCAGGTAGCGCGGGCGCCCGACTCGTCGGGCGCCCGCAACGGAAACTCAGTTGGATTTCATATTGTCCGCGACGGCCTTGGCGAACTCGCTGCACTTGAGCAGCGTGGCCCCTTCCATCAGGCGCGCAAAATCATAGGTCACGGTCTTGTTCTGGAAGGTCCGGGTCAGCGCGCCAATGAGCGAATCCGCAACTTCCTGCCAGCCCATGTACTCGAACATCATGACGCCGGACAGCACCACGCTGCTCGGATTGACCTTGTCGAGGTTGGCGTACTTCGGCGCCGTACCGTGGGTCGCCTCGAAAACCGCCACGCCGGTGTCGTAGTTGATATTCGCGCCGGGGGCGATTCCGATACCACCCACCTGAGCGGCGAGGGCGTCACTGATGTAGTCGCCGTTAAGATTCATCGTGGCGACCACATCAAATTCTTTGGGGCGCGTCAGAATCTGCTGCAGGAAAATATCCGCAATGGAGTCCTTGACGAGGATCTTGCCGTCGGCCTGGCCGTGGCAGTCGTCCCAGGCCACGGCGACGTCGGCAAACTCTTCTCGCACCACTTCGTAGCCCCAGCGGCGAAAGGCCCCTTCGGTGTACTTCATGATGTTGCCCTTGTGCACCAGCGTAACGCTCTTTGAGCCGTGCTTCACGGCATGGCGCAGGGCGGCGCGCACGAGGCGCTTCGTGCCGAATTCGCTGACCGGCTTCAGACCGATGCCGGAATTGTGGCGTATTTCCCAGCCGAATTCGGCCTTGCAGAAATCGGCCAGCTTCTGGGCCTCGGGTGAGCCGGACTTCAGCTCCAATCCGGAGTACACATCCTCCGTATTTTCACGGAAGATGATCATATTCACGTTTTCCGGCGCGATGACCGGGCTCGGCACGCTGTCGAAATGGCGAACGGGCCGCACACAGGCGAAGAGATCAAGCGCCTGTCGCAGGCTCACGTTCAGGCTGCGAAATCCGCCACCCACCGGGGTGGTCAGCGGTCCCTTGATGGCGATCTGGTATTCGCGGATGGCATCGAGAGTCTCTTCGGGAAAATAGGAACCCGTAACCTGATTCGCCTTTTCACCCGCATAGATTTCCATCCAGGCAATCTCGCGGCTGCCGCCGTAGCAATGTTTCACCGCTTCGTCGAAAAGAAAGCGGGAAGCCTTCCAGATGTCCGGGCCCGTGCCATCGCCTTCAATGAAACCGATGATGGGGTGGTCCGGCGTCTGAAGCTGGCCGTCTTTGATGCAAATCTTTTCGCCTTCGGGCACCACGATGTGCTTATAGGTCGCCATTTATTCTCCTCGGTACTCGTTGTTCTTCAACCTGGCGGAAGGCGGGTTACGCCGCGGAACCCGGCAGGGACACCAGGCGCACGCTGATTACATTGGGTATGCTTCGGAGCTTGTCCAGCACCGTGTCCGACACGGACTCGTCCAGATTCAGCACCGTAAGCGCCCGAGCGCCGCGGGCCTCGCGGCCCAGCGACAGATTGGCAATGTTGATGCCCGCTTCGCCCAGCGTCAGGCAGACCCGCCCAATGACCTGGGGCACGTCGTTGTTGATGCATATGACCATGTGCCCCTCGGGCTTCGCGTCCACGCGCATACCGTCGATGCTGCAGATCCGCGGGTCAGTTCCGTCGAAGAGGGTGCCGGATATGGTATGGGACCCGGCGTCGGTAACGACGGTGACGCCGATTTCGAAGGCGTAGTCGGAGCCGGCCGGACAGCGCTTCTCGCTGCACGCAATACCGTGCTCCTTGAGGCGGTGGGGGGCGCTGATGGCGTTCACGTCCTCAATCGAGGGGCTCAGGTAGCCCGCGAGAATGGCCGCCGTGATTGGGTAAAGATCGCTGGCGCCCATCTCACCGCTGTAGGTAATTTCGATGGCGGAAGGTCGGCCCTCGCTGAAGGCCGCCTGGAAGCGCCCCAGGTTCTCGGCCAGGCCCAGAAGGGGCATCAGCGCCTTGCGGGTTTCGCTGTCCAGACTGGGCACGTT
>JBHEKR010000153.1:0-6834 GCA_041859365.1 Candidatus Hydrogenedentales bacterium
ATGGCCGCCAGCCCGATACCCATTGTTGCCTTATCGAATTTCATCGCGCCTTGCGCCGATCTGGTTAGTTGAACCGGGGGCAGTTCGCCGGCGGGTTGGGGTTGAAGCCCCATCCCGGGCCACGTCCCATGCCGTAACCCTGGCCGCGCCCAGCGCCATTGCCACGGCCCGCGCCGAGTCCCTTGCCCTGTCCGGGCGTCCAGTTGTTTCCACGTCCACGCATCGTCTGGCCACCGAGGCCCATGCCCCGTCCTGGTCCAGCCGTCGGCGTGACTGCGCAGCATCCGCCTGCGCCACAACCGCGACCCATGCCACGGCCCATGCCGTTACCCATGCCGCGACCCATGCCATTACCCAGGCCGACTGCGACACCATTCTCGCGATCGAGGAGCCGCTGGAAGGCGGGCAGGTGATGCTCCATAGTAGCAAACTGGAGGGCCTTGAACACGTTCGTCAATTCGACGTTGGCCACGTTCTTCATCAACTCGTCATAGAGCGCGCCATTGTCCACTTCCGCCTTCACGGAAGCTTCCGCCGCGTCCTTCAGCGTGGCATAGGTTGGAATCTTATCCGCCCACGCGTCTTCCGGCACGGCCACGCCATAGCGTTCATGCAGGTACGTCAGGGCTTCCACGTGCCGATCTTCGGCATTCACGATGTTGGCGAAGGGCATGACCTCGCCGAAGGTGTCGATGATCTTGTTGTAGGTGGCCCGCGCCTTGTACTCATCCTGGATCGCGCCGTCCAGCGCGGTCTTCTCCGCTTCGGTCAGGGCCGACGTCGGTGCGGCGGCGCTTCCGGTCGCGATACCATTCAGATAGCAATTGCCGCGCGGGACGCCTCTGCCCGGCTGGGCCGTGGCGTGGTTCGCTGTAAGGGCCAGCGCCAGGCCGGCGGCCGCCAGGAGGCTTCGAGTAAGCGTTGTGCGTTTCATGGGGTGCCTATCCTTTCTGGGGCCCGCCTCGGCGGGATTCCCGTTTCAGTCGCCGTTGTGGCGACTCCACTTTGACAGGGGCATAATGCGTGCCAGCCAATTCGCCCCGATCCGGGGCAATTGCCCTGCAAAAAGCGTCCGTACGGCCGCAAAGTGCGCAATTCCTGCAGGGTAATCCGTCCTGTAAGGCCGCGTCGGTTTGGTGGCCATCTGCCGACATGAAAGAAAATTGCGCTTCTCTGTCATTCCCACTTTCGTGGGAATGACAGAAGGTCGAAAATATAGTTCAGCGGTCAAGTTAGGGGTGAAGTCGACCGATCCTTCAGGTGACGGCGCGCGGCCGCTTTTTCTTCCCCCGCGTCGTCCCGGATCGTGCTAGACTGAAGTCAAAGGAGACGTCTCTGCCGGGCTGCGGATTCGGACCCGTCGGCGGCGCGGCATCTTGCGGTAGCGCGGGGCTCCACCCCGCAACAACGAAAGGCAGAGCCATGAAACGCCATTTGTTAGTGCTGTTGGCCACCGGTTTGGTCGTTGTAATGCTGGCGGCGCGCGCGGACGAATACGAAGACACCACCGTGACCCGTGTGGGGGACAAGGCCCCGGAGTTTACATGCGAGACGATTGACGGCGAGACCTTCTCGCTCAAGGAGCACGCGGGCAAGGTGGTCTTCATCAATTTCTTCGCCACCTGGTGCGGCCCCTGCCTGAGCGAGCTGCCCGAGCTTGAGAAAAGCATCCACCAGGCTTTCAAGGACGAGGCGGACTTCAAGCTCATCGTGATCGGTCGGGAGCACACGGCGACCGAGCTGAAGGAGTTTCGCATGCAGAAGGGTCTTGAATTGCCCTTCGCCCCCGACCCGGATCGCAGTATCTACAGCCTCTACGCCACCAAGTTCATCCCGCGCAACATCATCATCGGGCGGGATGGCGTGGTGAAGTTTGCCGAGGCCGGTTTCAGCGAGGAAAAGCTCAAGGCCATGGTGACCATCGTCAAGCAGGAGCTGGCGCTCAAGCCGGTCGCGCCCGCACCCGTTCCGGTCCGCAAGGAGGAATAGGCCCCTCGGGCGTTTACGCGTCCAGCACTTCCCGGATTCGCTGCGCGAGGGCGCTCATGGAGAAGGGCTTGTCGATGAAGCACACGTTTTCATCCAATACGCCCTGCTCGCCGATCACGTCCGCCGTATAGCCCGACATGTAGATGCAGCGCAGCTTGGGGCATCGGGCGCTTAGGTGCGCCCAGAGGTCGCGACCGTTCATGCCGGGCATGACCAGATCGGTGATCAGGAGTTGGATTTTGTCGGTGTCGCCGTTCAGCGAGCGGAGGGCATCTTCGCCGTTGCGCGCGGAAATGACCCGGTAGCCCAGGCTCTGCAGAATCGTCCGACAGGCATCCCTGAAATCACCCTGATCATCCACCAGCAGGATCGTCTCCGAACCGGACGGATCACGCCGCTGGCTTTCCGGGTGGGTGACGCCTCCGCCGCTGTTGGCCTCCCGCAGGGGAAGATAGATCCGGAATGTGGTTCCCTCGCCCGGTGTGCTTTCCGCCGTCAGGAATCCGCCGTTCTGGTGGACAATACCGTGAACGGTGGCGAGCCCGAGCCCCGTGCCCTGGCCCTCCGGCTTGGTGGTGAAAAAGGGCTCAAAGATGAGGCTTAGCGTTTCCTCGTCCATCCCGCATCCGGTATCGGCGACCGACAGCACCACGAAGGTCCCCGGCTTTCGGTCATTGCCCCGCAACAGGCCCTGATCATGATCAACGAACTCAATCGCGGTGCCAATCGTGATGGCGCCGCTGCCCGCCATGGCGTCCCGGGCGTTCACGATCAGGTTGGCCAGGAGTTGGTCGAACTGGGAAGGGTCGATCTCAATGGGCAGGGGACGGCTCAGGGGGTGCCAGTGCACCGTGATTCGCTCGCCCGCAAGACGCCCGAGGAGTTTGAGCATGGCGCCCACGCTCTCGTTCAGGTCCAGTTGCCGCGGTCGCACGGTCTGCTTGCGCGCAAAGGCGAGCAGTTGGCGGGTCAGATCGGCCCCGCGGATCGCGGCCGTGCGCATGCTTTCGAGGTGGTCCCGCAGCTCACTGTTGCAGGTCTCGTTGCGCAGCGCAAATTCGGAATAACCGAGTATAACGCCCAGGATATTGTTGAAGTCGTGGGCCACGCCCCCGGCCAGCCGTCCCACAGCCTCCATCTTCTGGGCCTGAAGAAACTGCTGACGGCTCATTTCCAGTTCCCGCCGGATCCGCACGCCTTGCAGGTGCAGCCGATAGAGCTCCGCCAAACGCCCCAGCGAAGTAACATCAACCGAACTGTAATCCTGGGAGGGGTTGGCGAGGACAAGCTGGCCCAGCCACTCGCCGTCCTGGAGGATGGGCAGCACGAGCACCTTGACGAGCGACGGAGCGCCAGCCCCGTCACTTTCCCCGGGGGGTACGAGGAGACTTCGGGTGCGTGGTCCGTCCACATGGCCCAGATCGCTCCAGAGACTTTCCAGCAGGGGAAGGTCGGGGTCGTCCTCGTCGTCCATCCGCGGCAGCGCCAGGGTCGGCAAGTCCGGTCGCACCACAGTGGCGCTGCCCGGCGTCTCGCCCGAGGTCATCAGGTAACTCAGGGTGCTATCGGCCAGTCGGCGGGCATGGCGCAAGATTTGCCCGGCTATGTCCGCACCGCCTTCTTCGGTCACCATGGCCTGGGAGACTTCCGCCAGCACCGCGTCCAGCGCCGCCTGATGGAGCAGCGCGGATTCGGCCTTCTTTCGCTCGCTCAGGTCGATGTGGAATCCCAGAAAGCGATTCGAGTCAAGACGCGACGCGTGCACCTCGGTCGGCATCGTACCGCCGTCCTTCTTCCGCAGGAGCACCTCCACCGTACTGCTCTCACCACGAACTACGCTCTGAAAATGTTGCTCGGCGGCGGCGGCATGGCCTCTGGAAGTCAAGTCATAGACACTCAGGCTCAGCAATTCTTCGCGGGTGTAGCCGAGTTGATCCAGCGCCGCGTCGTTCGCTTCCACATAGCGCCCGGTACGATCTACGACGAGCACCCCGATGGGCGCGTGTTCGATGTAGGAGCGGAAGCGCGCTTCGCTGGCCTGCAGGGCGTTCTCGAAAGACTTCCGCGCCGTAATGTCCCGTAGAAAGGCGAATAGCTGGCCCTTCGTCTCCGGCTGGGTGGTGACGCTCCCCTCAACGTCGACCAGCGAACCGTCCCGGCGGCGTAATTGCGCATCAAAAATGTCATGCCCCAGGCGAAGAACTTCCTCGATTCGCCCGGCCACGTGCGTCGGCGTATCGTTGGCGACCACATCGGCGATATTCATCTGGAGCAGTTCTTGCTCCGAGTATCCGAGCATCTCGCACATGGCCCGGTTGACCCGCAGAACGCGCCCGCTCGCATCGGCGACCCAGAAGCCGTCCATGGAGGTCTGAATCAGGCTTTCATATTCGCCCTCGCGCCGCTTCGTTTCGCTTAGATCGAGATTGAAGCCGCACGCACGAATTGCAACGCCCGCTTCGTTGCGAATGAAGTGCCCTTTGGAAAGGACTGGGACATAGTGGTCATCCGCATGGCGAAAGCGTACTTCCACTTCGTAGTTCATGACCTCCGACGCGACCGCATCTTGAAAGAATTCATTTACGCGCTCTATATCGTCCGGATGAGTGAGACGCCGCCACAGGTCGGGGTCCGCTGGCAGAGCGTCCGGCTCGTAACCGAGCATGCCCCACCAGCGTGGTGAGTAAAACAAGTGGCCATTCACCAGATCCCAATCCCACCACCCATCGGTGGCGGCTTCCAGCGCGAGCGTCATGCGCTCCTCGCTGAGCCGGAGGGCCTCCTCCGTCTTCTTGCGTTCGGTGATATCCTGAAGGCAGAGGAGCACCCGGGAATCGTCACCCGTGTCCAGCCGCACGGCCGACCCCATCAGCGTCATGGAACTATCCTGCCCGTTCCGCCGGAGCACGGTATGGTGCTCGAATTCGTAGGGCCGCTTGTCGCTTTCCAGAGTAAGGCGGACCGCCTCCCGCAGGCCGCAGGAGCCGCACGCGTGGGTCGTGCCGCAACCGTCCGTACTGTCGAGGGCGTGGACACATCCCAGCGCATCGCCGAGTCGCATGCCCAGAGATGAGCCATACTCGGTCCCCACAAACGCGAGGAAGGCGGGGTTTCCAAAGAGGATCGTGGCCGACTCGTCAACCAGCCCGATCATGATTGGCGCACTGTCATACAGGGCCTGCAATTCGGCGTGGCGCCGCTTCAACTCGGCCCCGAGTTTCCATTCCTCCGTCACATCGCGGAAAGCCACCACCGTGTGCGGACTGTCATCCAGCGTGGTCGAGGTGTGATAGAGAGACACCGCCAGATCGCTTCCATCGCGTCTGCGCAGCAGAAGCTCCTCCAATTGATGGTCCGGGCTGGGGGACTCCGGCGCTTCCGCCAGGAAGGGCAGCGCCGCACCATCCGCCCGCTTCAGGATCTCGGCCAGGGGCGCGCCGAGCGAAATTTCACCCGGGCATCCCAGCAAGTGTTCCGCGGCGGGGTTCCAGAATTTAATACGTCCTTCTTTGTCCGCGAGGATAATGCCGGAAGCGACCGCGTTGGCGATGGCCTGCATCCGGGCTTCGCTTTGACGCACGTGGGCTTCCTGCTCGCGCTGCGCCTTCAGAAGCGCTTCCAGCGGGCGAACGGCGTAGCGGGGAACCAGCCAGAAACTGTTTACCAGCCACATGGCAATCACCAGCAACGCGCTGGCGGCCACGTAGACATCCAGTTGATCGAAGACGTCGTAGTATCGGTCTCTGATAGCCTTGAGCATCGCCTGGGATTCAAGTTCCAGACGGAGCTGGAGGGTCGCAATGTCCTGGAGCAGCGGCTTCCAATCGGCATCCTCCAGATGCCGGCCCTCGGTGGCGGCGTCGGCCAGGCGCGCGTGGATTAACTTCGACTGTTCCACCGGGCCCGAAAAATCGGTTCGCCCGCTCACGGCAATTTCGGTCAGGCGCTCCGTGACCAGCGCCATGGCTTCGGTGGCGGCGATGATTTGGGTCGCATCCGCAGGATGATCGCGATCCACCACGGACTGCAGCGTCTGGGTGAGGGCGTACCGGGCCTCCTGAAGCTGGCGGCTGGGTCGGTAGACGGCACGGAGCGAGGAATCCACCAGCAGGTAGGCCCCCGCCATCACACCGAGAAAGAGGAGGGTAGACAATACGGTGGGGAGGTAGATTTTCTTGACGCTTTTGGAGCTCATGGGAGTTCCGTGCCTGCCGGTGGCGCCGCTCCGCGGGGGAACTGCCGGGGCGAAGTGTAAAGCGCACCCCTGCGAGCCAGCGCCAGAGAGAACGCTTCACCCGCGCCAGGAAAACGCCCCCATTTGCAAAAAGCTATCAACATCGGGTCGATCCCGGTTTCAACGGTTCACCACCACACGGGTTAAACCGGAGAGGAGCTTTCCGGTAATCTCAGTGCAAATGACGTGCGGTGGAGTGACCAATTTCTGACAGTATAGCACGGGCGACATTTGACATGGCAAGTGAGTGAACCGGCGCGCGGCATACTCCCGCGCCCGGATCGCTGGCATATTGCGCGGAGTTGGTGCGGTGATTGGCCGAACGGTGTTGTGATAGGATTGCGGAAGGTTGGTGGAAAGTTTGTGGACGCTATTGCTGAGAGGCCCCGGGGAAGGGGCCGTCTCCGTCACCGGATTGATTGGTTTCCGTTAAACCTCGGTCACGGTCGGGACGTCGCAAGCGGATTAAGACAGCGGGAGTTTTTAGATGACTGAAGTCGGTGCGAAAGTTCACCTTTACCCGCCCGATCCCATCCTTATCGTCGATGATGATCCTCAAATGCTCCGGGTATTTGAGCTCACCCTCAAGTCAGAAGGCTTGTCCAACGTTC
>JBHEKR010000208.1:0-54389 GCA_041859365.1 Candidatus Hydrogenedentales bacterium
CAGAGACTTTTTCATGGCTATTCTCCTTGTGCCCCTTCGGGCATTACGGGTGGGCTGCTTGCCAGCTCGTCACCCAATCTTGATTATTATCCAATATTGCTTGCAGGTTCTGTTTGGTAAAGAAACCGTTACTGATACGCCCGCTTTCGACCGATGTTCGTGCGTAGTTTTCCGTTGAGCCTATGGTCGTTTGTCACATTGGGGGCGGGAGCCACACGGGGGGCGGGTGCGTTGGATCGAGGTGAAGGCGTGAGGACCGGCTTTAGTAAGCGTCCCTGTCGCTCGTACTTACCGAGGTCCCCCTTGTCGACGAATGCCTTGTCTTTGGCGTGAACAGCGGGTGCTTCGGTTCGAGGTGAGGGCGTGAGGACGGGCTTAACGAAGCGACCCTGGCGGACGTATTTTCCGAGCTCGCCCTTGTCGATAGTGGTTTCGGCGAAAGCCGTGGTTCCGAGGATTGCGATGGCGAGGGCGCCAGCGATGGTGAGTGTCAGAGACTTTTTCATGGTTAATCTCCTTTGCCCCTACCGGGGTATTTGGAGTGTGTTGCCGTGCAACTGGTCACCCCGTTCAGATTGTTGGGTTCGGGTTTTCCGCAGACCTTCCAGCTTACCCGCCGAGTGTTCCATCCGGCTCCGGTCCGCTCCTGGCCTTGCGGCCCTTGCCTTGCTATACGCACATTCCGTGCCACTTTCAGGTCATGAAAACCTCAATAAATCCGCAGTTTCTGGTGCGATATCAGGCAATGGGCGGTCAGTATCTAACCAATGCCAGTGGTCAGGATCTGCATCTGCCGCATCCAGGGCGACCCGAACGAAAAAGACCGGGCGGCACACGACCTCCCGTTGCCAGGAAATGGTGTCCGCCCGGAACTTCAGGGGTCAACGTGACCGGTCAGTTTTTTCCTTTGGCACCTGGCGCGGCTACGTCCCGAGCCGATACGCTCGAAGTGGCGGCAATCTCGCCATCTTCAATGCAGCACTTGACCTGTACAGCTTTTTCGCAATGCGCGGCGCATGCCGCCGCCATATCCTCGGACATATCCGCAGGCATGGCGACTTCCTTGCCTTTGAGATCGGGAAGATCCGTCCCGTCTTCAGCCTTCGCGCTTTCCACGCGAAGGACATAGCCTTTCCCGTCCGTGCTCTTGTGCATCGTCCCGTCGAGAACGGCCTTGGTATGTGGCGAAGGGGCGGCAAATGCCACGCCAGTTACCATCATCATCAAGACGGCCACGGCCGCTATGACATATTGAAATTGGGTAGTGCGGTTCATAATTCAAATCTCCTGATTTCTTGTTGTTTTTCCTGCATCTATTGACTACTGTTGCCAAATCAAGAACGGTCTGGCATCCAGGTCAGTTCATTACCAGCCTTCTCGCCACTGCTTGAGCTGTTCGATCTCCTTCTGCTGCGAAGTTATGATGTCCTCCGCCAGCTTCTTCAATTCCGGGTGCTTCGCCTGGGCAAGGGCTTCTTTCGCCATGGCTATGGCACCTTCGTGATGGGGTATCATGAGGTCTATGAAATGAATATCGAAGGAGGGATCGGGTTCCTTCAACATTTGGGCCATGTGTTCGTTCATCTCCCGCATCTGCGTTGCCATTGCTTCCGTTGACATCGATGAGTCGTGTGACCCGACGCCACATGCGAAAAGGGAAATGGCACCCAGTCCGGCAATTAATAGGCATGACGCTGCTATTCGCATCATCGGCTAATCTCCAAAGTTTGGCGAAACCATGTATTTATACAATTAGTATAGTGATTACAGCACAATGACGACATTATCAGGTAAGGGCCGGGTAAAGATCTGGCAATGCTCGTTCTCCGACACCACCCAAAAGCCCCGTCGATTTGTGACGCGACGCCCGGAATCAAGGGCAACGCCTGCGGCCATCACAGGCTCACAGGCGTATTGCCCATTCAAGCTTCTTAGCGCTACTTCGATCGCCCGATGTTCTTGTGCTCTTTTCCATTGAGCCCATGTTCGTGCGTTACCGAGCCGGCGGGCCTGGCCGCATCTGCCGACCAACCCTGGTGACCGACTTCGAGTACGGGTTTCAGGAAACGGCCCGTGCGCTCGTACTTTCCGAGGTCGCCCTTGTCTATGACCGCACTGGTCTGAGCCCGGGAGCTGACCGATTCATTTCGGGGCGACGATGTGAGGACCGGCTTCACGAAGCGACCTTGGCGGACGTATTTTCCGAGTTCGCCCTTGTCGATGGTGGTTTCGGCGAAGGCCGTGGTTCCCAGCGTTGCGATGGCGAGGGCACCCGCGATGGTGAGTATCAGAGACTTTTTCATGGCTATTCTCCTTGTGCCCCCGACGGGGCGCTATGGGTGCGCTGCAATTGCAGCCCGTCACCCGGTTTCAACTGGTTGTTTTTGTTTGCCTCGGGCTTTTGAGCTTTCCGCCCGAGCTAAGCGCCCGGTTTCGGTCTACTTCAGGCCTTGCGGCCCTTGCCTTCGTTAAAGCATCATCCGTGCCAGAGTTCCAATGCGTCTGAACGGTAGGAAAAGGGCCATTTTGGCTTGGCTTGTCCCGCCACCTGGTCAGGTCCTGAGCACTGGCGGTGGTCAGGATCTGAATTCTGGGGCGTGGTTGCGCGGCCGGGGAAGTGTATTGGTTTCCGGTTAGTGCTTCCCAGCATCGCAGTTACACGCGTGCTCTATGATGGGCGCTCCGGGCGCGAGAACGGGGAGCACACCGCGATTTGTTTGCCGAGCCTTTACCGCGACAGTGCTAGAAACAGAAATTAGGCGAGTACTATGATTAAAAGAAGGACCGAACTAGTACTGTGAGATTTGGTCCTATCCTTCTCAACAAATAGAGGAAAAAGACCATGTCCCATCAGAAGAATCAGTCGTGTATCGAAGCGTGTGTAAGGTGTGCTCAGGAGTGCGAACACTGCGGCGACGCGTGTCTCGGGGAGAAAAGCGTCGCGGAGCTGGCACATTGCATCCGCCTGGATCGCGATTGCGCCCAAGCTTGCTGGACAGCCGCAGCCTACATGAGCCGTGGCTCCGAGTTCATCAGCGGTGCCTGCGAACTGTGTGCCGAGGTTTGCGACGCCTGCGCTGAAGAGTGCATGAAGCATCAGCATGATCATTGCAAGCGCTGCGCCGAAGCATGCCGACGTTGCGCGGACGAATGCCGCAAGATGGCCGGTGCCGCCGTCTAAGCTGTCTTGGAACACGATGGTCCGGGCGGAAAACCGTCGCCTCATAAATAGGACGACTTGCCGCCCGGGCCGTGTTGTTGGTGACTAAAGACGACGAAGAATAGACTTGCGATAACTAACCAAGAAAGTAGCGTCAACATGACAGAACTGAAATCCGTGACCAAAGATCCCATTTGCGGAATGACGGTTGACGAAGCCACGGCTATCCAAGGCGAACGCGATGGAAAGACATACTATTTTTGCAGCATTCGCTGTCAGCAACTATTTCTGTCAGCACCCGCCGATGCGAAGCCGGAGGGCAAGTCGGGATGCTGCTGTGGGTAGCCACAGCAACTTTGACCGACGAGCGTCCGGGGGTAGTCCGGGCGCAGCGCAGCTAAAGGAAGATTATTTATGATGAACCAAAATGGCGGGTGGATGGGAGACGGTACGGGCGGAGGCATGTGGATTCTGGTGGTTATCGGCGTTCTGGTGGTGGTCCTATTGGCCTTTGTGATTGGCAAGCTGTCAAATAAGTAACTTCACTCCGAATACGTAGTACACGCATCGACAACCTACAACGATCAAACAAAGGGAGTCTCCCTATTCGCGCACTTGAGTACCCACTTTTGTGATTCGACGACAAACCCAGAATATAAGGATGACGACATACCATGAAAACCCAAAGACCTTCAAGCAAATTGCTCATCTCGGTATTGGCTGTTCTCTTGACGGCTGCGACCTGGTTGTCGGGTCCGGCAGCCATAGCGCAGGGCGCCAAGACCAAGCAGGATACAAATGCTCCTGCGAAAGCCGCTGCCGAAGATTCAACGGAGCCGGCCAAGGATGCGGAGCCGCCGATGGCGGACATGACGCACATGAACCACATCACAACACAGGCCCAGGCGGAAGCGCTGAAGCCGGGCGATTCCATGTCCATGACGTGCAGTAAATGCAAAGACGTGATGGTTCAGAAAGTAACCACCGACAACGCACACGTCAAAATGATGACCGTGGGTGAAAAGGTCACCTGCGGTGCCTGCGATGGTACCGTCGAGGTCGTCGCCACGGGCAAAGGCGAAGGCAAGAACGCCGAAGTGAAGCATGTCTGCTCGAAGTGCGGTGATGACGCCATGTTCTGTGCCGCAACTACGCCCGGCAGTGGATCCATGAAAGACATGAAGGACATGGATAAAGCGGCCAAGCCGAAGATGAGTGAAGAAGAAATGAAGAAGATGAAGAAGAAGTAGTAGTAGTAGCAAGAGCGCGTTGACCGGGGCTGGTGTGAGCGGGGCGGTTACGACTGCCACACCGGCCCCGCGCCAGACCACTCCTTGCATCAAGGCTCGAAACACAACGGAGAAGAACCCTCGGGAGAATGAAACATGAAACTCCGATTTCAAAATATCACAATCTGTCTCATCGGTGCTGGCCTGCTGGCCATGACGGCCTTCGTAAGCGCCGGACAGGACACCGTTGCGGCCCAACCGCCGGTCGATCCGGCACACGCGGCCCATGTCGCCGCTGCCGCACAGGCGAACGCGCCCGCCGCTGCGGACACAGGCAATACCGATCTCGCTCAGCAGCTTTCACAATTGCAGGCAAAGGTCGCGCAACTCGAAGCGGTGCTTGCAAAAAGTGCGCCTCCGATAGCCGCAGATCCTGCGGGCACTGCCATGTTGACAATGCCTGCCCCGGCTACGCCAGCGGCCCAAGCGAGTGCTGCCATGCCGGTAATGCCTGGGGCAACTGTGTCCGCGCCTCCCGCGATGAACATGGGGATGGGTAAAATGAAACCCGGCGACAGCATGCCGGTAATGAGCCCAGGCGCAACACCGGCTCCGCCGATGGCGGGGATGAGCGGTGCCGCCGCACCCTCGGGCGGGGGGATGATGGGGATGATGGATAAGATGATGGGGATGATGGACAAAATGATGGGCATGGGCGGCGGTGGCATGGACATGATGGACGACAACATGATGAAAATGCCCCCAATGGGCGGTAGTGTAATGCCCGCCGCGCTCCCAGCAGCCGGGATGAGCGGTGGTGGCGTCATGGACATGGACAAGATGGAAATGGCCGGAATGATGGGCATGGCGGGAATGGGCGGCGGAGCAGCGGGTGCCATGCCGAAATCCTCACTGCCTGGTTTTCCCGGCGCCTCGCACCTCTACCACATCGGCGCGACGGGTTTTTTTCTGGACCATCCTCAGCACATCGCGCTCACCACCGAGCAGCAAGCAGGACTTAGCAAGGCCAAGGAACAGGCCATGCTCGCGAAAAGCACCGGGGATCGCGTGATTCAACAAGCCGAGCAGGATTTGTGGATGCTCACGGCAGCCGATCAGCCGGACGGCGCGCAAATCGAGGCGAAGCTCACTGAGATTGGCAAGCTAACCGCAGGAAAGCGCCTCGCTTTCATTCGTGCTGTGGGCGACGCAAGCACGCTGCTCACCGACGAGCAACGCCAAATTCTCACCGGCTTCGCGCCACCCGCTCCGGCAGTTCCCGCTATGGCTCCCGCTGCCGCTCCAATGCCTGGCGGCATGGCTGATATGTAGCCGCATTACGAAAGGAGTTGAAACATGAAAAACGCCCAGCGGCAACCGTCAAAAATCTCCTGCCACGCACCCGACGCAAAGGCGGTATTCGTTGCGGGGTCTTTTAACAATTGGAAGCCGGACATAATACGCCTGCATCCGCACCTGAAAACCGGCGATTGGTAAGTTACATTGCCGCTCCACCGGGCCACCACGAATACAAATTCGTGATTGATGGCGTGTGGTGCTCCGAGCCAAGCTGCGATCGTGAATATCCTGGCTATTCTGAATACTTCCCCAACGAATTCGGTACGATGAACCGCGTATTGGAAGTGAGTTGAGTAAGAAACACCAAAATAAAACTCGTTGAGAGCGCATCAGCGCTACATGCGGAAAGTACAGGAGAAACGTGCGATGAAAACCTGGAAGTCGGCTCTTGTGGTGGCGGGACTGGTGATCGCGGGGGTTTTGCTTGGCCTATTCTGGGCAAACAAGGCCGGAGCTGCGGGTCCCAACGGCGGAGATGTGGTTTCCCTCGGTGGAGATACCAATGCCGAAATGCTTGCGAACTCAGATTCGGGCGAGATCATGGTCCACACATGGAACCGGGATTTGAATTCCCCGAAGCCAATTGAAGCCACCCCACTGACATTGGGTTCTGACGAAAAGACAGTCCGGTTGGATCCACACCCGGTGACGAGCGATCCGCAGGGGTATTGCAGCCGTTTCTATGGACAAGCAGACTGGGTACGAGGGGGTGGCGTTGCACATGGATGGATGAGTCGCGCAGGCAACGAATCTCAACGCAGCAACTTCGCATGGAGCAGGTGTTGGAAGGCGGGCGGTGGTCACTCCCAGATGTGGTCAGAAATGGGTGGACATGGCGGAATGGGTCCCGGTGGTGCCGGAGGAATGCGCCATGAATGACGGCGATGTGTCTCGTTGCCCAGCCCAAACGCAAGTATCGGTCATTGGCTGTAACGTCTTGCAAACGAATACTGCCGACAGGAGGCGTCCCGTTACGGAGTTGCCATGAAAGTGCCGGAAAACATAGTGAAAACAAGGCTTGCCTTCGCCAGTATCCTTTTCGGGCTTGCAGTTACCCTGCTCTGGATGTCCTCGCTTTGGGCCCAGACACCGGACGAACATGCGAGCCACCACCCCGGCCAAGGCGGAACCGCAGCACCAGTGACAGGCGCGGCTCCCGGCGCGGCTCCGGCGATGGTCGCAATGCCCGCAGCCGCCGGCAGCCCAGCACCCGGTGGAATGGGCGGCATGATGGAAGGCATGGGCGAGATGATGAAGGGCATGGGTGCGCCGCCGCCCAAGGAATTCTATCCGTCGCTCATGGCGCTTCCAGAACTCTCGCTGGAACAGCGCAAGCAAGTTGACGATCAAGCGGGCGAGCGGATGCACTCGGGCAGCGTTTTGATGGGACAGTCGCTGGATGCCCTCACCGCCGGGGCGCAGTCCGGCGATTACGCAGCGATGCACGACGCCATGACGCGCCTACGTGAAGGCACAGCACAACTCGACAGCGGGATCGCCGCCCGTCGTGCGCTGGCCGAGGGACGCTCGCCACGCGGGGTCGCGTTGGCGTGGTTTAAGCAAGAGATGAATCTCGCGACACCGATCTCACCCGAAGAGCCATACGCTATCTTCGGCGTTACACCATTTCACCTTTTCACGATGGTACTGCTCATCGCGTTCGCACTCGCAATGGTCGCCATGTACTTCTTCAAGATGCGCCGGGCGGCGGCTCTCTTTGGTCGTCTCGATTCCGACTCGGGACCGCCGCCACCCGGTGCGTCACCCCCGATTGCCGGAAGGTCCGGACCGTCTCCACCGCAGGCTCCGCCGCCCGGAAAGGAACCGCCACCCGCCGCGCCGACCATCCCCGCTCCGCCTGCGGCAGAAACGCCGTCGGCATCTGGCCCGTCGCCCGCAGGACCTTCCGCTGTCCTCGCTTCCGAATCCGCGTCACCTTTGACTGCGAATTGGCGAGGGCAGCTCCGTATTGGGAGCATTGTCACCGAAACGCCAATCGTGAAAACATTTCGCCTCTTGCCTTTGTCCGGCGACCACTTCCTCCCTTTTACCTTTGTGCCCGGTCAGTTCCTCAACGTCGCGTTCTGCATTGGCGGTGCGAGAATGAACCGCTCGTATTCCATCTCGTCCTCACCGATGCAACGCGAGCATGTTGATCTGACTATACGACGTGAGCCACGGGGCGCGGTTTCTCGGCATATCGTTGATCTGCTCAAGGTGGGCGAAAAGATCGAAGCGGGCGGCCCGGTCGGAAAATTCACTTTTACCGGAATAGAAGCGGACAACATCGTTCTCATTTCCGGTGGCGTGGGCATAACTCCGATGGTGAGCATCGCTCGATATCTCACTGAGCGGTCATGGGCCGGAGACATCTTCTTTATCTACATATGCCGCACTCCCGCCGACTTCATTCTTGCGGACGAAGTGGCGGCTCTACAGCACCTGAATCCAAAGCTACACGTTGCCGTCACAATGACACGGGCCGAGGGAACAGACTGGAAGGGACCACGCGGACACCTGACAAAGGAATTGCTCACGCAGACGGTTCCCAACCTTGCTTCTCGAAGAATCCATGTATGCGGGCCCCTACCGATGATGGACTCCACCAAGGCCCTACTCGCCGAACTCGGGGTTCCTTCGGACCACGTAAAGACGGAAGCATTCGGCGCAGTCAAGCCGCCCCCGGCCGCCGCAGGAACCATTGCCCAGCCGACGGCCCCCGCAACGGGGCCGATGGTCACGTTTTCAAAGCACAATAAGTCGGCCAATATTCATACTGACCAGACCGTTCTTGAACTTTCCGAGGAACTCGGAATCGGAATCGAGAACTCTTGCCGCGTGGGAACGTGCGGAATATGCAAAGTGAAGATGACGTCCGGCGAGGTCGAAATGGCGGTCGAGGACTCTCTCGACCCGGATGAGAAGGCCAACGGCATCATTCTAGCCTGCCAGGCGAAGCCCAAGATGGCCATCGCGATTGAGGCGTAGCCATGAAGGAACGTGAACGCATCGTCATCACCGGCATTCTCGGCGTCTTGCTGCTTAGCTGGATGGGGTTCCTCGTTCACCGTTCGCCGCGCTTTGCGGGCAGTGGCATTGGGGCCGTGTTTGGGATAACGGGGGCTGTGCTCATGCTTGTCCCGCTTGCGTACCCAATCGTAAAGCGCGTCTCTTTCTTCCGCGATCTGATAACGAAGTACATTTCGATGCAGTCGCTCCTCTCCTTGCACGTCTACGCGGGCATTTTCGGACCCCTGCTTGCAATCATTCACACCGGCCACAAGTATGACAGTTGGCTGGGAATTTCGCTGACGGCAGTGATGTTGCTCGTCGTCGTGAGTGGGTTTGCGGTCCGCTATCTGCTCACCTATGTCGGTCACGAGATTAGCGACAAACTGGCCCTACTACAGACTGCCCGTGGTGACCTTGACCATGCATGGGGAGTGCTCGAAAACCTTCCGGCTGAAATGAGAGGCCTTCCTAAAGCTCCGCTTTTCCTAGCCGGTCTTGCATCATTGGGGCTTGAGCTTTCCTCCGGTGGCCCAGCCGGTGAGGTCACCCGCATTGCCGAATCCGTGGCGGACTTGGAGTACGCCGTCCGCACGCACGAGTTATTCAAGCGGTGGTTCAGCCGGGCTTTGAATTTGCACATCATTGTCTCCGTGCTCCTCTACGTTCTCCTCGCGCTGCATATCTGGGCAGGGATCCATTTCGGACTGAGGTGGCTCCCATGAAACTTCGGACGATGCTCGTGAGTTCGGTCGTCGCGTTTGTGGCGCTCTTCATCGGGTTCTTCGCAGGGCCGCCGCTTTACCGCTACGAGCCGATCAGCGACATGGCCAATGCCCCGTTTTGGCAGCGCATGGCCGCACCAGGCGAGTTGTCAAAATCGCACGCTTTTCTCGAAAACAACTGCGCCGCATGTCATACGTCGGTTAAGGGTGTCGAGGCGAAGAACTGCATCGTCTGCCACGCCGACAACAAGTCTATCCTCCAACGACAGGCGAGCGCCTTTCACGCTGACATCGCCGCGTGCGCTGCCTGCCATCTCGAACATCAGGGGCGTGCCCCACGCACGACAAAAATGGATCACGTCGCCCTCGGACAAATCGGCTTACGGCAAGCCCAGAACGCTGCTGCCCCGAACCGTCAGGAACTCGATGTACTTCTCGCCTGGACGAAGAAGAGCACGGCAGCGCCGAACGCGCCACAACTCGCGCGCGAGGAGTCGCTTCTTAATTGCGCGACGTGCCACCAAACCAAAGACCGGCACCGGGGCCTGTTTAGCAATGACTGCGCACAATGCCACGACACGACGAAATGGACACTCCCGGAGTTCCGCCATCCCCCGCCCACCTCGCTGGAATGCGCACAGTGCCACCAAGCACCGCCGAGTCATTACATGATGCACTTCAAGATGATTTCGATGAGCATCGCGCATATGGAAAAGGCCGAAGTGAATCAATGCTTCCTCTGTCATCAAACAACTGCGTGGAACGACATCAAGGGCGTGGGCTTCTACAAACATCACTGATGTTCTTAACGGATCATGGGAGATTAACAGATGAGAATCGAAACACCAATAAGCAGGCGGGGATTCATCCACGGATGCGCTGGGCTTGGTGCTATGGCAGCCGTGCAACGGACCGTGCCGGCTTACGCCC
Organism: Candidatus Hydrogenedentales bacterium; assembly: GCA_041859365.1. Taxonomy (GTDB): domain Bacteria; phylum Hydrogenedentota; class Hydrogenedentia; order Hydrogenedentales; family JAEUWI01; genus JAEUWI01. Next base: position 10,413 of record JBHEKR010000208.1, read on the forward strand.
AGAAACATGCTTCTCACGCAACCCCTGCACCAGGTGGGGTTACCAATGAGATCGAACTTATAGTTCGCGAGGAAATGTTGCATATAGGCGATAGGATCGGAAGCTCAATCACGATTAACAACACCTTGCCCGGTCCCGTGGTGCGCCTGCGGGAAGGGAGTGAGACGATACTCCGGGTAACGAATCATTTGGCGGAGGACACGTCGATTCATTGGCACGGACTTCTCCTGCCCCCTGCGATGGACGGTGTTCCAGGCGTCAGCTTCTCAGGCATCAAGCCTGGAGAGACGTTTACTTACAGCTTCCCCGTCAGACAGAATGGCACCTACTGGTACCACAGCCACTCGGGGCTCCAAGAGCAGGCAGGCCATTACGGGCCGCTAATAATCGACTCTGCGGAGCCTGAGCCATTTGCATATGACCGGGAGTATTGCATCGTCCTCTCCGACTGGACCCCGGAGATGCCTATGCGAATCGTGTCCAAGTTGAAGAGCAGGCCAAACTACTACAACTTCCAGCGGCGCACTGTAGGCACATTTTTGCGTGATGCCTCCAAGGGCGGCTGGAAGTCCACTATGAAGGAGCGGCTGGAATGGGCGAAAATGCGCATGGATCCCACTGACATTTCCGATATCACGGGCTACACCTACACCTTCTTGATGAACGGGCTTGCGCCCGAAGCGAACTGGACCGGCCTTATTCAAAAAGGCGAACGGGTAAGGCTGCGGTTCATAAACGCAGGTGCGGCGACATATTTTGATGTCCGCATCCCCGGTTTGCCGATGACTGTTGTATCTGTTGATGGACAGCACGTCCAGCCAGTGACCCTAGATGAGTTCAGAATCCCAATCGCCGAGACCTACGACGTGATTGTCGAACCAAAAGCAGAACCCGCCTATACCATATTTGCCGAGGCGATGGATCGTAGCGGCTTCGCACGCGGCACACTCGCGACCGAAGTGGGTATGTCTGCGCCCCTGCCCTCTCGCCGACTGCGCCCTGTTGCGACTATGGCCGATATGGGAATGGGAGAGATGGAAGGGATGAAAGGCATGGAGGGTACGGCGGGAGGCATGGAGGCCATGAAGGGGATGGAGGGAATGGAAGGGATGGAGGGAATGGAGGGAATGGAAGGAATGGAGGGAATGCAAGGTATGGAGGCGATGGACACGGCTGAGACTTCAACGTACAGCACGATCCCAGTGCCTCATGGCCCTGACGACCACGGCATTGGCAATGCCAATACTCCCATGTCAACCAAAAGTCGATTGGACGAAGCAGGTTTGGGGCTAGATGATGCAGAATGGCGCGTTCTGCGATACAGCGATCTCAAGAGCTTGGCGCCCAATAACGATCAACGGCCACACAGCAGGGAAATTGAAGTACACATTACCGGAAATATGGAGCGCTATATTTGGGGATTCGACGGCAAGAAATTTTCGGAGTCGGAGCCCATCGTCTTCAACTATGGCGAGAGAGTTCGGCTCACACTTGTCAATGACACGATGATGAATCACCCGATTCACCTCCACGGGATGTTCATGGAACTCGATAATGGCTCGGGTGCATTTAATCCTAGGAAGCACACGGTGAACATAAAGCCAGCGGAACGCGTATCCCTAAACATCACCGCAGACGCTCTCGGCAACTGGGCTTTTCATTGCCATATCTTGTATCACATGGAAGCGGGCATGTTTCGCGTTGTGTCCGTCAGGAAAATGAAGAAAGGAGTGGCATCATGACAAGAACATGCCGCCGTCTTAGGTGGTCCGTCCCGGCCACAGCCATTCTGATGCTCGCAGCGACCGCGGAGGCACAGGAAGCCTCGGACCACTCCATCGGGCACACACAGGAACCCATGGAGAAACCAGCCACGGCAGAGAGCCTAGCTAGTCCCACCGCAGCCACAAATGGCGAGACTCAACTACCTGCTGTAAGCGTTGGCAAAGACTGGCCTGCCCCGGTGGAAGACACAAAGCGGTTCGGATCACTTCGCATCGATCAACTTGAACTTCGGCTTGGAAACGACACAGACAAACTGGGGTGGGACGCTGTGGGGTGGTACGGCGGGGACTACAGCAGGTTCTGGTGGAAGACAGAGGGCGACTGGGAAACGTCCGGTACGCAAAATGGTCAGGTCGAAATTCAGGGATTGTATGGTCGCCTCATTGCCCGATACTGGGATCTTCAGCTAGCAGCCCGTTGCAAAAGTCCCGTAGCCTCAATTTCTTCTTGACAGATCGCTGATCATTTTCAACACTCTGCGCGTGACAAGCAAGGAGATGTTTACATGTCGATGGGCAGCCGTTCTGGCGGACAACAAGACACCCTTTGGATCGAGACTTCATCGCTTCCCAAGAGTGCGGGTCACCCTTTTTTCGAGAAGCTGAACCAGCTCTTGCAGCAGCACGGGTTTGATGCGATGGCGGAGTCGGCGTGCGCCAAGTTTTATGTGGACGGTGTTGGGCGTCCAAGCACGCCACCGGGAGTCTATTTTCGTATGCTCTTGATCGGCTTTTTCGAAGGTATTGATTCGGAGCGGGGCATCGCGTGGCGGACGGCGGATTCGATGTCGCTGCGTTCCTTCCTGGGCTACAGTTTTTCGGAATCTACCCCCGATCATTCGAATCTTTCACGCACCCGCCATCGAATTGACCTTGAAACCCATCAGGCGGTATTTGACTGGGTGCTGGCGCTGCTGGCCACGGAAGGCCTGCTGAAGGGCAAGACGCTGGGTATTGATGCGACCACCCTGGAGGCGAACGCCGCGCTGCGCAGCATCGTGCGTCGAGACACGGGCGAGAGCTACGACGAGTTCCTCGATGGCCTGGTCAAGGCCTCGGGGATCGAAACGCCAACACGCGAAGACCGGAGCAAGATTGATAAGAAGCGCAAGGGTAAAGGCTCGAACAAAGACTGGAAGAGCCCGAGCGACCCGGATTCGCGCATCACGAAGATGAAGGATGGTCGCACCCATCTTGCCCACAAAGCCGAGCATGCAGTGGACATGGAGACGGGCGCGGTCGTGGCCGTCACCCTTCAGGGTGCGGATCGAGGTGACACGACCACGATACATAAAACCCTGACGACTGCTCGGGAAAGCCTGGGCAACGTGGCGGCGGACGCCAAGGCGCGCAGGTCACTCAAACCCCTGCGGGAGGCGGTTTGTGACAAGGGCTACCACGGCGGAGAATGCCTGGTCAAAGCACAAGAAGAGCATCACCTGCGTACCTACGTTTCCGAACCCAAGCGTGGCCGGAGAAAATGGGAGGGCAAGCGCGATCAGCAGGCCGCCGTATACGGGAACCGCCAACGCATCGGCGGGAAACGGGGCAAGGCGCTCATGCGCAAGCGGGGCGAACTGGTCGAACGCAGCTTCGCCCACGTTTACGAAACCGGCGGCATGCGGCGAACGCATCTGCGAGGCCATGAGAACATTCTCAAACGACTGCTCATCCACACAGCGGGATTCAACCTCAGTCTGGTCTTCCGTAAGCAATTGGGATTCGGAAAGCCGAGGGCGCTGCAAAGCCTCGGGAAAAGCCGAAAAACCGCATACGAAAGCGGCACAAAAGCTGGATATAACCGCACCGTGCCAGCATCACGTCTCCGCCACAAGCTACGCCGTCTGTGGAGAGCAACATGCAACGCGCTTCCTTACTATAACGTACCGCTCGCGGCCTGATACTCCTTCGTAAAAAAAGGCCTTCTGCAACGGGCTGCTAGGGCTTCGCTATGACTACGTCTCCGGGCCTGGTGTTGACCGATCACGGACGTTTGCCGTGATCGGCCTTCAGGGTCTGGCGCCGTACCGGTTTGAACTCGAACCTGCTCTGTTCATAAGCCAGGATGGCGATCTTTCAGGGCGCCTGACGGCGTCGTATGACTTGTTGTTGACGCAGCGATTGATACTTCAGCCGCGTGCGGAACTGGATGCGGCTTTGCAATCGGTGGATAAATTTGGCGTGGGCGAAGGAATCAATAGCCTTGACCTTGGTATGCGGCTGCGCTATGAGGTCACGCGCGAATTCGCGCCGTACATGGGCATCCAATGGAGCCGCAAGTTCGGTGAAACTGCTGCAATTGCCAGGAGCGACGGTGAATCTACCGAAGATGTCGAGTTCCTCTTCGGTCTCAGTATCCGATTCTGATCGCTGCCAGTTGAATAGGAACCATCTGGCTAGAGCGTTTCACAATTGAGATGTCGCGCTTGTAACTTTTCGTTCCGAAGTAACGCGCTGTAATCGCCTCGGCGAAGCCCCGGGGTCTCGTTCGTGAATTCTTCTAGGGCGTTGGGCGTGTCAGGGTCGGAAGTGCCACGCTTCGTGACGCATTCACGGAGGTGGGCGCTGCCTTTGATCCGGTTGCGGAACGTTCGATGCGGAAGCGCGGCGTGAAAAGCGACCGTAGGCAAGTACCGCCATCAATCCCAATCCCATCAAGAACGTGTCACCAAACGCGTCCTGAATGCCACTAGTCAGGACTGATTTACTTTCGAGAAAACCTGTACCTGGTGTTTCGCCTTCGCCTGCGGCTTCGATAGCCGTGATCGTACGAGTGACTTGCCTCGCTCAATTGCCTGCAAAAGGAGGAGTATTCAGGTAAGAAATTGCGCGACAGATTTCCAGACCAAGTCTATGCCCCCGTTGTATATCTGAAGCCACCCAAAAGTATTGTCCAAGAAGCCAAATATTGGTCTCCCTTTGGTCTCGTCCTCGGTAGTGCAGGCCTTGACGAAGGAGTCCGTCCAATCTTCGAAGGGGAGTCGAAGGGGCAGAAAAGTCATACGTCTAACTTTTCTAGGAGACGGGTATAGTTATTTGACTAGGCCCAAGATTAGTCCCGTCAATGGGCATAACCCATTCAAGTACTCAACTTTCAGCCCCAATGGCTATCACCAATAACTGATGGTCTCGTCCAGCACAGAATAGGGAGATTTACAAAGGGGATCTATTCGATCTGCCTGTTGAGACACCCAACTCACCAACTCCATCAATTCCTGGCCGGAATCTGGGCCCTCATTCTTCTCCGCATGAGCCTTTACGGCATCAGCGTACGCCCTTATCTTCTGACTTCGGTGCCAGGTTTCCACGTCCTTTAACAACTGCGCCAGTCGAGTACGCTCTTGTTCCTGCAATTTACGTAACTCCTCTTTTCTGCGTGACTCCGCTATCCGAAGGACTTCCCCCTCTTCACGCTCAATCCGAGCTGATCGCTTGTCTACCGCACATTTAAAAAGCGCCACAATGAACCTATTGAGCAAGGACTCCAGTCGCTGAACTTTTCCATCTCTCCAGTTCGTCCGCCCATTGTCGTATTGCCCATTTTTCAGTCGTAGTACAAGATTGCCATTGGGAACCCGGTCATACTCTGGGCGATCAAACATCCATGGACGACGCTTCTTTTCATCTTCCTGGGCTGGCGTGAGTTTCCGCTCTACGCGATCAAACACTTCTTCAATGCAAATCCCAAAGGTTTCGCCAAGTACGGTAATCTGTGTCGACATTTGGCGATCATCAACCAGCTCAATAGGGATTTCACGTTGTTCCAGTTCATTCAGCAGGGAGTCCACAATTCGCAATGCTCGATCAAGCGTTCCACGGGATACTTGAAGGTCGAGACATTTGGCGGATTCCGGAACCAGCAGGTGAGATGGGTCTTCTGAAGCTCTACCCAGTAATTTTTCGGCTTTGGCTACCAGAGGATGGGGGTCGCATAGGCTGTCTGGAACAACAATCCGGTTATCTGAAGCCTTTTCGGAAAAAATCAGCGCCCTTGCCTGGTCTCTCTGTTCTTCATCACAGGGCTTTGGAACCCACACATGAAACTCTCGAACAATCTCCTCTCGGTCTGGAAGTGGTCGCAACGGCGTACGTCGCACTTTCTTTCCGTACTTGACCTTCACCCAGTAGCCCAGTGGTGGCCGAGGGATCTTGTACTCATTGGATATGGAAAGGAGCTCCCCGTACCAGACACCGAACTCATGTGCCAGGGTTGTCAGTGGCTTGGTCCAGAGATGTTCGTATAGTTCCTTGCGCGTAACGCGCCATTCACGGGTTTCCATAGCGGTCTCCACGGTCGACATGATTACCAAGGGCAGGTCCATGCTCACAATTCATTGTCGGACGATTGAGACGCAAGATCAAGCTCCATTACGGATACAGATCAAGAGGGGAATGGGATTGGCAGATGAGTAACTTTTGGTGAGTGGGTTCGATAGGGGTCAGCGCTGGCCACGGTAGACCACTTTCTCAAAAAGGGTAGTTGGGAGGCATTGGATGGGTTTGGAGTTCACGGACGTTTACAGCCCCACCAGGAAGCTCCCAGTTCCTGGTGGGGTTGTATTGCTACCGTGCGTACGTTGGAGTCGTGCGGAGGTGTTTGTCTGTCGCGACGGACTCTTGGCTGGCCTTATATCCCGAATCTGTTTGCGAGTAACCACGCATCCAGGTCTTGGAGCAGATAACGGATAGTGCGGCCACCAGGTACGCGGACATAAGCAGGCCCTTTTGTACAAGATTTGCTAACGCCATTCATCCGGCAGCGGCGAAGGAAGCCGCATGACATTCCAATGTAGTAGGCTGCCTCATTCTCGTCGAGGACAGCGGGAGGGAAGTTTTTGTCTGTTGTCATAGTAAGAATTCTCCTGAGCACGGGGGTTTTGGCCGCGCCATGAGAGGATTCTGCCATGGGTAACAGCAGGGGTAATGTTACACGCTATGTTACCCGCTAGAAAGCTGGCCGCTCGACAGGTAAGAGGTAACGCACGCCTTCTTCATTCGTAGTCGGGATCGTCATCGTCGTCGGGTTTTTTCAAACTCTGTATCAACGAAAACAATGAACCCCGGTCTATCCTGACCTGTCGGCCAGACTTACCATTGCTCTTCAACCGGCCGCTCTCAACTCTTCGGGTAATCATCGCCTTACAACTGCTGAGGGACTTTTCCTCGAACTGTGCCTTATGAAGTAGCTTTGCGGCCTCGGCATGCTTTAATCCTTCGTCCTCCACTTCTTCGGTTAACTCCATGCCCTGCAAGATCCCCATTGCATGCGCTTTGGTCCAACCGGCTTCGGTCAAGTCCCAGCCATTCTCCACTACGTGCTTCAGGAGATAGTCGAGCTTGAAGCCTTTGGGTTGATTCCTTGCCCAATTAGGCATAATTATCGCGACGCTGGGACGGGTATACTTTTTGAGCCATTCGTTCTGGAGAGGGGTCAAGGTATCCAGATTGTCCCAATAAGGGAGGTACATCACTTGGACTCCTCCTTGTTGGCCGTCTTGGGCTCTTTATTGGTCTTCTTTTTCGCTTTCTCCTTCACATTCAGCAAGGCCACGGCCTCTGCAGCGTTGCGAGGAGCAAGATGGGCATAGCGAAGAGTCATCTTAAGATCTGCATGCCCCAGGAGTTGGCGCACTACATTCAAATCTGCCCCGCGTTGCACCAGCATGGACGCAAAATGGTGGCGAGTATCGTGAAACTTGAAATTGACGAGTTCAGCAGAGTCCGTCAAGTCCTGCCACGATTTATGGATGTTGTTGAAACGTTCACCCGTGATGGGCGATGGAAAAACGAGTTCACTACCCGATGACTGTGCTTTCCAATTACGGAGGGTGTTAAAAGCGACTTCGTTGAGTGGTATATGGCGAGTCTTCCCGGACTTGGCACCTTCGCCCCTCACCGTCAAAAGGGGTGGATTGCTCTCCAGTTCGCAATCATCCCATTCCAGACCGAACAACTCACCCCTTCTTAACCCGGAGTTCAGCGCCAACAAAGTCATAGGTTTCAAAAAGTCCGTAAACTCTACGGCCCGTAAGTCTGGCGCTTCCGGCTGATGGCGGGCCCTAAGCCAGTCATTGTGACTGTCGCGCGCGATTCGTCGCTGTTCCTCGCGCTTGTCCAATGCGACATGGAGACGCTCAAGCTCCTTCGGCTTGAGGTATCGTGGCTTAGAACCTGAGTCCTCCCCGAGGGGTTTAATTCCGTCGCAGGGATTCTTTTGCAGGGAGCCACCCGCAACCGCACGCGAAAATATCGCACGTAGTGCGGCAAGATCCCGGTTGACTGTACCGGAACTCTTTCCCGCTGCTTTACGTCCATTCCGACATTGAAGGATGGAAGCCATTGTTATTTCGTTGAGCGACTTGTCCAAGATACTATTGAAGCTCCTCTCAACTCGCGCGGTTGATTCCAAGTGCCAATTTCGAAACGCTTCACCCTTATATACAACGAGAAACTGCCGGAGTGTATATACCTTCGGACGTTGCTTCCGGGCCATCGGATCATCGCCTTTAGTGGCGTCCGCCCAATGTATGCGCGCGGCGGATCGAGCTTCCGCAACACGGAGTACGGTGGCGTCGCCAATTCGGAAGCTGCGACGCTTACCATCTGGGAGCTTATATCTGAGGTAAAAGATCTTCGAGCCTGACGGTTGTACCCGTACCACTAAGCCTGGAATCTCGCTATCGCCAACATCATAATATTTAGCTCCAGGCACCAAATTCTCTACCTGGCTGTTTGTAAGTCTTTCTTTCATGGTGTACTATGCCTTTGTGTTTTCTGTTACCCGTCTGTTACCCAAAAATTTGATACGACGCTGTACAGCGCTTAACAATAATACCATATCAATAACTAAAACGCCAGTATTTACAGGAGATTTGTGGGATTGCTTGCATAGTGTGGTAGTAGGTGAAAGCAGCTAGTTGATGGCCAGAAAGGAATCATAATCCGAGTGTCCGCGGTTCAAATCCGTGCACCGCTACCATTTAAAGTATTGACGCCCAATGACCTGTACCCACAGGTTGTTGGGCGTTTTTCTTTCTCTTTGATTCGGTTTCCTGCCGGTTACCCAAAGCGTGGGTGACGTCCGGGGGGACCGTGACGTCACCGCACGCAGTCAGGCGACAGAATTGTTCCGTAGCCGCCATCAGGCCCCTCATTGTTCCGGGGGCGATACTTCGGTCGCCTCGTTCGCCAGTTCGGGAGCCTCGGGGGGCGCGATCTCGAGGGGGGCCATCTTCTGGGGTTGATCCCGTTCCATCATGTCGCGGGGTCCGGTCTCGCGGTCCAGCAGGTCTTTGCCTATCTGTTCCACGCGGTCGGCTTGTTCGGCCATTCCGGGGGTCCCTTCCGCACCGAGAATGTGCGGCGTAATGAGTACTACCAGCTCCGACTTTGAGTCGATGGAGCGTTTGCGGCCGAAGAGAAGGCCCACGACGGGTATCTTGCCGAGCACGGGCAGACCGGATCGGGTGCGCTGTTTGCGGACGTTGATCAGGCCACCGATGAGAATGGTCTCACCGTCGCGGACGATCGTGGTGGTTTCAACTTCGGTCGTGTTTTCGTCGGGCACGCCGGTAATCTCATTGATTTCGCCGTCCGATACCTTGGGGGCGATTTGCATGTGGATCAGCCCCTCGCGGGTGATCTCCGGGGTCACCCGGATCTGTGTGCCGACTTCAAGAAACTGCACGTTTTCGAAGGTGGTGTTGTTGTCGGCCTGGGCGTTGGTCTTGTAGCCAAGTTTCTGGCCGATGATCATGCTGGCTTCTTCCCCCTCCAGCGCGAGCAATTCAGGCGCGGCCAGGGTTTCCACATTGCCCCGGGATTCCAGGGCGTCTATGTAGAGCTGCTCGTGATCCCGCAGCACCATGGAGAATATCCCCGCTTCGCCCGTGGTCACGCTCGTGACATCCCGGCCGGAATTGGTGAGGAAGGGCAGATTCTGATCAAAGCGGATTGGGTCGTAGGGAATGGATGATGACCCGAAGTTAACGCCGATCGCCACATTGGCGTCGTAGCTGATATTGAGTATTCGCGTCGAGATGAGCACCTGCCTTGGCGCGATATCCAACTCCGCCACCACGGCCTTTATTCGAGCGATGTACTCCGGGGCGTCCTGCACCACCATGCGTTTCTCGGCCGTGATCTGCACCGCACCCTGGGGCGAGAGGAGCTCCTCCACGGCCGTGCGCATGGTTTCCATTTCGCTGTGCTCTATCTCGATCACGATGGCTTCATAGGGGGGCACGTCCAACTGAGGGATGAGCTCGTCGAGCTGGTCCAGGTACTCGGGGGCATCCTGCACGATGAGGAAGGTGTCGCCGCTGGCCGTGGCGGCGCCTTCTTCGCCCCCGCCGCTCTCGGCCTGGTTGACGATGACTTTGCCGCCGGGCGAAAGAAAGGACTCGATGGAGGTGATCAGGGTCGCCGGTTCGGCGTGGCGGATGCGATAGGTGCGCACCTGCAGGTCGTTGGAGGCGAGGGGCATGTTTTTCCTCGCTTCCTCGGTGGTGACGTAGATCACATCGCCCTTGGTGTAGTGGGTAAAACCCGCAACGCCGAGGATGGAGCTGAGCGCGTCTTCAAAGGGCACGTCGAAAAGGTTAACCGAGATCGTGCCCTCCACTTCAGGCCCGGCGACGATGCTGACCCGTTGCGACTGGGCCAGCAGGGTCAGCATGGCGCGAATGTCCACCTGCTCCACATTGAGGGTGATGCGATCGCCGGTCAAGCCCGAGACGGAAACCTTTGGCAGGTCGCCCGTACCCTCCGCGGGCGATGCCTCGGACGCTTTCTGGGGTTGTGCGGTCGTCGCCAGGGCGATGCACATCGCGGCAAGAGTCACGATGCGTTGCAGGTGCTTGGGATGAATCATTGTTGGCCAACCTCCGGCAGGTACAGCTCTCGGGTACCTGAAGAATCTTCTACCGTAACGCTCGTTTCTCCGATGGCGCGAACGAGACAACCTTCTACAGAATCGCCGATGCGAACATACTTTCCATTAATCAGCGCCATGCCTCCGCGCTCATCCAGAACAACCCCGGACAGGGCGAGCGCGGTCGCGCCGTTCTCCACCGGGCCGCTGTCGCCGGCGGGTGCTTCCGCCCCCGGTTCCGCCGCGCCGCCACCGGCCGAACGCGGCCAGTGAAAGGGATCGCGCGCGATCTCGGTGCGCCACTCGGGCCACCCCAAACCGGGCTTCTCCAGTTCGGCCAAGTCCGCCACCAACGTCTTCAATTCGTCGAGGGAGGACGCGTCGACCGCGGCGATTTCGCTTGAAGCCGGAACAAGCGCCGATGTGGTGTCTACCGGTTTCGGGCCAAATCGCCACCAGAGAATGGCCGCGAAAATGACCGCGCTCACGATCATGACCGGGACCTGCTTGTCCGGTGGGATAAGACTTCGTTGCGTTTTAGCCATGGTCCGGCTCCACTCCCTGCTTGCTGTACAGGCGCAGCGCGAGGTTGATCGCGCACCGCTGGTCCATGCCGCTCTGTATCGAAAGCTCCTCCAGCGTCATCACCGCGCTGGACTGCCCCCAGGAAAAGAGAAACGCGTGGAGTTCGCCGAAGGACGCTTCCGCCTCGATGGTGATCGGCAGATACTGGTACTCCCCGTCGGTGCGGGGCTCTCCCGGATTCACCTGGCGCAGCGTGACATTGTGCCCGGCGGCCTGCGCGGTAAAGACTTCGTAGAACTTCTCGAAATTGATCGTCTCGGGGATTCGCGCTTCCACGGCCTGGGCCGCGGCCACAATGCCGTCAATGGTGTGGCGCGCGTCCCGGGCGGCGGAGGCGGCCATCAGGAGCCGTTGCGACTCCTGACTAATCATGCGCTGCTCGGCAAGGACCGCCGAACGCTGGATCAGGCTCAGCGCAACAATGCCGGCACCGGTCAGGCTCGCAACGAGTATGATCGTCAACAGGGATCGGAAGTTTTTTCGGCGGATTTTTGCTTCGGTCGTATTCATGGCTGCTCGATAGACTCCACGACACCCGTCATCGAAAAAAGAACGCCGCCGGAGCCGGATACGCCGGTGGCACTGAACTGCTCCAGGCGCAGCTCCTTCACATGGGCCGAACCGGAGTACGCGGAGAGAAACGTGACCACGTCGATATCGGAGTGGGCCTCGCCGGCAATCTGAAGAAGGTACCGAAGCGACGCCCGGCCTTCTTCGTCCTCCTCGCCTGCCTGAGACTCAATCCGAAGTGAATCCACGCGAACCTGGTCGCCCGCGGAACGGGCCATGTCTTCCAGCACGCCGCACCAGTAGGGTTGATGGGTCAGTTCGTGCAACTGCTGTCCACGCTTCTTCCAACTTTTCGCATTCTCCATGAGAATCGGAACCTGGGCTTCCCACTGGAGCAACTCGGCTTCCTGAATACGAAGCGGCTGGATCTCCGTCTGGATGCGACGCGTGTCGGCGCGCACGAATCCGGCGATTACCATGGCAAGGGCGATGATGGCGGCACCCACGACGAGCTGGCTGGCCAGTCGCTTCCGTGCGCCGCGTCGCACGCGGTATTCTTCGGGGGCTAGTTCAACGGCCTGTGTCATTCAAGTATCCATTCCGCGCAATGCCAGTCCCGCGGCGGCGGCAAAGCGCGCCAGCGGGATATCGCCCGATGCGGCCCAGGGCGGGAGATCCGCTTGGCCGTCCACCTGCGCCACGGGGCACCCCAGGCGATGTGAAAGGTAGGTCGTGAGATTGCCGGGCAACAGCTCGCCCATAAGCAGAACGCGCTCCGCGCCCGGTGTGTATTGATGGGTCCGGGCATAGAGCAGTGTCTGCTCGATCTGTGCGGCGAGCTCCCGCAGCTCGGGTTCAACCAGAGCGAAGAGAAGTCCGGAAAGATCGTCCTCCGGAAAATTGCCATGGGCTATGACCTCGTCCCGGTCCACGCAGGGCCTGTCCAGATGCACGCCAAGATCGTAGCGACGAAGGAAACGCGCCGCGGTGTCCGCGTCGACATTAAGTTCGGCGGCGATGGCGTCGAGGAGGGTGGAAATGCCCCAGCGCAGTGTGCGATTCAGGATCACGTCGCCGTCGCGCCGCAGCACCATTTCGGTCAGGTTCCACCCGAGTTCGACGAGGCAGTCAAAGCGGACACCTGTTCTCACGGCGCGGCTGATAGAGGTCGCCCGGATATCGAGTCCCTCGCAACTGAATTTCACCGCACGGAGCAGGGCGAGGCTGCGGTTGGCAACCTCTTTGCGCGTCGAGACCAGCAGGCCGTGGGGCGCGGTGGCCTCCGCGCCGGGCAGGGCCGGGAGACTCAGAAAGTCATACACCGCCGCGTCCAGCGGGTAGGGCAGAAAGGGCGTCAACTGTTCGGCGGACGGACGGCTGTTGCCGGTGTTGTCCCAGCCGGGAATCCGAATCGGACGCGCGTCCACATGGATGCTCGGGATGGCGCCATAGACGCGGTCACCCTTGAAATTGATGCCGGCGCGCAGTTGAAGGAGAGCGTCCATGACGGTCTTGGCCCGCTCGCCCACATCGCCCGCGCAATCCACCGGGACGGATCCCCAGGCATGCAGATTCGGCCCGCCGCGCCCTCTGCGAAACTGCACGGCGCAAACCAGATGGTCGTGTATGTCCAGCCCTATCGGACCGTAGTTGCCTGCGCCTGTCACGTGGAACATCTCCCGTTCTCCGCCGTTAATGCCTGCGGACTCGACTCGATCTTTGTGCTATCGCAAGGGCCACCCGAATGGAGGCCGGTGGAGGAAGTGCCGGAGCTGCTTCTGAAATTCATGGCCCCTTCTCCTGCTCTTCGGGTTTGAGAACGACCGTAACCACGCGCGATTCCTCCGGCAGCTTCAGCAGGAAGGAGGGCGCGCCGCTAATCCCGGCGTCCTTTTGATAGAGATAACCGGCGCCGCCCGATACCGCCGAGGCAACGGGACTTGGCGCAATGGCGATGGTGACCATCTGGGAGGCGCGCTCCGCGTACAACTGAAAATCCGAGGCGGCGCTGGTGCCGGCGCCGGGGAGCTGATGGAAGCCCGCACCACCCGACACCGCCTCGCCCGTGGTTCCGGACGCGGGGGCTATCGCCAGCGTAAGGGTCCGGTAGCCCCATTTGCCCGTAAGGGAGAAGTTCGCCGTGCCACTCGCCCCGGCAATGGCCTGCTGCTTGTAGGCCGCGCCGCCGGAGCTGCGCTTCGCGGTGGTGCCGCTCTTGTCCATCGTGATGGTCGTGTGGCCCGTGAGCCCCGGAATGTCCACGCGAACATCATCGTCCTCAAACCCGCCAATGCGCAGAATCATGGCATCGGGCACGGTCGTGGTAACGGAAGGCGTCGTGGGCGTGGTGGTGTCCAATCCGCCCCCGGTGGCAAAGGCGTTGATGGGATTGGTCACGTCGTGCCCCTTGAAGCGCGAAATCCAGCCATAAGCTTTTGAGCCGCCGCTCCAGGTGAAGCCGTGGGTGGCGCTTTCCGAGGCCCCGGCGAGCTTCCACCACACGCCCAGGGTAACATCGCCCTGCTGGGAGCGATTGAGCAAGGTCCAGCCGCCACCCGACGGTGCGCTGAGCGACGCCACCACCGGATTGCCCACCGCAACGGTGGCGATCAGCAGATCGTTCTCCGCGGTGCTCGCGGGCAGGCCGATGTCGAGTACGGTTCCATTGGTATTGAGCTTGGCCTCCTGGAATCCCAGGTGACTCACGCCCGCCACGGAAGAGCTGCGCCCCATGTTGATGGCCTGGTGACCGGATAGGCCGGGGCTCCCCTCGATGATGTCGGAGCGATCAAAAGCGCCGATCCGCACGATCATGGCATAGTCCAGGCTCGTGGTAACCGCGGGACCGGACGGTGTCGTGGCGGTCGCGCCCGCCGCAGCCATCTTGTGGATGGGGGCGGAAGGATCGTGGCCGGTAAAGCGCATGATCCAGCCATAGGCCTGCTCTGGCGTCTTCCACGTGAAGTCCTGGCTCGTGGACTCCGCCGACGCCGCCAGTTTCCACCAGACGCCCAGGGTAACCTTGCCGTCGAAGCTTGATGACGAGATGGAGGTCCAGCCCGCAGGCGGGGACAGGGAACTGGCCGTATTTCCGTCGGTGGCCACGGCGGCGACAAGGAGGTCGCCCTTGGTCGTCGAGCCGGGCGTGGGAATGGCGATCTTAGTCTGGTCCAGGCCCGCGCGGACCTCGGTAAAGTTCCGGTAGACCACCTTGGTCCCCATCTGGGCAATGATATCGTCCCGGCTCAGCAGGCGATCGTATATCCGCAGGTCGTCCATTTTACCTTTGAAACTTTTCCAGGCAGCGCTGTTGCGCGACCGCCCGATGTAGAAACGACCCGCACCTGACGTGGGGGGCGTCTTGAAGCTGAGATTCTGGCTGCGCAGGGCGCCGTCCAGATAGAGCTGGGCCGTGAACGTGGAGGGTTCGTAGGTCACGGCGAGGTGGTGCCAGTCTCCGGCGATCTCGTCGAGGGCGCAATCGGTCTGCCAGGCAGTGGCGCTGGTTCCGTGGACGACCTTGAGATAGCGTGCCGTATCGGACGAGAACTCGAAGGCAAAATGGTTCAGCTTTGCCGAAGCGTCCCGGCGATTGAAGATGCCCGCGCCGGCGGTCTGGGCCGGATCGGCATAGAGCCACACTGTTGCCGTGTAGTCCCCGGCAATGGCCAGCGCGGACTCGCTGGTGGGCGCCTGGACCACGTCGTTGCTCCCGTCGAAAAGCAGTGCGCGCTCCACCATCCCGGCGGTCCATTCGAGGCCCGTCATGTTGGCGAGTTTTCCGTCGTAGCGGTGGCCGCTTGAATCGTAGGCGGTCTTTCCCAGCAGCTCGTCGAACCGCCAGTGGCCGAGGAGGCCAATATCCTGATTGCTCGCTCCCATGACGATATCGGCGTGGCCGGGCAGCCCGGTCAGTCCGGGGGTGATCTGGTTTCCATCGAATGCGCCCAGGCGGAGCACCATGGTGTTGTCGAAGCGGGGGATCACGATGGAACCGATGGGCAGCGCGCTGATCAGGCCCGTGACGGCGGACGTATCAATCGGATCCGCGTGATCGTGGCCCGTGAAACGCATCATCCAGCCATAGGCGGCCTGGCTGGTTTCCCAGGTGAAATCGTGGCTGACCGGTTCATCCGCCGCCGCAAGTTTCCACCAGACGCCGAAAGTGACCTCCCCGCCCTGGTGCCCCAGATCGAGCTGTTTCCACGGCTGCCCGGCGGGCGGGGAAAGCGTGCTGGTCGTGTTTCCATCGGTGGCCACGGCGGCGATGAGCAGGTCGCCTTCGTAGACATCGTCCGGTGTTGCAATCGACAGTTTGCTCAGCGCTTTGGAATCACGCTGCCGCGCTTCGGTGAAGCTCTGAAAGTGGACCCCGGCCTCAATCGTGCCCAGGCGCATATAACGAAGATCGGTAATCCCCGCAATAAGGTCCGTGAGCGCCGAACCGTCCAGCGCCGCGCGACGAATAACCCGAGCGCCGGAATCGGCCCAGAAAATACGGTGGTCCGTGGTGTCGAGCGCTATCGCCGGAATGGCGCCCTGACCGCTCACGATATCGGCGGCGCTGGTGCCGTCCAGATTCGCGCGACGGAGCACACCCGTACTTGAGTCGCTCCAGTACACCTTGCCGCCCGCGCCATCCACGGCCAGGGCGGTGGGCTCTTTCACCCCGGTCGCCAGCGTCTGCCGGCTCGTGCCGTCCAGATTTGCCCGCATGACCTTGTCGTTGTCGCGGTCAGCCCAGTAGACCTTTGCGGACACGGCATCGACCAGCATGGCGGAGACATTCTTCGCGTCTGTGCTGGAGAGTACGCTGATGCTCGCGCCGTCCAGTGTGGAGCGCCGGATCCGGGTCGTGGTGATATCCGCCCAGTAAAGACGCCCCCCAACCAGGTCCAGGGCCAGCGCCGCCACATTGCTGGCGTTGGCGACGATGATGTCTTGAATGTTGGCGCCATTGAGGCTGGCGCGCTGTATCTTCTTCGTGCCCCGGTCGGCCCAATACAACTTGCCACCCGCCGAGTCGAGGGCGATGGCTGTCACGTCGACAAGCCCCGACACGCAGTCTTCTGGATCGGACCCATCCACATTGGCGCGGCGAATGGCGCTGGTCTTCTTGTCAACCCAATAGACTTTCGCGCCACGCTCATCAATTACGAGCCCCCCCACGTTGGCTTCGTCCGTCGCCAGATCCTCCACTTCCGTGCCGTCCAGATCGGCCCGTTGAATCTTGGCGGAACTCTGATCGGTCCAGTAGAGGCGGCTGCGGAAACTCCTGACCTCGGGAACCAGATTGAGCACGTAACTCTGGCGCACCACGCTTTCCCCGACAACACCCACCGTCACCACGGTGACCGGCTCCGCGTCCGTCTGCGGTCGGACCTTGTAACCATAGCGTCCGTTCGCCATATCGTGCATGTAGTACGTGCTCTCGTCGGGCGCCCAGCCCTCCTCGTTCTTCAGCCGCCATAGCGCATGATTCACGGCCGACTCCGCCAGATACTGGGCCTGCATGTGCTCCGTGCGGCCCATCGTGGAGGCCGTCTGGCTGCTGGTTGAATAGATGAAGGAAAGCCCGAGCGTCAGCAGGATCACAAGCAGGAAAAGCAGGGCGACGTACGCCATGCCTTCATCGCCGGAGAAATGGGTTGGGTGGCCGCTCATAGCACCCGCCGCCCCCACTTCGAAACCAGATTTCTGGGATAGACCTTTTCTCGAAGGGTCACCGTCTCCCCGTCCGGCCCGGTAAGGCTCAGCGTAAGGGTCAGCCGCGCGTCGCGCGCGGTGTCAACGGGCTCATAGTTCACTTCGAAGGCCGAAACCTGCGCCGAAAGCACGGTGCTCTTTCCGGCCGCGGCCGAATACTCCGTAAGTGTTTTCGCCTTGGCGTCAAAGGTGTATACCAGATACTCCAGCGGGTCCTCGCCGGAGACACCGTCCTCGTCGTCGTCCTCGGGATCGCCTTCATCGATTTCACCATCCCCGTCGTCGTCCGCACCGGCCAGGCCCGAGGCGCCGTCGGCGTTGGCGTCACCGGGCGTATCTTCATCCACCATGCCGTCGCCATCGTCGTCCAAACCGTCCGCCTTGTCCTCGCCGGAGCTCCCGTCCTCGTCATTGTCTTCCATGGCGTCTTCGTCGACGACTCCATCCCCGTCATCATCATAGCCTTTGATTCCCGATCCGCCATCGCCGTTGTTGTCGTCATCCGAGTCTTCGTCGATGCGCGGAAAGAGAGGATCGTCGAAATAAAAGTCGCCGTCGTTGTTCAGCCCCTCGGCCAGGGCGAGCTGGTCGCGCAGCGGCTGCTGGCCATTTGGAATAGCGATACGGGAGGTGACGCGAATCTGGCTTACCATACGCTCCATGGCGAGGGCGCCCTCCCGCTGAAGTCCGGATCGGGCCATTCCGTAGGCCTGAGCTTGCAGACAAACGGACAACAACGCCGCCGCCGCCGCCGCAATCAGCGAAAGAACGGCAATGGAGATGGTGAGCTCTATCAGGGTCAGGCCCTGTCGGCGCGATCGCTTCATAGCTTTGCCAGTGTGCCCTCGTGATCGACGAAGACGGTGCTGATACTCGTATTTCCCAGGGTAACGGTGATCTGTTTAGCATCGGCTTCGGGCGATTCGTCGCCATCCAGATCCAGACTCTCGACGGTCCACACGATTTCCCGGCTCGCGCCATTCACCGTGATTGTGTCGCTGCCCGACGCGATCTCGGTGAAAGCCCCCGACAGCAACTCCTCCATCTGGCTGCGCAGCGCGCTGTCCAGGGCCATGCGGTCGTCGCGGGCGTCAAGATTCTGTAGTCCCGCCATGTAGAGGCCGGAGAGCACGCTGGCCATCAAAGCAAGAACCACCACCGCGAGGAGCGCCTCCACGAGGGTGAAACCGGCTTTGTCCTTTGACGTACTGGGCATGAAAGCTCCGGACCAATTACTCGCTGTGTTTGACGGCGCCCGACAGGCCGTCCACATCAATGCGCCACACCCGGCCCGCACAGGTGAGTATCACCTCGGCGGCCGACGAGGGCCTTCCAACTTCGCTGAACAGCAGGGCTTGCCCCGAGCCCATGCTGGACTTGGCTACGTCCACCCCCGACGTACGAAGATCCACCGTGTAGGCAATCCCGGGGTGGTTGGGGTTGTCCATATCCGAATACGACTCCTCCAGCTCCACAACGCCCGCGGCGACTTCCGTCTCGGCGGGATCCAGCAGGAGGGCCGCCTCGGCGTCCACCCGCTGTTCAACACGCAGGGTCTCCGTGTCGG
This sequence comes from Candidatus Hydrogenedentales bacterium, assembly GCA_041859365.1. Lineage (GTDB taxonomy): Bacteria > Hydrogenedentota > Hydrogenedentia > Hydrogenedentales > JAEUWI01 > JAEUWI01. Next base: position 29,437 of record JBHEKR010000208.1, read on the forward strand.
CGTCCACGGCGACCCTGCACGGGCGTCCCGTATTCATGGCCGTCATCTGGGCATATTCGATCGCCGACGCAATCTCGGTCGTCGCCGCCCCCAGCCGAGCGTCCACCAATGCCGATTGCAGCAGAGGCGCGGCCAGGGCGGCGAGCGTGCCGAGCACCAGGATGACGATGACTACTTCAATCGCGGTAAACCCGGTATAGTCGCTGCGACTACAGATCGGAAAAACTGTCATTGTTCGCGATGATTTTTCCCGTCTTGGAACTGACCAGCCAGCCGGTCTTGCCGTCGGCCTTCAGATCGCCTTCGTCCAGGGTTACGGTGACCGTGGCCTCGCCACCCGCCGTCACCACGTCCGTCGTGGAAAGGGGATTGGTCGGCATGGCCACGAGATAGGGGCCATAGGGGAAATCGGCGTCCTGCTTGTCGCTGGACTTGCCGGCCGCGTTGGTGTATTTCGTGAGCTGGGCGATCAGGGCGTCGGCGGCGTCCGTGCCCTTCACGGCGGAGGTTCCGTCGGCCTCGTCCACCGCGCCCGGGTAGACGCTGTTGTGCTGGTGGTAGTAGAGGTTGATGGCGTTGCGCAACACCGCGAGGTTGCCCTGCAGGGTGGCCTTTTTGGCATCATCCGTCGAGGCGCTGAACTGGGGGATGGCCAGGGCCGCGAGAATCCCGAGAATGATGATGACGATAATGAGTTCGACCAGTGTAAAACCTTGATTGGATCTGCGTTTCTTGATCTGCATGCTTTGAGCTCCTTTTTGTGTTGAATGCGGAATCACGCGCCTCCGCGGGCGGCAGTAGACAGTCGGAACAACGGCAGGAGCACGGAGATGGCGATGAAGCCAATAACCACGCCCATGGCGATAATGATGAGGGGTTCGAAGATGGCGCTGAGGCGCTTCACCCGTTTGTCGGTCAGCGCGTCCAGATGATCGGACACGGAATTCAGCACCAGCGGCAGCGCGCCCGAGCGTTCGCCCGTGCTCACCATCTGCTTGACGCTCGGTGATATGAGCGTGCTAGCGAGAAAGCCGCTCGCGAGGGGCTCGCCCCGGATAACCCGCGAGGCGAGGTCGGAAACAAAGGCTTTGTACATGTAGTTCTTACAGGCGCTGGAGGTGATGCCCAGGCTTTCCACCAGCGGGACCCCGGCGGCCATGAGCGCTCCAGTGTTCGCAGCAACACAGACGAGTAGACGAGATGGGCGATGGGCCCCGCGATGGGCATGCGGAGAATGGTCCGATCCAAGAGCTGGGCCCCCGTCCTGCTCTGGAAGAAAAGATAGAGGCCCAGAGGCACGCCCACCACCACGAAGGGAACCAGATACCAGTACGTGGTGAGCGTGTCCGCCATGTACATCAGCATTCGCGTCGGCAGGGGAAGGGGAACACGGCTGCGCTCAAATATCACGATGAACTTGGGCAACACGTAGGTCACAACGAAGGTCACGGCGGACAGGGCCAGTAAGGACACAATAACCGGGTAGATCAGCGCTGCGGCAATGCTGGAACGGAGTTCCAGGCGTTTCAGAAGCTGGATCTCGACGCGCTTGAATACTTCCGCCAGATCGCCGCTCGCTTCGCCGGCTCGCGCGCTGCTGACGTAAAACTCATCAAAGGCGTGGGGATGAGCGCTCAGGGCCTCGGTCAAGGTGTTGCCGCCGCGGATACTCCCCGCAACGGCCTCCAGAACCTCGCGCATCCGCTCGTCCACGGTCTGCTCCGCGAGTGCGTTCATACTCTCCACCAGCGGGGTACCCGTCCGGAGCATCAGCGCCAACTGGCCCGTGTTTTCCGCGAGAATGCGCGTGCTGACGCGCCGCCGAGGTATGAAGCGCTGGAGATCCATCGCTCGCCTGGACTCCATCACCACGGATTCCACCCGCAAGACTTCAAGCCCGCGCATGCTGAGCCGGTTCCTCAGATCCAGTTCGTTCTCGGCATCCAGAGTGCCTTCGACCTGCTCGCCGTGGAGCGTCCGTGCTTCGTATCGCATGGTAGCCATGGTGCTAGCGCGCCTCCGCCAGCGCGGGCGCCGACTCTTCGTCATCGAGGAACACCACCCCCATGATCTCCTCCAGCGTCGTCAATCCGCGCGCCACCAGGTCGAAGGCCTCGTCTTTCATGGAACGCATGCCGGCCTCTTGCGCCGCACGGCGGATCGCGTGGGTGGAGGCGTCTCGAACGACCACCTGGCGCACCGTACCGTTCATCAGCAGGCACTCAAAAACGCCCGTTCGGCCGCGCAGTCCGGAGTTGAAGCAGTGGCGGCAGCCCCGGCCGTGATAGAACACGGTTTCCGGCTCCGGCCAGTGAATGCGCTTCAGGAACGACGCATCGGGGCTGTACACGGTGCGGCAATGGGTGCAGATCGTCCGCACCAGGCGCAGGGCGATGACCCCGTTGATCGACGAGGTAAGGAGAAACGGGTCAATTCCCATGTCCACCAGACGGGCAACCGTGCCGGCGCTGTCGTTGGTGTGGAGCGTCGACAGGACCAGGTGTCCCGTGAGCGCGGTCTGAATCGCCACTTCGGCGGTTTCGCGATCCCGGATCTCCCCCACCATCACCACATCGGGATCCTGGCGCAGCACCGAGCGCAGTGTGTGGGCGAAGGTAAGGCCCTGCTTCTCGTTGATCTGTACCTGGTTGATCATGGGCAACTGATACTCGACCGGGTCTTCGATCGTCACGATGTTTCGTTCCACCGTGCTGATGTAGGACAGGCCGCAGTACAGCGTGGTCGTCTTGCCGCTGCCCGTGGGACCCGTCACGAGTACAATCCCGTGGGGCCGGTGAAGGAGGCTCTTGTAGATCGCCAGGTTCGTCTCGGACAGCCCGATAAGATTGATATCGAGTTTCATCCGGCTCTTGTCCAGCAATCGCATGACCACTTTCTCGCCAAGGACGGTGGGCAGGGTCGAAACACGAATGTCGATCTCCTTCCCTTCCACCTTGATCAGGATGCGGCCGTCCTGCGGCAGCCGACGCTCGGCGATGTCCATGCGGGACATTACCTTGACGCGCGACACAATCGCCGGGTGGCCCGAGGGGTTCGACGTGAGCACTTCCTGAAGTATCCCGTCTATTCGAAAGCGCACGCGAGAGACAACGGAGTCGAGCTCGATGTGGATATCGCTTGCCCCTTCTTTCACAGCGTCAAGCAGCACACGATTCACCATGTTGATGACGTGGGCGCCTTCCGTGCCTTCCGGCAGCATGCGCAACTCTTCCCGGTGTCCGTGGCTGCTCGCCGACTCCGTGGACTCCTCCTGGATGGCGAGTTCCTGTTCCGACTTCCCGTAGTAGTCCTCGATGGCCGCTTCGATATCTTCCCGGCGGCACTGAACCGGCTGGACGTTGAACCCCGTCAGCTTTTCGACGCGGTCGATGGTGTCCATGTCGGACGAATCCGCCATGCCGAGGGTGAGCACGCCGTAGACCTTGAACATGGGAATGATCCCGTGACTCGCGGCCATTTCCGGCTGTATAAGATCGATGACGCGCGCATCCACGAGCCCCCGGCGCAACCACACGTGGGGCACGCCCGACTGCTCGGAGAAGGCCATGATGATGTCGCCCGCCGACGCGTAGGACATGTCCACCAGCACCTGGCCGATGCGCTTGCCGGATTCCTTCTGGCGCGACAGGGCGATATCGAGCTGCTCGGGAAGGAGCAGGTGCTTGTCGATAAGAATCTGGCCAAGGCGTTTGCGGGGTGCGGTGCTCACGTGAAGCTCCTCACGGCGCTGGATACGTCGTCATAGACGCGCACAAGACTCTCCATCCGGGTCGCGGTGAAGATGTCCTGGCAGACTTTGTTCACGCCGGCCAGGCAGAGGTCGCCGCCTCGTCGCCCGAGATCAATGACCAGCGTCTGGATGGCTTCGAGACCCGCGCTGTCGATCACTGGCACATCCCGGATCTCCAGCACGATGCGTAACAAACCCGAGGCTTTGCACGAGGCAATCTCGGCCATCAGGGTTTCCACGGAGTCGTAGTTGAGCCCGCCCCGCAGGCCCAGAACCGTTACCATGCCGTGTTGTTCTCGGGATACGTCCATCGCGCGTCAGGTCCCGATCTCGTTGAAGTGTTCAATCATTGACAGGACCCTGCAACACGGTTCGGGGCAGGCGCAGCGTGCAGGTATTGCCCGCCTCCGCCAGCCCGCCGGGCTCCAGCGTGCCGTGGTGGAGCCGCGCAAGCTCGCACGCCACCGCGAGGCCGAGCTCGCCCTGTTCCAGATGCTCCAGCGCAAAGGCGCGATCATGCCGCGCCGCGCCAAGCTGTTCGCGAAGCCGCGCCGTCATGTTCGGGCCGTTGTCCTGAACTTCTATGTGAAAGGCATCCTCGTGGGCACTCGTCTGAAGACGGATGCGCGCCCCGGAATTGATGCGCTGAAGCACCGCATAGATGAGATTGCTCAGGAGCGTGGCGAGGAGCCGGGCGTCCCCTTCCAGCGCGATGGCACGTGCGGGCTGGACTACCTCGAATTCTATGTTCTGCACGGCACAGCTCCGGTCGCAGATCGATTCCACTTCGGCGAAGAGGCGCTCCACGGGAACGCTCGACCGCTCAACGTGCAGGGAGCCCTGCTGAAGCGAGGGCAGCAGTTCGAGATTCCGCATCAGGTGGCGGACGGCCTCGATCTCAAGATGGATGTCCTTCCCCGCGGACGCAAGCGCGATCCCATCCTCCCCAGGCTGGGCCGCCGGAAAAAGCGTTGTTTCCACGCGGCGCAGCGGACCTTCCACGAGCCGGGCCACCGTGCGGACGACGCTGACCTCATGTTGCTCCTGAAGACGCTGCTGCGTCACGTCGCTGAAAACCAGCAAGAGCCGGCCGTGGCGCTGTTCGGAGGCGGCGTGGGTGCGGATCTCGTAGTCGCGGGGCTCGTTGTTCACCAGGACATGGCATGAGACCAGCTTTTCCGACGCCGGGTCGTCGTCGCCGGGAAAGATACGCTCAAGAATCGATTCCGACAGGACCTCGCCAAGGGGCTGGTGGAGCGCCTCGTGCGGCGGCACATTCAGGAACGGCCCCAGAACCTCCGTCACCAGGAGTATTTCCCGGTTACGGTCCAGCAGCAGAATACCCACTGGCAGCCGGTCCAACATGGTGCCCAGCTCGTTCAATTCCCGCGCCAGCGCCCGATTCGTCAGCAGGGCCGAGTCGATCATCGCCGTTTCGCGCTGGATGTGCTCAAGACAGCGAATCAGGCTCTCCGCCAGTTTCGGATGTGATGATTGAATGCGCGTCGCATGGGCGCTTACGTCTTCTCCGCTGGCAACCGCATCCAGTACCGCCGCCAGGCGGTCGGCACGACGGGAAAGGCCCACCAGCGTGGAGGCCGCCGCCGCCGCCGCAAGTAACAGCACCCCGGTCGCACAGAGCAGGGCGCTGCCGTTGTCGGTCAACAGATGAGCAATGCGCGGATTGATGAATGCCGCGAGCCCCGTCGCAATACCTGCGGCTCCGAGAACGGAGGGCAGGACTACGGCAATGTGCCGGGACCTTGACTCCCAGTTGGCTGGGGTACTCATAGGCGTATGCTCCAAATGTGGCCGTACAACGTTGCCCGAGCTGACACAATTCCCCTCCCCGTTCCAAACCATCTTGATACACAACCACGCTTACCGCCCGGTAGCGCATTCCCCGAATGCATGTCCCCCATGCATATAGTAGTCGTCGCAAGTAGCGGCCACACTATGTAGACGTGAGTCTGTCACACATACTAGACATGATGCAAGGGAAATTTTCAGATTTAGTGAATTTTTAGTAAGCATCGTGAAAAAACCCACGGGTAAAAGCTGAGAAATTTCCTTGTTCCGCTTGGAATTTCACCAGGAGTCGACGATATATATATGAAAATCAATTAAATATTGAATCTTATACGTCGAGTACGGATATGCTCAGAGGAATTTGACCCCATCCAGGAGAATGTACGAGGGGAACACGCCCACCGTGAGCGCAGGGCATGGTACTCCCCGGTCCACTCCCCCCTGCCTGAGATACCCCCGAATCTAGCGCTCTTCCTCAACTGCCAACTCGAGGGAAAGCACTTGCCAGCCGTCATGCCGGGAACCGCTGAGGCGGGCGGTATAGTCGTGCGGCTCCATGCCTCCCTCGTCCATCTGGAAGTCTACTTGACCCTGAAATTCGATCTCACTACCAACCCAGCGATGGGTGCAATCGCGGCAGAATACGGCGACTATCCCCGGCTCCTCTTTCATCTGGTCGAGTTGATCCCGCACGACCGCATAGGCGCTCGCGCGCTCTTCTTCCGCCAGGTAGTGGTCCAGGCGGGATTCTGGCGGACCGCCGTCAGTTGGGGGGCCTCCCGCGCTCCGGCCAACGACCACCACGAGGGTGGCCACGAACATGGCGGCGAGGATGATAGCGCCGACGAGGAGCGCCACGCGTTGATCCTGTCGATCCAGACTGGGGGGAATTCCGGGGCTCATGGGTTCTCCTCGCGCACGGATAGCGCCAGGCCAAGATACCAGAACAGAGGCCCTGCCGTCATGGTAACCACAAAGGTGGCCGTCGCCAGGCCGTGGACCATGAGAGCGGCCAGGCCCGCCAGAGCGCCGACGGCGCGCCAGTCCAAGCGGGCCCCGGATGCGTGGCCCAGCGCACGGGCGAGGCCGAGGAGCAGCGCCAGCAACAGCACCATACCCACGAGGCCCGATTCCGCGAGGGTCATGAGATAATGGTTGTCGTAGTAGGAGCGGTGCCGCGCGCCCGCGCCCAGGCCGAGGAGCGGATAGTGGTCCACGGTGCTCAGCGCGCTCTTCCACGCCACCAGGCGATCATGCATGGAACTGCCGGGAGCGCTGTGCGCGGCCCAGAAGCTGCCGGGCACGGCCGCGAGACCGAGGACCAGAAGGGGCGACGCCCACCAGCGAAGTGCGGGCACGCAGACCAGGGAAAAGGCGCCGATACCGACCGCCCAGGCCAGCGCCCCCGATCGCGAGCCCGTGGGCCAGATTGCCAGGGTGGAAAAGATCGCCAGGGCGAGACCCAGGGCGCGGTAGCGAGGCTTCAGGGTCATGCCCAGTCCTGTGGCCGTGGCCAGGGCGAAGAGCCCGGCGGCGTGGTTGGCCTGTCCGGGAAAAAGCACGCGCTCGAAGGTGCGGTATCGGACATCGGGGTCTTCGTGAAAGGGCCAGGTGTATTCCGCGAGACCGTAGGCCGCCAGGGCCACCAGCGGCAGGGCCCAGGCATAGGGAAAGTAACGCTGGATCCGGGGGCCGAAGTTCCACGCGACGACGTAGAGTCCATAGAACTCGAGCCACTGGCTTAGGTACAGCAGGGCCGACATGGGGGCCGCCAGCGTGCCCTGGACGAGGCCCACAACCACGCTGAGGGTGAGGGCCGCGATGAAAAGGACAAAGGCCGTGTGGGCCGGCGGGCTTCTCAGGCCCTCGGTCGGACAAAGAAGCCCACGGGCAACCAGACCGGCCACGACAAACTGGTCCAGGCGCAGAAAGACGGCCTCGCCCCCGGAGTCGCCCAGTACCAATCGCGGGCCCCAGATCAGAAGCGCGGGCAGCGCGATAAGTCCGGTACCCGGTGCGAAGAGAGCGATCGTAAAGGCCACTGCGGCAAGACCGAAGACAATCGGACCCCACAGCAAGGTGGCCAGGACCGCGATCAGCGCCGCCGCACCTGGCGCCTGAAACAACCAGGAGCATCGCGGAATCAGCCGCAATCCGCTGGCCTCTTCCAGCAGCGCGAGGGCCGGAGGATTCGCCCGGGCCCATTGATAAATAAAGGATTCGGTCACCAGGCCGCCCACGCGGCTGGTGCGATAGGCATGCGCCGGAATCACGGCGCCTCGGGCATGACGGACCGCACCACCCCCGAAAAAATCGCGGCGTCCGTATTGATCTCCAGCATACGGCCCGGCAGCAGAGGATGACCCTCGAACAGCGTATGGCCTGCGCCATCGCGCACGGCATGGAGCCGTAGATCGATCGTGGGGAATCCGTCGCGCATCGCGCAGCCCAGCACTTCCGCGACCGGCTCGCCCGTCCTCGGATCCATTTCGGCGAGTCCACTTTTCGCGTAGTCGCACATCCAGGGCTGGTCCAGGGGAAGTTGCAGGGTGACCGCCACGGCGGCGCGGGTCGCTTCCGAGGCGAAGGGCGGGGCCACGCGCTGCGGCGCGCTGAGCTTCACGTAGGCAACGGCGGTCAGGGCGACCACAACACACACGACGAAAAGATCGAAGATGTTGAAGCGCCCGAGAAGGCGACCTTTCTTGTCCAGCAGCGGCATGGGGATTTAACTCCGAACCTGAACACCAATCAATGTTTTCGACGTTCTGTCATTCCCGCATACGCGGGAATCCAGTGGCGCGGCGAAGTAAACCTCGCGAAATTATTGGATTCCCGCATGCGCGGGAATGACAGTACTTCTATAAGTCTGCGTGTTGATTCCCTGCTTCGACATACCGGTATTTAATCGGCAAACTCGCTTTCAGTGGGTAAGCGCTACACGACATCCGCGGCCAATAACTCGCGCGCCATCCCACTACACCATGCGGGGCAGCAGCGACGCAACAATCAACAGAAGCAGGGTGCCCAGCACAATACGGCGCGCCCGGAGCGAAAGCCGGTGATCGTAGTGTCGCCCTATAGCGGAGCCCAGTTGTGCGCCAATAAAAACGGCCGGCACCACTTGAAAATTGATGTGGCCCACCGTCCAGGGCACCGACAACGTGGGCACGGCCCGCAGGTGGGCAATGGTGCCCATGGCCGCCACGAGCACCATGACCATGTTGGATACCGCCGTCGCATTCTTGTTGGTTGCCAGTCCGGTCTGAAGGGCCAGCGGGACGAGGATGAGGCCCCCACCCGTGCCCGTGGCGCCGCCCGCCGCGCCGCTGAAGGCCCCGAGGAGGGGCGGAAACCACCAGCGGGGCGCCGTGCTGCGCTGCACTTCCGCGACATTGGCGGTGTGAAAAAGTCGCCAGGCGATGGTGCAAACGAGAGTCAGATAGAGTCCGAGTATCACGCGCTCGGAGGTGAAGGTGGTAATCCACGCGCCAAGATAGCCCCCGACAATGGACCCGACGGCGAACTTGCCCGCAAGGGCCCACGGCACCACTTCCAGGCGCTTGCCCAGTCGCCAGGCATTGGTCGCGGAAACAAAGGCGATGATAAAAAGGCTGGTCCCTTTGGCGGTGTGGACGTCCATCCACGATACAAAGATGAGGAAGGCGGGCACCATGACAACGCCCCCACCGAGACCAAGCGCGCCGCTGATAAGTCCCGCGGCGATGCCAAGGATGAACATTTCGAAAATAAAGAGCATGGAAAAGGCTTCTGGCTAAAGGCTTCAGACCGTAGGCGACGATTGTACTACGGCTGCGCTTGCTGAACCTAAGTTTCCGTGGCTGATCGGTCTACTCCGTCCGATCGGTCCGAGCTGATCCCTCCAGACTGCGGACTCCAGACTCATCCCCAACTGGCACTTCACGCCGACAGCCCTCTACAATACCCGGATGATGTATCCACTTAAAGGCACCGTTCGCTACCTCGGCACCCACTTCTGCGGCTGGCAATCCCAACAGGATCAACGCACCGTTCAGGGCGAGATCGAGGCGGCGATGAGCAAGATCGCCTCCCAGCCCATCCGCATACAGGGCGCGGGTCGCACGGACGCCGGGGTGCATGCGTTGGGGCAGGTTTTCTCCTGCGAATGGCCCCGCCCCTTGAATCCCACGCTGCGCCACGCGCTCTGCATGATGCTCGAGCCGGAGATCCAGATCACGGCCCTGGAGCCGGCCGCGCCGGACTTCAACGCGCGCTTCTCGGCGAAATCCAAGCGCTATTGCTACACTTTCAATTTCAGCCGGGAGTCCGATCCTTTCAGCGCACCCTACAGTTGGCTCGTGCCCTACAAGATGGATCTGGACCTGATCGAATCGCTCCTGCCAAAGCTCGTGGGCACCCACGACTTCGCCGGCTTCCAGAGCACGGGCAGCCAGATGAAGACCACCGTGCGCACGCTATTCGACGTGCAGTTGAAGAAGGGCGGCGTGATCGGCCCCATCGACGCCGCGAACCTGTGGCACATCGAATTCTATGGCGATGGCTTCCTCTACAAGATGGTGCGCAATCTCGCGGGAACCCTGGTGGAAATCGGAAGAGGCCGCTTCGACGCGGGCTTCATCGATGAGGCCCTGAATTCGGGCGGACCCTTTCTGGGTCACTGCGCCCCGCCCCAGGGACTGGTGATGAAGGTGGTGAATTATGAATGACGCATTGCGACCGGCTCACCGGCGATAGCCCATCGTCTCTTCACGACGCGCAAAAAAAAGACGGCGTCATGGACGATGCCATGCCGCCACCCAGGAGGCAAGTACCTGAGATTGGCTGCTGGATATGCCGTGGGATGTTCGGCCCAGCGATTCTTTTGGAATCTGCAAACTCAGTAACTGCTTGGAGTGTTATCGGCAGACCGGCACGGAACTTTAGCGGGCGCATGAAAAAAAATTTCGCGCTCCGAATACCTGAAACGCGCTGCAGGAGGCCTGCAACGCGTTTCCGAGGTAAGACCCTGGGGGCGACTCTTTAAGCGGGCGGCGGGATTTTCCGCCCTGGGAGTACATTTCCAGGTTATAAGCAGTTGACATCCGTGTCGCGCTGGCCTCGACCTCCTTGTCTCGGCCTTGTACTTAAACTATCGGCAGCGATAAGGCATTACTTTAGGCGGGCCCACGGGACGGACTCGCGTATGTCATTCTGATGGTGAAATCCGTACTACACCGCTGCAGGGACAACAGAGACAACAGGCGATATTTTCTACCTGCCGTCTCTGTTGTCCCTGTAACTATTTGCCGTATATTGCCCCCCACCAAAAAAAAGAAAAACGCCACAACAGGGTAGTGGTGGCGCCTCTCATGGATGGAAAGACTATGGGACAAATCGCCGATCGCGTTGGTGTTGGGAATGACACCCGGCGTTTCATCTAGCCTTACCCGTCGTCTCCGCCGACCTCCGTGTCGATTCGTCGCCTTGACCTCCGTGTCTCAGCCTCATGCGTTCTATATCGGCAGCGGGGAGCGGTACTTTAGCGCCGCCAGCACCAAATTCACGCGTGGAACAGCGCGGTCATTTCTGCCAGGCGCGCGCCCAGGCGCTCCACCTCCGCCCGAATCTTGTCGTCGGCGATTCCTTCGTCATTAAAAACCTCCGCGGCTTTCGGGATCGCCTTCTGCTCGGGCAGCACCACCACCTGCATCCCCATGAGCACCGTCTGGAGGTGGCGCAGCGCGCGCATGCCCCCCAGGGCGCCGGGGGATGTGGCAAGGAGCAGGGCGATCTTGTTCTTGAAACAGGCCATAGGCGGCTCGCCCTCCTGACGGCGGCTGACCCAGTCAATCGTGTTCTTGAGGACCGCGGGAAGGGAACCGTTGTATTCCGGACAGGCGATCAACAACGCATTGTGGCTGAGGAAAAGTTCCCGAAGGGCAACGGCATTCTCGGGCAGGCCTTCGGCCGCTTCCAGATCCTGATCGAAGAGGGGCAGCGGATATTCGCGCAGATCGATAAGGGTGACCTGCGCACCGGCGGCCTCCGCCCCTTTCGCCGCCGCCGCGGCAAGTTTCTTGTTAAACGAGTGAACACGGGTGCTTCCCGCGAAAGCCAGAATTCGGGCGGTGCTGTTCGACATGGGGATACTCCTTTGAAGTAAACAGAAGCAGAATTGCCAGCGACCATTGTCCGGACTGACTTCAAAGGAAATCAAACGAAGGGTGGGAACAGGGGTCGTATGGGTCGTTGGGTCGTTATGGGTCGCTGGGGTCGCAAATAACCTGCGGACTGAGTTCACGTCTGCAACCTGAAGCCTGAAGCCTGAAGCCTGAAGCCTGAAGCCTGAAGCCTACAGCCTACAGCCTGCAGCCTACAGCCTACAGCCTGAACCCTGAAGCCTCCCATTTCAGACTTCAACCCTTCCTACGGTATACTTTCCCCTGATCCCCCAAAAACCGCCGCCGGGCACGACAGCACAGGTATTGCCATGACCACCACCTCTTTCCCAAAGAATAAGATCAAGGTCCTTCTGCTGGAGGGCGTCCACCCCGAAAGCGTGCGCCGCTTCCAGGACGAAGGCTTCAGCGTGGAAGCCCACAAGGGCGCGATGGACGAGGCCGAACTGCGCAAGGCCATCAAGGGCGTTCACATCCTGGGTATCCGCTCCAAGACCCAGATCACGCGCAAAGTTATCGACAAGGCCGACCGCCTCCTCGCGGTGGGCGCTTTCTGTATCGGCACAAACCAGATCGACATCAACGCGGCCATGCGCAACGGCATCCCCGTCTTTAACGCGCCCTTCTCCAACACCCGCTCCGTGGCCGAACTCGTCATGACCTACATGGGCATGCTCTTCCGCGGTCTCTACGGCAAGATTAAAGGCGCCCACGCGGGCGAATGGTCCAAGGAAACCGCAGGTAGCGTCGAGATGCGCGGCAAGACCATCGGCATCGTGGGCTACGGCCACATCGGCCAGCAGGTCTCCGTACTCGCGGAAGCCTTTGGCATGCGCGTCCTCTATTTCGACGTCATGGACAAGCTCAGCATGGGCAACGCCACCCGCACGGTGGACCTGCGCGATCTCATGGAACGCTCCGACGTGGTCACCCTCCATGTGCCCGGCACACGCGACACCGAGGGCATGATCAGCAAGCGCGAACTCGCCTGGATGCGCCCGGGCGCTTTCCTCCTCAACGCCAGCCGCGGCTCCGTCGTCGATATCGACGCGCTGACCACCGCGCTGGACAAGGGAAAAATCGCCGGCGCCGCACTCGACGTGTTCCCCGTGGAGCCCAAATCCAAGGACGAGAAATTCCAGTCGCCCCTGCAGGGCCGGGACAACGTCATCCTCACGCCCCACATCGGCGGCGCGACGGAAGAGGCCCAGCGCAACATCGGCCTCGAAGTCTCCGGCAAGCTGATCCGCTTCACCAACAACGGCAGCACCGAAGGCGCCGTCAATTTCCCCAGCGAAGTCCTCCCCGAGCTCCGCGATCATCACCGCATCCTCCACATCCACCAGAACGTCCCCGGCGTGCTGCAGAAGGTCAACACCATGTTCGGCGAAGCCGACATCAACGTGGCCGCCCAGTACCTCCGCACCCACGAGGATGTGGGCTACCTCATCATGGACACCGACAAGAGCGCAACCAAAACGATGATCAAACAGCTCTCCGAGATGCCCGAGACCATCAAGGTCCGCGCGCTGTTTTAGACTGACAAAAGATCCTGTTAATTCGGGCCGGGGTTCGAGATTGAACCCCGGCCTCGCTATTAATATACTACGGGCAGGGTGGCCAAAGGGGGCCGCCGGGGTTGGGGTTTTCGGTTACGTAAATGACCGTTGATCAGGAGAGAGAGTTTCATGCGTTATTTCCAAATCTACCTACTGGTCGCCACCGCTTCTGCGGGTGTTTTCGCCGACAGCATTACCATTGAGGACGTCAAGCACGAGAATGTGTACGTGGGTACAGACGAGAATTACTACTATGTGTACTTCCCTGACGAGGGTCGGATGGAAAAGATCAGCCGCAAGCGAAAGGACGTTCTCCCTCCCGAAATTGACCCTGACGCTGCTGCAAGGAAAGCGCTAAAGGAAAGGTATGAGGAGAACCGGGAAAAGGCTGCGCCACAGGGCTCGTCAATTACCTCTGAAAAGCAACTCACCTCGGAGACATTCAAGGAGTCTCGTCGTAACAGAACACTAGCGTTGTTTGATGCCCAGTTGGAACACTGGAAGGGCCTCTCCCCCTTGGAGCGAAGATTGATTCAGAAGAACCTCTCGGGTCATGCCGAAGGACATGTCCAATCTTATGCCATTTCCAAATCTGTTGTAGAAGAACAGAAAAGCCGTCTTGAAAACAAGAAGTCGGATCATGAAGCCCGACTTTCAGAATTGGAGCGAAGCAAGCAGTCAGCCATCGACGAAGCCGACCGAGAGAATGCTTCTGATATTTTTATGGAGGAGTACCAAAAATCTCTGTTGGAACGTCAGATGGGTCGCGGCAGCTCTTTCGACGAACATTGGCGAGAAGCCGCAGAAGTTGAGGACGCTTATGCCGCAGTCAGAAAGAGCGAGGCCCAGCGGAGTTTTGACCGGAGTGCGGCACCGCACGAGAAGGCTGTTTCGAAAATTGACTCCGATATCGTGCAGAAGGAACGTGACTCAATCGCCATTGAAAATAAGGCGATTGATCGCACAAAGCGCATTGCGGCATTCGATTCGCGCCTAACTGAACTGACGAATGCTATCAATATGCTCTACGAGTCCGAGCTTGAACCCGTTATTGCGTTCTCTTGGAGCGACTCCATCAGCAAGAAAACCGCCCCTTTTACCATCGAAGCCCCCTTCTGGCGACTGGACTGCCTCCGCGATGATTTTGGCCAGGCGGGCGCGTTCTCCGTCACGGTGTACGACGCCGAAACGGACCGCCCCTTCACGCGCCTGGGCGATGTAGATTTTCTCCAGATGCGGGTTCGCGTTCTGGACGGCCCTGGCCGATACTACCTGAAGATCGAGCAAGACGAATCGGGTATCCCCTACGAGATTCGCGCGGTGACCTTCGCGAAGTAAACCTGCTGCTTTGGCTGAGACAAGCATAGCTCTGTCTAAAAATTGTTGTATCAATATGTAGACAACTCTGCTATAATCCCGCCATGACCTACGAAGAACCCCGCCATCCGATCAATTTTGTGGCCCACCGCACGGGCCTTTCCACCCACGTCATCCGCGTTTGGGAGCGGCGCTATGCCGCCATTCAACCCCAGCGGACGGACACCAATCGACGCCTCTATAGCGACGCGGACGTGGACCGGCTCAAGCTCCTCAATCAGGTCAAGTCCCAGGGCCAGTCTATACGCCTCATCGCGCAGCTCCCGAATCAGGAGTTGAAGAAGATGCTTACCCAGGTGGCTGGGGACAAGTTCGCCGCCAATCCGGCACTGGACGCGCGAAGAACCAGCGATCAGGAGCAGGTGGTCTCGCTCATGACAACGTGCAAGGATGCCGTGCTGGATATGAACGAGGAGGTGCTTGCCCGGACGCTTCTGGACGCCAGTGTCCAGCTCCCGTTACTGGCCCTGCTGGATGAACTGGTCGGGCCCCTCATGGCCTGGATTGGCGACCGCTGGCACGACGGCTCCATTCGCGTCGCCCATGAGCACATGGCCACCGCCGCCATTCGCAGTTTCCTCGGAAGGATGAAGCAAATCCGCCGTGCGGGCGCGGGCGCTCCCGTAATCGTCATTTCCACCCCCGCCGGCCAGGACCACGAAATCGGCGCGCTGATGGCCGCCACCATTGCGGCCAACGAAGGCTGGCGCGACCTTTACCTCGGCCCCAATCTCCCCGCCCAGGAAATAGCCCTGGCCGCCATGGAGGCCAACGCGGTCGCCGTGGCCGTCAGCATCGTTGCGCCCGGCAATAACCCTTCCGTCATCCACGAGTTTCGCACCCTGCGCCACGTTCTCCAGGAACGTATCCCCATCCTCGCAGGCGGCGGCGGCGTCGTACTGAGCCGTCATCACTACGATTTGGACGGCGTATACTGCGTGGACAATCTCGCCCAGTTTCGGGATCGCCTCGTGGCACTGAACAGCTAGTGACGCTGAATGGCCGCAGCGACTGCCATCCCTGAGATTTCAGTCACCCACACGGTCGCACGAAGCGATTATCCCCAATCCTCCAGGATCACTCGGCTTGCGTTTCGTCCCGCTGCGCCCATGATGCCGCCACCGGGATGGGTGCTGGCGCCGGTGAAGTACAGCCCTGGAATCGGTCCGCGGTACTGGTGCGCACCAATAGCGGGTCGCTGGAAAAACATCTGATCGGCCGACATCTCCAGATGCATCACATTGCCCCGCAGGAGACCCAGCTCCCGCTCCAGGTAGAGGGGGGTCTCCACGAGCCGGTCGATCACGGCCCCTTTCACATTTGGCGCGTATGCCGCCAGGGTATCGAGCATGCGATCCGCCTCGCGATTGCCGATGTCATCCCAGTTTTCGCCGCTGGCCAGATCGTAGGGATAGTACTGGCCCCATAGAAAGAGCGTATGCTTGCCCGCCGGCGCAAGGGTCGGATCGGCCCGGGAGAAGGTCATGGCCACCAGCGCGGGATCCTTCGACGCCTCGCCCTTTTCAAAGTCCGCGTAGGAAGCATCCAGGTATTCCATGCTGGGGCATACGAACTGGAGGGCATTGTGATGCTCGCCCCCGCCGGGACCTGTCGGCAAGGCGGTGTAGTTGGGCAATTCGTTCATGGCGTAGCGCACCACCATCCCGAAGCCATTCCCCATGCGCCGCTTCATAACCCGCTTACGGAACCCCGCCGGGACCGCGTCATCGTCCAGCATACCCAGGGTCGTGTGAATGTGCGCGCCGGAGACCACGTTCCTGCCCCGGATTACGGTGCCGTCGGCGCATTCCACACCACAAGCCCGGCCCTGCTCCACGAGGATGCGCTTCACCGGCGCGTCGGTACTAATGGCGCCCCCGTGGGCCTCGATCATTTTCGCGAGGGCCTGGGTCAGCATGCCCGAACCGCCCCGGGGACGGCGCATGCCGCTGCGATGGTAAAGCGGATGCCACATGGCCAGAGGCCCCGAGATCGCCTCGTTGGGCGGCGGCCCCGACTGGGCGGCCATCCAACCGACGAGCGCCTGAACCCGGGGATCGCTGAAACTGCGCCGCACCAGCGCCCCGTAGCCCAGGAGCGCGTCGCGGCAGGTCTCCCGGAAGTTCTCGCTCCGGCCCCAGGTATCCACCACAAGGGACTGGGTAATTTGCTTCAGGGACGGCGGATTCATGAACGCGTCCAGAAAGGTCTCCGCCACCGGCTCCCACTTCTTCACAAAGGCCTTATAGGCCACGGCGTCCCGCTCTGAAATGGCCGCAATGCTCTGACAAGTCTTGTCCACATCGCGCCACATGGTTATGTGGCTGCCGTCGGGAAAGGGATGAAAGAACAGGGGATCGAGGTCGATATAGTCGAGGCCGAATTTCTCAAGCCCCAGTTCCCGCACGATGGGCGTGTGGTTGATCAGGATGTGGGCCGATCCGCCCAGATCAAACTTGAAGCCGGGAACAATCTCCTGCGTCACCACGGCCCCACCCACGACGGGACGCCGCTCCACCACGTGAACCCGGCAGCCGGCCTTCGCGAGATAGCCCGCGCAAACCAGCGCGTTGTGGCCCGCGCCCACGATGACAAAATCACAATCGGACATGTTCATTTTTCTTTCTGGGGCTCTTGATCACTGATCGAAGGCCAGTTCCCGTTATCGGACCGATCAGACGGATCAGGCCGATCGTAGTGCTCACACCGATCCGTCCAATCCGTCTGATCAGTCCGATTTCTCCAGCAACAACACATCGCCTGGAAAGCGGAGCGGTGCGCCCAACTCAGCGGGCTTAAATCGATCCAGACAGCGGCAGGGCATTTCCGCCACGCACTCGCCGAGGGCCTTAAACGCCAACACGAGTTTGCGCCCATGCGGCACCACGGCGCGCCCCGCGAAGACATCGCCGCCGCGTCGGCGGACCACCGCGCCAATGTCGGCGTAGATATGGCGGGCGGCGCGCACGGAAAGGGCCGCGCGCCAGGAAAGGCTTCGCATGCCGATGTCGGCGGAGTGGTAATACGTATCGGCAAGCTGGAGCAGCTCCTCCACCGATCGGGCCAGCGCAGGCCCGAAAGAAGTGGGAAGAGGCTGCCCCAGCAAAGAGGGCAAGGCCGCGCCCCCGTGGCGTGCGAGAATACTCCAGGGGACGTACAGGCGTCGGTTCTCCCAATCCTCCCGGACGTCGCGGCAGATATTGGTCAATTGCATGGCAATGCCCAGGTGCACCGCATTTTGCAGGGCATCGGGATCGCGTACACCGAGCACGTGGCTCATCATCAGCCCAACCGTACCCGCCACGCGATAGCAATAGAGCAACAATGTTTCAAGGTCGTCGTAGTCCGTGCCCCGGGCATCCATGGCCATGCCCTGAAGCAACTCCGCCGGGTAGTCCCGGGGAATGGCGTAGCGCGTTACGACCGCCTGCATGGCCTGGACCAGGGCATCCTCAGAGGGCGCTCCGCTGTATATCTTGTCCAGTTCACGCTCCAGCCGTTCCAGTGCGGCTTCCCGCTCCTCCGGTCGGGCCAGATCGATGGCGTCATCGGCTCGTCGGCACCAGGTGTACAAGACCTCCACCGGGTGACGCGCCCCGGCGGGAATCAGCGCCGAGGCAAAGGCAAAGCTCTTGCTGTGCTGCTGGATCGTGTCCCGGAAGATACTCGGATTTTCCGCCGCCACTCAGCGCGCCCCCACACCCAGATCGGCGAGAACCAGGCCCGCCGTGGCCTTGGCCGAGTTCACCACACCCGGAACACCCGCGCCGGGGTGGGTGCCCGATCCGGCAATGTACAAACCGGGAATCTTCGGGTCGCGGTTGTGGGGGCGAAACCAGGCGCTCTGGCGCAGTGTCGGCGCCAGGGAAAAGGCCGAGCCATGGTAGGCGTGGAGCGTGTCGTGAAAGTCCATCGGGGTCATCCATCGCTTCGTTACCACATGCTGGCGCAGGTCGGGCATGGTCCGCTCCAGATAAGCGAGGATCTTATCCGCGTAAACCGGGGCAATCGACTCCCAGTCCAGATTCGCATTGCCGAGGTGGGGCACGGGACTGAGCACGTAGAAGGCGCCGCAGCCTTCCGGCGCCAGGCTCGGATCGGTCACGGTGGGTGCGTGGAGGTACAGACTGAAATCCTCGGGCAAGTGGTGGCCGTGAAATATTTCGTCCAGCAGTCCCTTATATCGCGGCCCGAAGAGGACCGTGTGGTGAGCGATGTCATAGGGCCGGTCCGTGCCGAAGTAGAGCACGAAAAGAGACATGGACCACTCGGAGCGCTCCAGCTTGCGCTGCATCGGCAGGGCGGAAGGCACGGAACGATAGAGTCGCGCGTACGTGTGGTGTACGTCGGCATTGGAAACCACGGCGTCAAACGGGGCCGTCGTGCCTTCACGCCAGTGGATGCAATGGCCTGTGCGCGGTTCCCGCTGCTCCAGGGTCACTTCGTGTACGGGTGCGTTGAGGTGGATGGCGCCACCGAGCTCCTCGAAAAGGCGTACGAGTGCACGGATCAGGGCTCCGGTGCCGCCCACGGGGAAGTAGACGCCCCACTTGCGCTCCAGGTAGTGGATCAGGGTGTAGATGGCGCTCGTCTCGAAGGGATTTCCGCCCACCAGCAATGAATGAAAGCTCAGAGCCTCGCGCAGGTGTTCGTCCTTCACATAGCGCGCCACCGTCTTATACACGCTTCGATCCGCCCGGAGTCGCGCCAGGTCGGGACCCACCCGCACCATGTCGCCAAAGCGAAGGAAAGGCACATGGGCCAGTTCCTCATAGCCCTTCACAAAGACCTTCCGCGTGAAGTCGAGAAATCGCTGGTAGCCTTCGGCGTCTTTCGGATTCCGGGCGTTGATCTGGGCCAGCATCGCATCCAGATCCCCCGTGTAGTCCAGCGTGTCTCCGTCATCCCACTGAAGCCGATAAAAAGGGTGGACCGGCAGCAGGGTCACATAGTCCGACATCTTGCGCCCGGCTACTTCGAAGAGCTCTTCGAGGCACTGGGGGGCTGTGATGACCGTGGGACCGCCATCGAAGATGAAGCCCTGATCCTCATAGACGTAGGCCCGGCCGCCGGGCTTGTCCCGACCTTCAAACAGCGTCACTTGAACCCCGCCCGCCTGCAGACGAATAGCCGAAGCCAGCCCGCCGAAGCCACTGCCGATAACGGCCGCCGTGGGACGAAGCGTATGATCGGCCCATGGTGGCCGGGTCGCGGAGTTGACCGGGGTGAGTATTTCAGGCATAGCTTTGCTCCAGACGTGTGAATTCGCGATAAATGGCATCCAGGGAGGCGGGGCGTACGATCACGGGCCGCACGCCTTCGAGGGCGTTTTCCAGTTCCCCGCGCAGCAGGGTCGGCAGTTCGGCTGGCAGAACGTGGCGGAGGCGCTGCCGAAGGAAGGTATAATCCACAAGGCCCGCTTGGACGTCGTGGGACAGATCCACGAGCTCCCGATAGGCGGCCCCCTCCAGGTGTTCTGCGGCCCAGACCCAGGGCCAGGTGGGCGTGCCCTGAATCAGATCTTCCCGGGCCTTCTCCGCGCGCTCCTCACTCGTGATGGAGCCCGCGTCGTCGAGCATCTGCAGGATGCACCCCAGGCCCTCGCCGAAACGGGCAAAGGCCTCCCGGACTTTCGGGTCCGCACCCGCGCCCATCGCACCGAGGTAGGCGGAGAGCCCCATGAGTGCGCCGGTCTTGAGCGAGGTTTTGGATTGGACAACGCCGGCCATATCCTGCTGGTGGATATCGTGAACCTTGAGCGAGACATCCAGGCCCTGGCCAAGGTGACTCCGGTGCTGGGTTTCCGCCAGTTTCTTCAGGGCAGCCAGCTCTTGCTCCGCAGAAAGTTCGGCCTCCGAGAGAAGGCGCACGGGCCAGAAGTAAAGCCAGTTGCCGGCGTTCAACGCCGTCGCAAGACCATAGCGATCATGCAGGGCCACGTCGCCCCGGCGCAGGGTGGCCTTGTCTTCTATATCGTCAATGATCAGGGAACCCGCGTGGAGGGCCTCAACCGCCAGCGGTATGGAAATGCACAGCGCCCCTTCGCCCCCGGCCGCATACCAGGCCCACTCGGCCATGTGGGCGCGAAACATCTTCGAGCCTCGCCCGAGAAAGTCGCGCAGCGGTGTGCCCAGGGCTTTCTGCCAGTACTGCCGCGGAAGAGCAACCCCATTTCCCGCACCCTGGCGTCGAAGGGAATAGGGCTCCAGCTCCATACGCAACTGATGAAGTAGACGGGCGCGAATTCGGGAGGGCGCCAGATTCCCCTGAGGGGTCGTAGTTTCGGCGATGGCGGGTCCAGTCATCGATGAAATGCTCCTTTTACCAGGCGTTTTACGGAGAATCCCCGGGGCGGTCGCCCGGTAAACATACGGGCCATGTCGGCCCTGTCCAGCGCCAGTCGGTAGAACCGGGCAATCGTCTCTTCCGGTTGATGGTAGAAACGCTTGAAGATGTGATAGCGGTTCTCCGGTTCATAGGCCGTGAAAAGCAGGCGGTTGAGAAAGGCCGCAAAGCGGTACTGCTGCTGGTGCCGCGCCACAAGCTGATCCCATTCCGGACCAAAGGGACTTCCCGGCGCGGCGGCGGCCACATGGAGCGCCACGCGCAGCGCCACGGGAAAGGAATAGCCCGTGGCGGGATGGATAAATCCCCCCCCGTAGCCCGCCACCAGCGGCATCGTCCTGGGCCAGTCTCTTCGCGCAATCCACGGCATCGGCAGCACGCCCGATTCCCGGCGAATCACCGATTTCACGTCGTAGCCGAGTTCGGCCGCATAGGTCAGCACGCTCGCTTCCAAAGCCGCCACATCGAGATCGGGGCAATCGGAGAAGCGCGTGTCCTCGATTAGCACCCGGTCGGGCATATAGGGCAACACATAAAAAAAGCGAAAACCGTCTTCCTGGGGCACACAGGCATCCATCAGAATTGGAACGCGGGCCGGGCCCGGAGCATTCAACTGGAGTTCCAGTCCCACAAATTTCTGGTAGCCGGTGGACCCATTCGCGGAAGCGTCGATCATGGGACCGCGGGCGTCAATCACGGTGCGTCCGTACAGGATCTCCCCAGACTCCAGCACGACATGGTCGCCGTGAACTTCTGCCGCCCGGGTGGACAGGAGCAGGCGCGCATTGGGTGACCGCAGGAATTGGCGACGCAGGAGTTGGTCCAGATGACTGGAATGAAGGGAGCGATAGCCGAGCTTGACGTGCCGGACATAACGGGGAAAGTGGACCTGATACGCGCTCCAGGCATACTGCGCCAAGGGGGTGAGCTCTTCTTCATGGGCCTTGGGAACGTCGGTGGCATGGTAGGACCAGGTATGGTTACCCCCCAGGCAATCCCCGACTTCGATCAGCGCCACACGGGCCATGGGGTCGCGCTTCAGGAGTAGCCATGCAATGAGGCCATTCTGGAGTCCACCGCCTGCCAGCAGGTAATCGAAAGTATGTGCCGCCGGGTTCGCCACCGCGTTTGCCTTACCGTTGCGGGCATGGTGCGCCGAATTGGCACCATCGCCGGGGAACGTCATCGGTCGAAGATTCCACGACCTTCTAGGGGCATAGTACCGGCGATTTCATTTTTTGTCAAGGTTTATTTTGACAAAACATAGACGCCCTGTTACAGTTCTGGGGGTGGAACAGCGTAGACTAGGTCCCGAAGCCCGATGGAGTGACTGTTGACATGTTTGGTGAAGTGATTCTGGTCGATAGCGCGGATACACCGCTGGGGCGCTGCGAGAAGCTTGCGGCCCACCAGCGCGGTGAACTGCACCGCGCCTTTTCGGTATTTCTTTTTGATGGGCAGGGCCGCTGGCTGCTGCAACGCCGCCACCCCGACAAGTACCATTCGGGCGGGCTGTGGACCAATACGTGTTGCAGTCATCCCCAACCGGGCCAGGAAACGTCGGAAGCGGCGCGGATACGTCTGGGCCAGGAGATGGGGATCGAGACGCCAGTCAAGCCCCTCTTCCAGTTTCTCTATCGCGCCCATTTTGAGAATGGGCTCATCGAGCACGAGTTGGATCACGTATTCGTTGGAAGTTTCGAAGGCGCCCCCGCACCGGACCCCGCCGAGGTTTGCGATTGGCGTTGGGTGCACAGCGCCGATCTGATGGAAGAGATGGCGACCCATCCGGATCGCTTCACGGTGTGGTTTCGGGAAGCGGCGGCGCGGGTGCTGAAGCACGTGGAGTCCGAGGCCGCATAGGCCTTCAATTTCCCCTGGAACAAGAAAGGCGCGCCCCTGAGGACGCGCCTGAACTTGTTCAAAAGCCTGTTACAGCAGTTCCGCGATCTGTACCGCGTTCAGCGCAGCACCCTTCAGCAGGTTGTCCGACACAATCCACAGGTCGATTGCGGACGGGTGGGAGATGTCCTCACGGATGCGCCCCACATAGGTCTCGTAGCGGCCCGCGGCATCAAGGGCGGTGGGGAACAAGTCCTTCGAGGGGTCGTCCATGACGATGACATTGGGCGCGGAGGCAATCAATTCGCGGGCCTGGGCCGCAGTGAGCTTCTTCGCCGTTTCCACATTGACCGATTCGCTGTGGCCGGTGTGGACCGGAACGCGCACGGTCGTGGCGGTAACCATGATGCTCTCATCGCCCATGATCTTCTTCGTCTCCTTCACCATCTTCATCTCTTCGGAGCTGTAGCCATTGTCGCCGAAGGCATTCTTATGGGGAATCTGGGGGATGACGTTAAAGGCGATGGGCTTGGGGAAAATCGTGCAGGCTGGCGTCTCGCCTTTCATGACGGACGTCATCTGGTCCATCATTTCGTTCAGCGCGGCGCTACCGGCGCCGGATACGGCCTGGTAGGTGGAGACCACGATGCGCTTTATCCCGGCCGCCGCATGGAGGGGCTGGAGCACCTGAACCATCTGAATGGTGGAGCAATTCGGGTTGGCGATGATGCCCTTGTGCTGCTGGATGGCGGCGGCGTTGACTTCCGGCACCACGAGAGGCACTTCCGGGTCCATACGCCAGGCGCTGGAGTTGTCCACCACGACACAACCATCTTTCGCGGCGAAAGGCGCGAAATGGGTGCTCGTCCCGCCGCCCGCGCTGAAGAGGGCCACGTCCACGCCCTTGAAGGACTGCTCGGTCAACTCCTCCACCGGAATCTCTTCGCCCTTGAACGTGAGCGTGCGCCCAACCGAACGGGCGGAAGCCAGAAACTTGATGGAAGCGATGGGATAATTGCGGTCTTCCAGGACCCGCAGCATCTGCTGGCCCACTACGCCGGTGGCGCCCGCGACGGCAACGTGTTTTGGATTCATGGGAAACTCTCCTTAAAGGGATCGGGGCCTATGCATACCGGGGGCCTTCGGGAATTCGAAGGGTGACGGGGCTGGAAGGCCCGGACGGGTCCAGAAGCGGACTACCTTAGTATAGCGCAACGCGGGGGGCCAACGAAAGTTGAGGCTTCGCTGGAAATTTCAGGGACAGCGGGAACTACCGGGACATCTGTGCTTCTTGCCTGCCGTCCCTGATGTCGCTGTTGTCCCTGTAGATTAGAGAAGTCGTCTTCGAACAAAAAAAGCCCCGACGACCACGCCGGGGCTTTAACGATAACTTGTACTTACCCAATCGCGGCGTTGAGCGCCTGGCTGAGTTCGGTCTTGCTGGTCACGCCAATAAAGCGCTTGACCTCCGCGCCGTCCTTCATGACCAGAAGCGTGGGGATGCTGGAAACGCTGAACTCCTGCGCGAGGTTCGCGGCGCTGTCCACGTCCACCTTGCCGACCGTCGCCTTACCGGCGAACTCCACCGCCAGCTCGTCGAGCGCGGGGGCAATCATGCGGCAGGGACCGCACCATTCGGCCCAGAAGTCCACCAGGGTTACGCCCTGGGCGACCGTGTCTTTGAAATTATCTTCCGTAAGTTCCGTGGCATTGCTCATTGAAAAGAAGCTCCTTGGCGTTGAACCTTCCTGCGTGCCGACGGGAAGGGCGGTTGACCAGTTAAGTGTAAATTATAGCCGAGGTCGCGCACTCCGGTAAAGTTAGGAATGGAGAATAGTGAATTGGGAATAGTGAATTGAAATCTGGGGCTTCGCAACCCGCCCGACGCTTTTTGAGCCGTTTCCATTCGCTATTCACTATTCACCATTCTCAATTCCGCAGCGCGTTTGACTTCCCGCCCCGTAAAACCCTATACTGCTCTGCCCCGTGGAGAGTTGTCCGAGTGGCTAAAGGAGCACGCTTGGAAAGCGTGTGTGCGTGAAAGCGTACCGAGGGTTCGAATCCCTCACTCTCCGCCATTTTTTCTCAAGTTTTACAGCCGCCAGGCGG
>JBHEKR010000288.1:0-29144 GCA_041859365.1 Candidatus Hydrogenedentales bacterium
GGCACGTCGTTCGATTTCCCCTCGTCGCGCCTCGGATTCAAGCGCGAAAGTTCCCGCATCGCCCCAGATACTTCAGACAGCAAAATCTTACGGTCTCTGTAAAACCTCGGCGGACTGAAGTAGTCAGGAATGTTGGATGAAGAATACCACGGACTTGTATAGTGATTCTGAATAATATCGAGTGCCAACGTGGCTTAGCCTTCCAGGCTGAGACAAAGCGCTCTTCAATTTTCATGCGGCCCTTTTTCCGATTGACCTCAGTTTCCCAACGAATCGCAAAGCCGGTCGGCATTTACAATACGCCCTGTCTCTGTCTGGTCGCAGATCCGCCGGGGTGGAAAGGCTAGGCCACGTTGGCGCACGTCCCCATTCCAGGTCAACCTTAGAAGGTTCCAGATTACCCTCGAGCCAGATGGCCGGAAGTCGGACACGACATTCCACGCGCGTCAGTTGCCGAGCAACAGAACCCCTCGCTCGGTGGCGTGCCGGGCGAGGGGGAGACATTCGTCTGGAATTGTGAATAAGAGCGGGACTCAGGCCCACACTTATTCGAAGGGCCGGTTCCGGTTCACCTTTTCAGGTTCCGGTCCCGCAGGTTCCCACTCAAAGAAATTGATCATCATCTCGTCGGAGGTGGCGTTGCCGTGTCGCACTTCCTGGGTCGGGTCCGGATTGTCCGGGTTCTCGGGCGTGTTGTCGTAAGCGTGCTTGATCACGATCCGGCTGCCCTTGGCCACCAGCATGGGTTCATCAAACTCATAAGAGATCTGCCAGTCGAAATCGTACTTGGGAACGTCGACCAGGGTTTCGATTCGGCCATCGGCGTGTTGGAGGTAAGCGG
Organism: Candidatus Hydrogenedentales bacterium; assembly: GCA_041859365.1. GTDB lineage: Bacteria > Hydrogenedentota > Hydrogenedentia > Hydrogenedentales > JAEUWI01 > JAEUWI01. The sequence continues at coordinate 842 of JBHEKR010000288.1, forward strand.
CCGCCGCAGCACCCCGGGAATGCATGTGGGGCATGATGCCTATAAGGCGCACATCTTCGGCGAAGCGTTTCGAGTAAATGAACTCCGACTTCGAGTTGGGCGGAATTACGAAATCGCCCTTCACCACACCACCGCTGATGACGGCCTGCTTCGGCGGGCCCGGAAGGAATTTGAGACCGACCACCGTCCGATCTTCCACAGCCGTTCCGTTGGGGTTGTAGTGCATCTGTATAGAAATCTTGCCGCCCTTGGGGAGCAGTTTGCCGCGCCCCTCCGGAAGGATCATGCACTTGCGTCCGGGGAAATAGGACAACCAGTAGCCCTCCGATCCGCCACCCTGGCCCTTTTCGCCGTGGGTCTGGTTGGCGCCCCGGGGATCATCCTTGGCGTACTCGACAAAGAGCATTGCGTGGTGCACGACCTCAGGCGACGATGGTTTTATTTCCGCTTCGGATACCCACAAGTCTTCTTTGATCTCGTAGTCGACGGGCACGATGCGCCACGGAATAAAGCCTTCGGCCGGAATCTGTTGCGGGGTCATGGTCAACTCAACATCCGGCGCACTGATCGTCCAGCCCGTGGGCCAGCGCAGGGGTGTGGGCTCGTCGATGGGATCGCCCTTCGGGCAACCGGCTTTGATCCACGCCGTAAACATGAGGCGGTCCGGCTCGGACACCAGGCGAGCGTTGCGCCAGTGGCCGTAAGCAGCATCGGCAAACCACGGGGGCATGGTCTTGTCTTCAAGCACCGTCTCGATCATCGCTTTTCGCGCGAATACCTGTTCGTAGGTCTCCAGGGCAAAAGGCGCGGCCTCGCCGGGGCGGTGACATTCGAGGCAATTTACCTGAATGAAGCGCGCTATCTGATTGTGCCACGTGACGTCCGATGCGGGCTGCGCGGGTGCATCCGACGTAAGCGTGCAGCCGGGTGCGGGTGTCACCTGGGGGAAATGCTTCCGCTGCTCAACCACCGCCGTGATCGCCTCGCCCAGGAAATCGTGGAATTCCGCAGACTGCTTCACGGAACCCACGTCAAACCGGTCGTCCAGCGCACCGCGATAGCGCAGCGTCTGTGACTCGTCGATCACAAAGGTCTCTGTAGTCGTTCTGGCCGAAAGCGCGCTCGTCAGCTTGCCCTCGGGATCGGAAACATAGCGCCAGCCGGGAAATTGAGCGGCATGCTGCTGAAGTTCCTCGGCTTTGACGCCCGGGTCCGGGTTTACTATCAGCAATTGCACCCGATCATTCTTCTTTTCTGTGCCCATCCGCGCGAGGGCCGGCATGGCCTTCTTGGAAACCGGGCACCCGATGGAAGTCATCGAGATCACCACAATCTGCCCGCGATATTCCCGAAGGGTTCCCGCCTTGCCCTGAACATCGGTGAAGGGGGCATCCTGCAGGAGACGATTGACCGTCCCGAGAATCGGGCTGAGGCTACCCGTTTCCGAGGTCGGGTCCGGGCGCGGCATCTCGGTTGCCGCCGCGACAATCTGCTTCGCCTTGTAATCACCTACCAGCCGAATGCGAATCCGGTTCAATTTTCCATAGGCATAGGGCCCCCCGGCTATCAGGGTCGCGATGACCAGCAGAATGACGCCACGTCTGATCCAGATAAACGTCTTTCGAGATTTTTCCCCCGAAGTTCCTTCGGTCTTTCTTCCAAGCATACTGCTCAATTCCTCAACATCAATCCTGATAAAAAGGCGAACGGAACCCGGCGGGCCGTGCCGCAGTTTCCATCGGGAAGCCGGGCCCACTCGAAACGGGTCCAGGTTGATACAAAATAGCCGTCCGGCTCGACTCCGTACGTCCAGTGGAGCCAGCGCTTCAATGCCTCCCAGATAATCCACTACTCCAGTAGTTACAGGATAACATGGAATCGCGCGGTCGTCCAGTCGGGGCCCCAAAGACATAAGAAAAGCAAGAATAATGCGATTTTACATCATTCAAAGTCGGCGGGGGAGCCAGATCCGAGACCGGCTCCCCGCCAATCGTTTCAATTGCCCACGGCGGCGTCCAGCGCGTCCGAATCCCAGCCCAACTCCTCGAACCAACGTCCGCCGATGTCTCGGTTGATGGGGAAGGCCTGGTTCATGACGCCGCCGAAAAGCACTTCGTGGTTGCGCTCGAGAATAGCAGGGCCGAGATTGCGCAATTCCCGCGCACGGGTCTCTTTGTCCTGAATGCAATCCACCTCGTGGACCTTGCGGATCATATCCACCGCGTCGTCAATCTTGGCCACATAGTCGCGGACGATGGCGTGGGGGAGATGACCGTGGGCGGCCTTCGCCAGCATGAGCCGACGCACGGCTTCAAAGCCCACATAGACCAGGTCTTCCCGGCTCAGCCACTTGGTTTCGTAATTGATGCGGTTGATGATGGAAGCATTCTCCATGCCGGCGCGGTGTTCTTCCACCGTGCGGAAGAAGGTCTTGTAGCCGTTCTCCGTGGGGTACTCGAAGAAGGTGGACGCCGGATCGAGGAAGGGAATCATGGGGCAGAGCATGGGGTTCACGTTCTTGCCCTTGAACTTCTTCAACAGGTGCTCGCAGTATTCCACATTTTTCATCACGCACGGCTCGTCCTGCTCGGGCATGCCGATGAAGTACCAGATGTCGATGTGGTAGATGCCCATGCCCAGCGCCTTCTCGATCCAGGCCTCCATCTCCTCATTCGTATACACCCCGCGACCCGCCAGTGTGGCCACTTTGATGTCGGAACTTTCCGGAGAAAGGGTGATGATCGTGCGCTTGTTCGACTCGGCCATGCGCTTCAGAATGTCGTCGGGCGTTAGATGATACTGCTCATAGCTGATCGATCGGAGGGGCGTGTCCTCCACAAAATCGAGGAAACGGTGCATTCCGGAGGAAGGCTCGTTGTAGGAGCCGACCGAATAGAAATGGTACGAGTCCTTCTCCGTGAAGGGCTTGAGGGTGTTCATTTCAAAGGCGATTTCGGCCGGATCTTTGCGGGCCATAGCCCGCTTGCGCTTGTTGATTCGGCGGAAGGCATCCCGCGATCCGCCACACCATCCGCAGTTATACGCGCAACCCGCGTTCTGCGTGGAAAGCACCTCGCGGATGGGCAGGCTGCTGGATTTTGGAGCTGCCGGCTGCTGGGACCAGTCGATACCGCACGAGAACGTGTCGGGCAGATGCTGAAAATCGTTGTCCTGAATCTCGCCCTGCTCGTTCTTCCACAGCAGGTTGGCCACCTGCTCCGGCTTCTTTCCATCGCGGAAGGCGGTGAGAAGGGCATCCATCGGCACGTGGGTGTCATAGCCCCGCATAACCATGTCCACAAACGGATACTGTATAAGCTGATCCGCAAAGTACGTGGAGGAAATACCGCCAAAAATCGTCTTGATGTCCGGTCGGATCTCCTTGATTCGCTTGGCGACGCCCAGGCTGCCCTGGCAGTGGACCATCCAGTGCAGATCGATGCCGATGATCTTCGCGTCAATACTGCGCAGGAGCATATTGACGTCGATTTTGGGATAGCGCAACAACACGGTAGAGAGGTTCAACAGCTTGACCGTGTGCCCGCAACTTTGTAGATGGCGCTGGAGGGTCTTGAAACCCACCGGGAAATACTCGTAGAGTGGCGTGATCGGCACATCGCCCGAAGTGCCGAGAAAGGGAAAGTAAATGTCCTCCCGATTTCGGAAATCGAAGTGCGCAGGCGCGTGCATGAGCAACAGATCCGCCTTCAGCGTGGGAAGCGCCGTGATCGCTGCGGCCGTTTCGGTAAGTTCCATAGTTCCCGTCGACATACTGCTGCCCTCATTCGTAGGTAAAATCCGCTGCCCCAGCCTTCGCCAGAAGAAGCTGGTCCCATCGCTATTATGCTACATAATGGACAGAATGTCCACTTAAAACGGAAAATTAATTAAAGTGAGAACTGTGGCAAACTGGCCCGAGGCCCTTCGGGACAACGGGCGGTGAAAAGGCCCATCACGGGGTGGGGGGCACCGTAACCGCAAAGAGATTGCTCAGCGAATTCACATAAAGCACCCCGTTGGCCGCCACGGGTGTGGCCCCCATCGGTGCCCCGAGTTTGATGGTCGCGAGCAATTCCTTTTCGCGGCCAGCCCTCAGAATACAAAGATCGCCCCCAAGGGACCCCACGTAGACCTTTCCGTCCGCCACCAGCGCGGATCCCCAGATCTCCTTTCGCAGCTCGTGGGTCCAGACCGCCTGGCCCGTGGCAAGGTCCACGCAGTGCAGGAGACCGGCGCAATCGGTGATGTAGACGAGTCCATCGGCAATAGCCGGGCTGGAGCAACTGTGGTGATTCATCGGATAGGACCAGACCTGGCCCGTGACTGTGATGTCGCCCTCGCCTGTGGCGTCAATGCACTTGAGCCACGATTGCTCTTTACCCCACCAGATGTCGCCCCCCACGGTGAAGTAGACCCGATTTTCGTGAAAGACCGGCATGCCCTTGATGTTGCTCGGGCTCACGTCGCGGCTATTCAGATAGTCATGGACATTCTCCTTGGGCCCTTCAGGATCGCCATCGAATCGCCACACGCACGTGAACGTCGCCGCCGGTGCGACCGGGTCCAGCGCCTCAAAGGCATAGCAGATCCCGTTACCACCGCCAAAGAAAATTCGCCGCGCCCCATTCACGTCGCCGAGAGAAGGGGAGGACCAAGTGCCGTGGATGGTGTTGGGTCCCATGTGTTCTCCATCCTTCGCAACCAGGCGTCCCGTGTGCTTGTCGAAGGCGATCAGACTCGGCGCGTCGGGCCTGCGAATCACCGCGTGGGAATTGTCCACTCCGTTTCCCGAATTCACGTAGAGGATGTCGCCATCCAGCAGGATAGAGCCATGGGCGGAGTCATGGGGGTACATGGCAACAGCGGGATCCATCTGCATATCCACGATCCAAAGGATGTCGGCGTCGAGTGGCGTGACCTCCAGCGGCGCTTCACCTTCGGCCACCATGTGTCGGCCTTCGTCCTGATAGGGGCCGTCGTTGCCGTCCGCCTGGCCCTTCAGATCGAGGCAGACCACCTCAAAGCGATTGGTGATGGTGTAGACCCGATCCCCCTCAATGGTGGGCGGCGAGGACATGCCAATCATGGGCCAGTCCTTGTACTTGTCGTCCGTCAGCCGCGGCACCACCAGTTGCCAGAGCAGCGCGCCATCGGCCTCATTCAGGCACAGCAGGACGCCCCGATCATCCGTCTGGCGGGGATCCCGCGCGGCCGCGTTGTTGGTTCCGATGAGTATCCGGCCATTCCCAATCGTCGGTGGGCCATAGGCATTGCCGAGCTCCACCGACCACTTGATGTTCTCGCCCGTCTCGGGGTCAAAGGTCGCCGGGAGGCCAGTTTCCGTCGAGATCATGTTGCGAGAATGGCGCTCGCCCCACTGGGGCTGATCCGCGGCGAACGAGGGGAGGGGGATTGCGAGCAGAAGTGCCGGAGCAATAACTCGACCGAAAAGCGTGAAGGCGTTCATGGGTACATCCGTTCATACCGCGCGATGGCGGAAAGTTCACATTGAAGCGCCATCCCTCTTCCGAGAGTTCCCCCCGAAGCGCTCAAGCGCGATTGTATTCCTCCACCGAATAGCGATCAAGACGGACATGTCGGGGCAATCAGCGCCATGGAGCGGGGGCTTTCCAGCCCCCGAACCCAAAATTTCCCCACAGATTCACACCGATCTGCACAGATAATTCAAAGCAATGCCGAGCACGGAGTACGAAGGCACGGAGAAGACAGGACAATCGCATTAAAAAAATCTTTGGAACCACTCAAAAAGGTGGCGAAAGTATGGAGAGGGGGCATTCCTGCCCCCTGTTTCGTGGAAATCACCATGCGATAAAAATCGCCGTATCGCCCGCGCAACAGCGTTGCACGGGCCGGGGGCTGGAAAGCCCACGCTCCATATCTCCGCAAACTCCATAGTTTTAATGCGATTGTCCTGACGGAGAAGAGAAATTGGAGAGGAAGACCCGAGAGCCCCTTTCGATCATAAGCGCACCGTGAATCGGTACCGCCGCCTTTGTGTTCTCTTCTTCTCCGGGCCTCCGTGTCTCCGTGGTCCAACAGTGGCTGCTGCAAGTTCTATCGTGGCCCGGTTCGACATAGCGCCGTGAGGAGCCTTCACTTGCCGCCAAACTGGAAGAGAAAGCGCTATACTATGCGTAATCCAAGCTTGGAGTCTGGAGAAACCATGGAAACAACCGACTCAACATCACCCGAACTCGCCAACGTCGTTATCCGTCCCCTTCTCCCGGGAGACGATGCCACGTTGAAGAATTTCAATAGCTCCCTCTCGGAACAGACCAGGGGACGTTTCCTGCCCCATGCCTACGACGAGGCCACGTTGCACCGAATGATCGAGCGGGCAACGGAGGGCATCGATCGGGCTTTTGTGGCGATGGTGGGGGACTGCCCCGTCGGCTACGGTTTTCTCTGGGATATCGCGGATCCAGTACCTGTTCTGGGCATTGGACTGACCGATGCCTGGCAGGGGCAGGGACTTGGCAGGCGTCTCATGAGCCTGCTGATCGATGAAGCCAATGCGGCGGGCTGCACGGGCATCGAATTGACGACGGTCCCGGAAAACGAACGGGCCTTCGCGCTTTATCAGAAGGTCGGCTTCATCTATGTCGGCGACACCGAAAACATTGCGGGCGACGGGCGCATGGTCCGGGAGCGGGTGATGTTTCTCCCCCTGAAACCCGGCGCGCTGCCGCCACAACGGAGTTTCGGGCCACCCGTCTAAAGTCCCTACGCGATGATGTCGTGTACCACATTCCCATGAACATCGGTGAGCCGGAAATCCCGGCCCGCATAACGATAGGTCAGGGCCTCGTGGTCGAATCCCATCAGGTGAAGCAGCGTAGCGTGCAGGTCATGGACGTGAACCGGCTTCTCCACGGCCTTGAAGCCAAACTCGTCCGTAGCCCCGTGGATATAGCCGCCTTTGACGCCGCCGCCGGCCATCCACGCGGTGAAGCCGTAGTGGTTGTGATCCCGGCCCTTGGGCTTGCCGATGTTGATGCCCTCCTGCTGCACTTCCACCGTTGGAGTGCGACCGAATTCGCCCACACAGAGCACCAGCGTGTCTTCGAGCATGCCCCGTTGCTTCAAGTCCATGAGAAAGGCCGCCATACCCTGATCGCATTGGCCCGCCAGGCGCTTGTGAGCCACTACAATGTCATCGTGACTGTCCCAGGGCTGACCGGGGCCGTGAAAAAGCTGGACGAAGCGCACGCCCCGCTCAAGCAGACGACGCGTGATGAGCAACTGGCGGGACTGCTCCGTGTTGCCGTAGAGATTTCGGAGGTACTCCGGTTCCTGGCTCAGATCAAAAGCGTCCGTTGCGTCGATCTGCATGCGATAGGCCAGTTCGAACGATTGGATGCGCGCTTCGATGGCGGCGTCCTGCTCCCGCGTGCTGCGGTGCATGTCGTTGAGCTCGCTCAGCAGATCAAGCTGCCGCCGCTGTCCCCGCGAGGTCGCGAAGTGGTTCTTGATATTCTCGACCAGCTTTTCCACGTCGGTGTGCTTGGAGTCGATGTAGTTGCCCTGAAAGTTGCCAGGCAGAAAGCCGGATTGCCAGTTCTGCGCCTCGGCCGTGGGGTAGCCCCCGGGACACATGGAAATGAAGCCCGGCAGGTTCGCATTCTCCGTGCCCAGCCCGTAGGTCACCCATGAGCCCACACTGGGGCGGGGGAGGCGTCCATCGCCGCAATTCATCATCAGGAGCGAGGGGCCGTGCACGGGATTGTCCGTGTGCATGGATCGAATGATGCACAAGTCGTCAACACACTTCGCCAGATTCGGAAAGAGATTGCTCACCGGGATGCCGCTCTGGCCGTACTGCTGGAAGGTGAACTCCGAGGCGTACGCGCCGCCCGTGGGGCGCTCCGTCATGATGTCTTCCATGGGCAGCTTCGTGCCGTCGTACTTCGCCAGCAGGGGCTTCGGGTCGAAGGTGTCCACGTGGGACATGCCGCCGTTCAGGAAGATATGAACAACCCGCTTGGCTCGGGGCGCGAAGTGGGGTCGTCGTGTGGGGTCTCCGGCGGCGGCGGTCGCAGTCGTCGCGCCCGGTCCCGCCAGCGTCGCCAGGCCCAGCGCACCAAAGCCCATGCCGGTCCGGCGCAGGAAATCCCGGCGGCTCAGGATGAAGTCATTCACGGTTCGTTCCGGATGCATCAGAGACTCCCATTGCCCATCAATCGACAAAAATAAACTCATTGCTCATCAGGAGCACTTGTGCGTACTGTTCCCAGGGCTGCAACGGCACCGGCGGCGCGGGCGGCGGACCCTCGAAATCAAATCGTGAGATCCAGTCCTGCCGTGCGAACTGGCTCGCATTGTCCCCGGTCAGGTAGATCCGGGGATGCCACCGAAACAGGTCCTCCTGCTCGTTCTCCTTACACTCGACGACCAGATCGATGGTGTCACCCGCGCGGATCTCGCTCTCGTCAGCCACCGTGGGGAGCATCCCGTCCTGCACATCGCCCTGCCACAATACGCCATTGCGGCTGGAGATGATGTAGCCTTTCACGCCGTCGCCGGTAGAGGAATAGTGGTAGAGTTCGCCCACCACCGCCACCTTGGAATCCACCGGCGATATCCACCGTCGGATGACCGCGTGCTGCGGGGCGCCCGGACGTCCACCAAGCCGGTTCAGCATCGCCCATCCCAGGGGCGCGCCGGGAAGTTTCGCTTCGCCCTGGAAGGCCTCCCCCGTCCAGTGGGGCAACTCCGTGAACGCGGCCACTCGGCTCCGGGTCTCATCCAGGCGTCCATAGCCATAGAGCCAACGGGGCGCCTCGCGCTCCGGCACATGTGCCTCCGCCACATCCTGCCCCGCCACAAACTGTACGCCAAGCTCCACCTCACGGGAGAGGGCCTCGCGATTCAACAACGCGCGGTAAAGCGCCCGCACCCGCTCCGGGGGCGAAGTCTCCTTGAGTACTTCGGGGCGCGCCGTCGCATGGCGCGCCTGCTCCGCCACGAAGGGATTGTTCATCAGATAGAGGGCCTGCTGGGGCACCGTGGTTTCGAAGCGCGCCGGGGTGTGGGTCGTGGGCGTGGCGAAATCGAAGATCCGGAACATCGCCGGCAGCGCTTCGCGATCGACTTCCGCGTAGATCGTGCGCCGGTTGCTGTACGGGGATAGCGTGATATTCGCCGCGATGCCCCCCATGCGCAAATTAAGATTTCCCGAAGCCGCCAGCAGGTGATCCCGCATCGCTTCGAAGCCAAGACGCCGCCGGTTCTGTCGCCACAGGAGCTTGTTTTCCGGATCCAGAGCGAGCCCGCCTTGGTTCACGTCGCTCGACTGCCGATAGGTGCTGGAGAGCATGATGGTGCGAATCAGGTGCTTCATGGACCAGCCATGCTCCATGAAACTCCACGCGAGATGGTCCAGCAACTCCGGGTGGGTCGGCGCTTCGCCTTGAAGCCCAAAATCACTGGGTGTGCCCGCCAGCGGAGCGTCAAAAAGGTGCATCCAAACCCGGTTTACAAAAACGCGGGCCGTTAACGGATTCTCCCGGCTCGCAATGGCTTTGGCCAGGTCCAGGCGCCCGCTGTCGGCGGTGTAGGCGCTTCGCTCACCCTTTTCAAGCACGGCAAGAAAGCGCCGGGGCACCGCGTCGCCGGGGCGATTGGGATCGCCCCGCAGAAAAATCGCAGGGTCGAACAGCGTCGACGCGTCTTCCAGGGCCATTGCCCGATCAGGTCGGCCCGGGTGGGTGTTCTTGAACTTTTCAACCGCCGCTCGGCGTTGCGCGAGTTTGTCCTGCAATTCCGGGTTGTTGACCGCGGCCGCTTCATCCCGCGCCAGCGCCGCCTCAAGTTCCGCCAATCCCTGAAGGTACTCCTGATAGGCGGGTGCGCTTGCATCAGGTTCACCGATCAGCGGTAATTCCGCAGGCTCTCGTGAACTGCGGAAGATGCCGTAGAGCGAGTAGTAGTCCGCTGTGGGAATGGGATCAAACTTGTGATCATGGCAGCGCGCACAATTGACCGTCAGCGCCAGAAGCCCCCGCGTGACTACATCGATGCGGTCGTCCATCCGCTCGTGAATCTGACCGCCAAAGGTTCGGCCCAGCGTCAGGAAGCCGAGGGCCGCCAGCGGACGTTTGTCCTCGCCCAGAGGTAACTTGTCGGCGGCCAATTGCTCGACAATAAACTGGTCGTAGGGCAGATCCTCGTTGAAGGCCCGGATGACGTAGTCCCGATAGGTGTGCGCGAAGGGGAAGAGGCGCTCTTCTGCAAAGGCGGACCCTTTGGTGTCGCTGTAGCGCGCCACATCGAGCCAGTGACGTCCCCAGCGTTCGCCGAAGTGGGGAGAGGTGAGGAGCCGATCAATTAACGCTTCGTAAGCCTGGGGCGATGGGTCGTTGGCAAAAGCATCAATTTCTTCGAGGGTCGGCGGCAGACCCAGTAGATCGTGATAGGCCCGCCGGATCAGCGTTGCGCGGGGGGACTCCGGCGACGGAGTGAGGCCGACCTTCTCAAGCGAAGCGAGAATAAACGTATCGATGGGGGAACGTGGCCAGACGTCGTTTCCCACGGCGGGCGGCTGGGGATCCTGCACCGGTCGAAAGGCCCAGTGATTCTCCCGGGTGACGGCAATCAACTCATCCATGCCGAGGCGCTGGTAAGAGCGTTTGGCCGGTGCTGGCCGGGGCGCGCCGCGACTGGTCCATTCCAGCAACGATTCAAGTTCGGCTGGTGTGAGGTCCATCGGGGGATGGCTGGAATCCTGTCGGGGCTGCAACATCGCCCGCAGAGTATCCGCAGCCGGAAGCGGTGGCTCATCCAGCCGAACCCCTCCCAGTGCCTGTGCGGACCCGTGACACGCGTAACACCGTTCAGACAGTACGGGGCGGATCGCGGTCTCGAAAAACCGCTCGTTGTCCGCCGAGGTGGCCTGCTCCGCAACCGATGTCGCATGCGGGAGTGCGGCCCAGAGGCCAAGGCACAACGCGCCCGCCACCAGAACCGACCGAATCGGGCAACAGGCCCGCGCGACAAGGCGGGGGCTGTCGTGGCATTGCTCTCTCACTACCATGGCTAAAGAATACCGAACCGGACCCCGCAGTTCAATCCAAAATCAGTCTTGTGCATTTGGGAAAGTTGTGCTAGGGTTAACACGCTGCGAACGAATCTCCAAATCTTTGGGCTAGCGGGAGGGTCGTGTGTGAGAGCGTATCTATCCGAGGCAGTGGGTACCTTTGTGCTCGTCTTTGTCGGCACGGGGTCCGTAATAGCAAATGGCTACAGCGACGGCGCGGTCACCCTCGTCGGTATTGCCGTGGCCTTCGGCCTGGTCGTCCTGGCTATGGTGCATGCCCTGGGCGATGTTTCCGGCGCCCACATCAATCCCGCCGTCACCATCGGCCTTTGGCTGGCCGGGCGCATCCCGTCCACCATCGTCGTGCCCTACATCGTCAGTCAGTGTATTGGCGCCATTTCCGCAAGTCTCCTGCTGCGTATCATCTTCGGCACGGACTACGGCCTCGGTGGCACCCTGCCATCCCAATCCACCTTCCAGGCCTTTGCGATGGAGGGCGTAACTTCCTTTATTCTCATGCTCGTAATCCTCTGCGTGACCGTGGGCGCGAAGGAAAAAGGGATTACGGCGGGACTCGTCATCGGCGCCGTGGTCACCTTCGATATCCTCATTGCCGGCCCCATTTCCGGCGCTTCGATGAACCCCGCCCGTTCGCTGGGCCCCGCGTTGGTGGGATTGAATCTGAGCAGCCTCTGGATCTACCTCCTAGCGCCATGCCTCGGCGCCTGGATAGCCGCGCTCGTGGTCCGAGGCCTGCATCCGGTCGTGGCCGAAGTAGCGGAGGAGGAAGAGCTGGTGGAGGAAGAGTACGCGTGACGATGTCGTTTGCGGGGGCGATCGAGAAATAGCAGTGATCGTGATCAGGCTATCCCGCGTGGTGGCCGGAACCGGGCGAGAGAGCGTCCGGAATCGCGTTGGTTTTGTTTCGGGAGCCACAGCGAATGGCTGTGGACGCCCATTGGATGAGCAGGGTATTGGCAAAAGTGCAGACGGAGAGCAATTATGGCAAGCAACAGAGGCGTGGCCTACATCAAGCCGGGTGTCGTGGAAGTGCAGAGTATCGACTTTCCCACACTGGCCATTGGCAGCAGAAAATGTAATCACGGCGTTATTCTCAAGATTGTTTCGACCAACATCTGCGGCAGCGACCAGCACATGGTCCGCGGACGCACCACCGCGCCGGAAGGTCTGGTGCTCGGCCACGAGATCACCGGCGAGGTCATCGAATGCGGTGGTGATGTGGAATTCATTAAGAAGGGTGATATCGTTTCCGTGCCCTTCAACATCGCCTGCGGGCGCTGTCGCAATTGCAAGGAAGGCAAGACGGGTATCTGCCTCAACGTGAACCCCGCACGCCCCGGCGCGGCCTACGGCTATGTCGACATGGGCGGCTGGGTGGGAGGCCAGGCCGAATACGTCATGGTGCCCTACGCCGACTTCAACCTGTTGAAATTCCCCGACCGCGACCAGGCGATGGCAAAGATCAGGGATCTCACGCTCTTGTCGGATATCTTCCCGACCGGTTACCACGGCGCCGTCACCGCCGGCGTGGGACCAGGCACCATCGTGTATGTTGCGGGGGCCGGACCCGTGGGTCTGGCCTGCGCCGCCTCCTGCCATCTCCTCGGTGCGGCGGTCGTCATCGTTGGCGATATGATCGATGAACGCCTTGCCCAGGCGAAGAGCTTCGGCTGTGAAGTGATCGACCTGAAGAAGAGCGCCAGCCTGGCGGAGCAGATCGAGCAGATAATCGGCGTCCCCGAAGTGGACGCCGCCGTGGATTGCGTCGGCTTTGAAGCGCGCGGTCACGGCTCCGGCCACGTAAAAGAGCAACCCGCCACGGTGCTTAACGCCGTGATGGAAGTCACCCGCGCGGGCGGCGCCATCGGCATCCCCGGCCTTTATGTCACCGGCGACCCCGGCGGTGTGGACGACAACGCCAAGGTCGGCAACCTCAGCATCCGCATCGGCCTCGGCTGGGCGAAATCTCACTGCTTCTGCACGGGCCAGTGCCCGGTGATGAAGTACCACCGCCAGCTCATGCAATGCATCCTCTACGACAAGATTCAGATCGCCAAGGCGGTCAACGTGCAGACCATTTCCCTGGATGAGGCCCCCAAAGGCTACCAGGACTTCGACAAGGGCGCGGCCACGAAATTCGTGATCGACCCCCACAAAATGATCGCATAGCTTCAGAATCCCTTTCTGAAACAGGCCGCTGGGACTGTTGACGCGTGTCCCGGCGGCCAATTTTATGCTTCAGCGATGGGAAACGTCCGAAGAGCTGACGTTGGGGGGCATTTCGCTTTCAAACCAGGCCCCACGGGTGCCACCCACACACGGAGGAGCTTGCGACGGAGTTTGCGGGTGTCTGGACCGCAACCGTTCAAAGCCCCACCCCGGCCAACCTCGGGCCCCACGGGTGCCACCTTCAAACGGAGGAGCGCAGCGGGGGAAGTTTGTGGGTGCAGGGACTGCAACCGATCAAAGCCTCAACCTGGTCAATCCCGAGTTTCCCTTTTGGGCCCGGCAGCCCCTAAGTTAGTGCCATTCGTGACTGTCCCCAATGCCATGAACGAACAGTTGCCCGTTGCCCCGAAGTTTGATGTAGTATAATCGAGCTATAATTCTACACGCCCAATTCTGTGGAGCGCATGTTTTGAAAGCTGTACGATCCAACATTGTCATTGCCGCGCTGCTTGCGCTGTCCTTCGCCACCCAGGCGGAAGATTCCCTGCCCGAGCGGGTTGAATTCAACCGCCACATCCGGCCCATACTCTCGGACAAGTGCTTTCAGTGCCATGGCCCGGATCGGAACATGCGCAAGGCCGGCCTTCGGCTCGACCTCCGCGCCGAGGCAATTCTGGATCGCGACGGCCACCGCGCCATTGCGGCGGGTGATGCGGCGGCGAGCGCGATGATCCAGCGCATCATCACCGACGACCCCGAAGACAAGATGCCGCCGCCGGACTCCAACCGCCACGTTTCGTCCCGCGAACTGGAACTGCTCAAGCGCTGGATCGCCCAGGGCGCGGAATACGAGCCCCACTGGTCCTATATCAAGCCGAAAGCCGCTTCGAGCCCGGCGGTTAAGACCGCCGCCTGGACGCGCAATCCGATCGACGAATTCATCCTCGCGAATCTGGAGAAGGAAGGCCTTAAGCCCGCGCCCGAAGCCACCCGCGAAACACTCATCCGTCGTCTCTACTTCGATCTGCTCGGAATACCCCCCTCACCCGCCGAGGTCCAGGCCTTTCTTCTCGACAATTCACCCGACGCCTATGAGTCCCTGGTGGACCGGCTCCTCGCCTCGCCCCACTTCGGCGAGTGTCTCGCCGTCTACTGGCTGGATCTCGTGCGTTATGCGGACACCGTCGGCTACCACGGCGATCAGGTGCGCGGCGTCGCACCGTATCGCGATTATGTGATCAAAGCCTTTAACGACAACATGCCCTTCGATCAGTTCACCCGCGAACAGCTCGCGGGCGACCTGCTGCCGGAACCCACGGAAGCCCAGCGCATCGCCACGGGCTACAACCGGCTCAACATGGTCACCCGCGAAGGCGGTGCGCAGGAACAGGACTACGTCGTGCGCTATGCGGCGGATCGTACGCGCACCACCGCCTCCGTCTGGCTGGGCTCCTCCCTCGGCTGCGCCCAGTGCCACGACCACAAGTTCGACCCCTTCACCATCCGGGATTTCTATCGCTTCGGCGCATTCTTCTCCGATATCAAAGAGATGGGCGTACAGAATGAAGGCGGAAACGAAGGCCCCTTCCCGCCCTACCTCGTGTTCCCCAACGCCCAGGAAAAACCCGAGCACGACGCTATCCTGCAGCGCATTGCCGATCTGAAGACCGCCCTTGCCACGCCTCCTCCCGCCGTGGATCCTCCGGCCTCCACCGAGGGAACACCCCCGACTCCAAGCCGCGAAGACTTGGAAAAGCAGCTCAAGGAAGCGGAAAAGAAGAAGTTCAGTTTTGAGCAGAACATCTACACTTCAGTGATCACCGAGACCATGGAGCCGCGCACCGTCCGCGTGCTGCCTCGCGGCAATTGGATGGATGAGTCCGGCGAAATCGTGGAGCCGGGTGTCCCCGAATTTCTCGGCGGACTTTGGCTCAACGGCGCGCGTCCCACGCGCCTTGATCTGGCCAACTGGCTCACCAATCGCGAGAACCCCCTCACCGCCCGCGTTTTTGCGAATCGCTTATGGAAGCTCTACTTCGGCACCGGCATCTCCCGCGTCCTGGACGATCTGGGCTCGCAAGGCGAGTGGCCGAAGCATCCGGAGTTGCTGGACTATCTCGCCATCGAGTTTATGGACAGCGGCTGGGATATCAAGCACCTCGCGCGACTGATGGTGACCAGCAGCGCGTACCGACAGTCGTCCATGGCCGACGCCGCTCTGAAAGAGCGCGACCCCGCAAATCGTCTCCTCGCGCGTCAGTCCCGCTTCCGAATTGAGGCCGAGTTCGTGCGCGACAACGCCCTCAAGGTCAGCGGACTGCTCTCGCCTGCCATGGGCGGTCCGGCGGCCAAGCCCTACCAGCCCGCAGGCTACTATAAAGAGTTGAATTTCCCGACACGCGAGTACGAGCCCAGCACGGGCCAGGATCTCTACCGCCGCGGCGTCTACACCCACTGGCAGCGAACCTACCTTCACCCCAGCCTGCTCGCCTTCGACGCGCCGACCCGCGAAGAGTGCACCGCAGAGCGCACCATCTCGAACTCGCCCCAGCAGGCCCTGACCCTCATGAACGATCCGATCTTCGTCGAAGCCGCGCGGGTCTTTGCCGAGCGCATCCTCGCGGAAGGCGGCGACACGACCACCGCCCGCATCCGCTGGGCATGGAACGAGGCCCTCTCCCGCGCGCCCCTGCAGGAAGAAGTACAGATACTGGCCAATCTCTATGAAAAGCACCTCGCCCAGTTCGCAAGCGACCCCGCATCGGCGTCAAGCTTTCTGGAGGTGGGGGAGAAGCCCACCCCGGAAGGTATGGACCCCGTGCAGCTCGCGGCCTGGAGTTCGGTGAGCCGCACGATTCTGAATACACACGAGATGATCTATCGCTATTAAGTGTTCCCCGCTCGTTGCCGTCCCCGAAGCGCTGATTCGCAAATTCTCGAGGACGCATTCAATAAACAGACATTCCGTATACGACCCAGACCCATACGACCCATACGACCCATACCCGCGTCAAAGTGACTATCGCGAGATCCACCATGGACCCCCTACAGACTTACATCCTTCAGCAAACCCGACGCCAGTTCCTCGGCCGCACCGCGAAGGGCATCGGCACCATGGCCCTCGCCTCTTTGCTGAACCCCGGCTTGCTTTCGGCAGACGCGTCCAGTCCCGAGCGCTGGACGGGCGTCACCAACCCGACGCACCATCCCGCGAAGGCCAAGCGCATCATCTACCTCTACATGGCCGGTGGACCGTCGCATCTCGAAACCTTTGACTACAAGCCCGCGCTCCGGCAGCTCGACGGCCAGCCCATGCCCGAGTCCTTCACCAAAGGCGAGCAGCTCGCCCAGTTGCAGGGTGCCGAACTCAAGTGCATGGGGTCCCAGTTCGAGTTCGCGCGCTACGGCAAGTCGGGCCAGGAGATCTCCACCCTGCTGCCCAATATCGCCACGCTGGCGGACGACATGTGCATCATTCGCTCCATGAAGACCGATCAGATCAACCACGATCCCGCCCATACCTTCATGAATTCCGGCACCGCCATCTCTGGCCGCCCGAGTATGGGCTCCTGGCTGCTCTATGGCCTCGGCAGCGAATGCGAAAACCTCCCTGGCTTCGTCGTGCTCACCTCCCTCGGAAAAGGCCGCAGTCCCCAGCCCCTCTCCTCGCGCCAATGGCACAGCGGCTTCCTGCCCAGCAAGTTCCAGGGCGTGAAATTTCAGTCCACCGGCGACCCCGTTCACTTCGTCAGCAATCCCCCCGGCATCACCCCCGGCCAGCAGCGCGATATCGTCGATTCGGTGAATGCCCTGAACATGATCCATGACGCCCATGTGGACGAGGGGGAAATCGCCACGCGCATCAGCCAGTATGAACTCGCCTTCCGCATGCAGACCAGCGTGCCCGATCTCGTCGATATCTCCGACGAGCCCCAGCACATTCTGGACGCCTACGGCACCCAGGGCGCCGACGGCACCTTCGCGTTCAACTGCCTTCTGGCCCGTCGCATGGCGGAGCGGGGCGTGCGCTTCATCCAGCTCTACCACCGCGACTGGGATCACCACAACGACCTGAAGCACTTCATGCAAGGGTGCGCCACCGACGTAGACAAAGCCACCGCGGCCCTGGTGAACGACCTCAAGCAGCGCGGCATGCTGGAGGACACCCTCATCGTCTGGGGCGGCGAGTTCGGCCGCACGCCCATGATCCAGGGCAATAAGGGCGGGCCCGGTCGCGACCACCACATGAACGGCTTCTCCATCTGGATGGCCGGCGGCGGCATCAAGGGGGGCGTCACCCACGGCGAAACGGACGAACTGGGCTACAAAGCGGTAAAGGATATCGTAACCGTCCACGACTTCCACGCCACCCTGCTCCACCAGATGGGCATCGACCACAAAAAGCTCACCTACCGCTTTCAGGGAAGAGACTTCCGACTGACGGACGTGTTCGGTAATGTTGTGGAACCGATATTGGCCTGAACTCCCCGGCACAAATGGGTGCTACTTGTTCAGTGGCTATCTCTCCACCCATCCAACATCGGAAAAATGGTAACCGCAAATGACCTTTGTGCGGTGCTTGGTCAAATGCAACAATTTCAACCACAGAGTCCACTGAGTCACGGGGAGGAAGGAATCGGCGAGTCGCTGATATCATCGGAGAATATTTTTGGCTCGGAAAGTGTCTCTCCTCATACAATCTCCGTGCCTCAGTGTTCTCCGTGGTCAATGAGCATTTTCTTGAGCCGAAAGAAGACCGCGAACATTCGAATGAATCGGATGTGTACGGCATCGAAAGAGGTGTTCCGAGGGGTTTCTCTACCATAAGATTCCGTGTAATTGAGTGGTCAATCCTCTCCATCAGCGCTTCCGCTTCGCCAGCACCTCCCATATCGCCGCGGCCAGTTCCGACGTGACCATGGGCTTCATGACGAAAGCGTCGAAGGAATAGTCCGCGCCGGGCCGCTTGTGCTGGGATTCGGCGAAGCCGCTGTAAAGAATGACCGGAATATCCGGGCGAATGGCCCGGAGCTGCGCCAGCATGTCCGAACCGCGCATCCCCGGCATCATCTCGTCCGTAATGATCAGGTCATACGAATCTGGCGCTTCGGCAAAGGCCGCCAGCGCATGTTGCGGGTTGGACTGGGTCGTGGCGCGATAACCGAGCCGCCCGAGTGCCTTTTCCGCGAAGCGGCAGATGGCGTGCTCGTCGTCGATGAACAGAATATGTTCATCGCCACTAATTTCCCGCCCTCCCCGGATGTGCTCGCCCTCGCCGTGAGCCGCCTGGGGATTGGCTGGCAAAAGCACGGAGAACGTAGATCCCATGTTGGGCTCGCTGTAGACATGTATCGCGCCGTTAAGCTCCGCCACAATTCCGTGGACCGTCGCAAGGCCAAGCCCCGTCCCGTCGCCCCGTTCCTTGGTCGTAAAGTAGGGTTCAAAGATCCGTCGGCGGACCTGCTCGTCCATGCCATGCCCCGTGTCGCTCACATCGATGCGCACATAAGGCCCTGGCGTCAGTTCAGGGCTGCCGAGTATCGCCTCCGCGCCAACGTCCACCTGCGTTACACGGATTCCCAGAATGCCGCCGGATTCCCGCATGGCGTGAAACGCGTTCGTGCCGAGATTCATCATTACCTGGTGGATTGCCGTTGCATCGGCCAGCACCGGGTTGCAACTGTCGTCCACATCGGGCTGAATATCGATGTGGGGGGGAATAGTCCGTCGCAGCAGGCGCAGTACTTCGCGGGCGACATCCTGGATCATCACCGGTCGTATGGTGTACTCCGAGTGTCGGCCAAAGGCCAGAATTTGCCGGACCAGCTCCGTCGCCCGCCGTGTGGCCCCCGTAACCTCGCGCAGGCAGATGCCCGCCTCGCTCTCTTCGGGCACGTCATCGAGCGCCAGCTCGGTGAAGCCGCTGATGGCCGCCAGCAGATTGTTGAAATCGTGGGCGATGCCCGCCGCCAGGGTGCCGATCGCCTCCATCTTCTGCGACTGGCGAAGTTGCTCCTCCAGCCCGACCTGGCGCGTGATGTCGCGCAGGATCGCGACGTAGTTGATGACCTTGCCCTCGCTGCCACGCAGGGGCGCAACCGTCTGCTCTTCCGTAAACTTCTCGCCCCCCTTGCGAAGGCCCCGGCCCCGCCCGCGCCACACGGACCCGGAATGAACGAGGGCGCGAATATCGTGTGCGTGTTCATTCGAACCTGGATTCGCAAGGGGAAGCAATGCGCCAAAGGCTTCGCCTCGGTCCTGCCCGGTGGTTTCCAGATAGGCGGCGTTGGCATACTCCACATTCCAGTCCAGGTCCACGATGGCCACCGCGTCCGGGGCCTGCTCCAGAGCGGCCGCCAGCCGCCAGCGGTCCCGCTCGGCCTGTTTGCGCTCGGAAATGTCCTCGAAGAGTGCGGCTACATAGGGCGTTGTGCCCGCCGAAATTCGGACCAGCGAAAAGGCTACCCTGCACCAGAGCAGCTCGCCGGATTTCTGCCGCGCCCGAACCTCCGCGGCCGTCCGCTCGCAGCCCCCATGCTGTAGATTTTCCACGCATCCCAGGATGTACTCCGCCGCGGTCTCCGCAAACAAATCGCCGATCCGGAGCGTCAAAAGTTCCTCCCGAATGTAACCGAGCATTTCGCAAAGGCGGCGGTTCACCGCGATGAGATTGCCCTCCACCCGCACGTGCGCCATACCCACGGCGGACTGTTCGAAGCTCGCCCGAAAGCCCGCTTTGCTCTCCGCCAGCAGCAGGCTGGCCTGGAGGTGATTGGCCACGCGCACCCGCACCTCCTCAAGCTCGAAGGGCTTGGTCATATAGTCGGCGCCACCGCACTCAAAAGCCTTGACCTTGTTAAAGGTCTCACCCAGTGCGCTGAGGAAAATGACGGGAATATCCTCCAAGCCGTGAATCGCCTTCAACTGCCTGCATGTGTCATAGCCATCGAGTATCGGCATGTGGATATCCAGCAGCACGAGTGCGGGCGGCTGGGCGTGGACACTGGCCAAGGCCTGACGCCCATCACGTGCCGCGCGCACCTGGTATCCCTGCTCCACGAGAAAGTCTCCAAGCACTTTGAGATTCTCCGGGTTGTCGTCGACGATCAGAATGTCCGTACGACCCGGGGCGAAGTCGGCGAGTGAACTCATCATGGGAATTAATCCTCCTCCCACAGCGCATGGAGTTCGTCCAGCACGTAGCCATCGGCGCGCTGCCGAACCAAATCGGCCAGGTGGGGGTCATAGGGGTGAATTTCGTTGACGATAATCTTGGACTCGTTAATCGCGCCCCGCATCACAATGGAGTGGAGCCGGGCAGCCAGCGCGGGAGGGAGGCCACCGAGGGCCGCGCGGGCCTGTGCAATGGAGAGCACCTCGTCGCCAATCGGGCTCGGATCGGACATCTCGTCCCCGTAGATGTAGTTGATATGGGCGTGAATTCGGATCGCTTCCAGCAGGTCCTCTTCCCGAAATGGCTTGCGCAGAAAGGCATTGGCGCCCAGCGCCAACACGGTCTGGCGCTCCTCCTGAAGCGTGCTCGCCGTTAACGCGACGATGGCGACCCCGTCGGTGCCCGGTATCGCCCGAATACGGCGAATGGCCTCTCTCCCGTCCATGACCGGCATAACGATATCTACCAGCACGACCTGAGGCCGCCACGTTTGAAACACCTCCAGGCCTTCGAGGCCGTTGGAGGCTTCCCGCGTTTCGAAGCCGAGCGGCTGGAGCATGCGGACGAGCACATCGCGATTCGTGTCCCGATCATCCACCACCAGCACGCGGCAGGGGCCGTTGCCCGGTTCGATGCCTAGAACCTGCCGGTACTCCGGCGGGGTCGGCAGGTCGCCCGCGGAGCCCGCGGCGGCTCGAAAAGAAAAGGTGAAGCAGCTCCCATGGCCCGGTTGCGCCGTGACCACGACATCGCCCCCCATGAGGCGGGCAAAGTTGCGACTGATCGTCAGGCCCAGGCCCGCGCCCTCGTTGCGCGCGGGCGAGGAATCAACCTGCTCAAAGCTTCCAAAAATCGTATCGAGATGCACCGCATCCATTCCATGGCCCGTGTCCTCCACCTCGAAGCTTACCAGCAGTGGGGCTTCCCCATCCTCCGTCGCTTCCAATCGGCCCCGAACCCGGACCACGATGCCGCCACGCTCGGTGAACTTCACGGCGTTGCCGATCAGATTGATCAGCACCTGCTGAATGCGGTTCTTGTCCGCGACCAAATGTGGCGGCACATCCTCCGCCACGTCAAACGAGAGTCCCAGCCCTTTGGTGTCCGTGCGAACACGGAACATGAGGTCAAGGTCGTTCACGATCCCCGCAATGCTGAAGGTCTCGGGGTTGAGCTCCACGTGGCCCGCCTCGATCCGCGACAGCTCAAGGATGTCGCTGATGAGCGCGAGCAGGTGGTCGCCGCTCCGGCGGATGGCTTTCAGGGCATGTTCCTGTTCCTGGGAGAGGTTTGGCGATCGCTGAAGCAACTGCGTATAACCGAGCACGGCATTCATCGGCGTGCGGATCTCGTGCGACATATTCGCCAGGAAGGCGCTCTTCGCCCGATTGCCCGCCTCGGCCGCACGTTTTGCCTCCTGCAACGCAAGTTCCACCTGCTTGCGGTCGGTCACGTCCTGCGCGACCACAATCGCCCGAACCTGGTGGTCCGTCTCGTCCTTGAAGGGGTACATCGCCACTTCGCATATGCGCTCGCCTGAGGTCGGCAGGGGAATCGCCGCCTCGTAGGCCACCAGCTCGCCCTGGAAACAACGTTCAAGCCGGGGAAGAATAATGTTGTGCGCCACCGCCTCCGGCCATACCGTGGCCACCGTCTTTCCCAGCGCATCCTCCCGCGAACGGCCCGTCGCCGCACACCACGCGTCGTTCACCGCTTCATAGCAACCCCGCGCGTTAATCACGCTCATCATGCTGCTAACCGTGTTGACGATGAACTCATAGCGACGCAGCATCTCGGCCGCCTGACGGTGCGCGGTTACGTCGTTACCGACACACAGCACCTCCGTCAGCTTGCCCCTCTGATCATAGAATGGTCGGTTCGTCCAGGCCACCCACACGCGCCGCCCGTCGCGGGTCACATTCTCGTTCTCATTCACCTCGTAGTATTCGGGGTTCTTGCCCAGCTCCTCCATCAGTCCCCGAAGGTCACGTCCGCTCGACTCCGTTTCCGGTACGATCGTGCCTATAATGCTCCTGCCCACAATCTCGCTCGACGTATAGCCGAGGAATCGTTCACCGAAGGCGTTCAGGAAGAGCACCTTGCCATCCGTGGACATGCGCAGAATGATGCTGTTCGCGCCCTCCACCAGGGTCCGGTAGTTCTCCTCGCTTTCGCGCAGCGCCGCCTGGGCCAGCAGACGCGAGTCGATTTCGCGACGCAGCCGCCGGTTGTGAACGGCCACCAGACCCACCAGCGGCAGGATGAGGGCCACGACCGTGGCCGCGATCGCGCCAATTCTACGAACGTCGAAGGCGGGCTGAACGTTCACATCTACCCAACGGTTACGGATCGACTGGACATCGGCCTCGGTAAGGCTCGCGATCCCCTTGTTCAGGATGGAGGCAAGTTCCGGCCAGTCCTTCCGGACACCGAAGCGCAGGGTCTCCGCCGTGTCACCGACCGGCACCGCAAGCTTAAGATTGGAGAGACTCAGCTTCTTAATCCAGTAGGAAGTTGTGGCCGCATTGCCCACGGCGCAGTCGACTTCCCCCCGGGCCACCGCCGAAAGTGTGTCGACGAAGGTGGGGTAGAGCACCGGCTGAAGCGAAGTGTCCTCCATGATAAAAGCATGATGGGAGGTGTTCTGTTGCACCGCCACCCGTAACCCGGCCAAATCATCCAGTCGGCCATAGAACGGAGAGTCGAGGCGCGTGACCACGACCCGGTGAAACGTGAGATAGGGCTCCGTGAATTCAAGATAGCTTTGTCGCTCTTCGGACGCACTCATACAGGGCAGGACATCCAGCGCCTTGCCGCGCGCCAGCGCCAATGCTTCGGTCCATGACGTGTTGTGCGCCACCTTCATGTTGATGCCCAGACGCTGATTCAGTAACGCCACGACATCCGCCGCGATGCCCTGATAGCTGCCGTCCGGCCCCACGATTTCAAAGGGGGCGAACTCAGGATCGATCCCAAGCCGGAGCGCCGGGTGGGCCTCGATCCACTGGCGCTCCGAGCCGCTCAACGTCACGCTCTCGCCCGCGCTGACGTACCGATCAATGATCGCTCGCTTTTCCGTTGCGGAAAGAGAGGCGATGCCCTTGTTAAGGATCGAGACCAGTATCGGATAGTCCGACCGAACACCGATGGAAAGCGCGTGGTCGCCAAGATTGACGTAGCCGCCAATTTTCAGATTCGGTATAACGTTCTTCTCGATAAGATACGAGGTGACGGCAATATTGCCGATGTAGGCGTCCGCCTCGCCCGAGGAAACCTTCAGCAGGGCCTGGAGCGAATTGTCCACCTGGATGCGTGCAAGGTCGGGATGGTGCTTCCGCAGGTACTCATCTTCGAAGTAGTCCCGCTCCACGACGATCGACCGGCCTGTCAGTTCGTCCATCGCGTTAAAGGTGGGACCGCCGCTGTGGGAATAGATGGCCAGCGGAAAGTTCACCATGGGCTCGGTAAATAGCAGGTGCTCGGCGCGCTCCGGCGACGCCTGCATACCCGGACACAGGTCCAACTCCTTTTCGCGAAGCATCCGATACAGTTCGGGCCAGCTCCGGCTCACCGGCTCAATGGTGAAGCCCGCCAGCCTGGCGATACGCCGCAGCATGTCGGCATTGATACCCTCGTAAACCCCTTCCGAGGTGACGTAGTCGAAGGGTGGCCAGTCCGATACAGCCGCCGTGCGAAGCACCGGGTGCGCGGCGACCCAGGCGCGCTCTTCGAGACTGAGGTTCAGGGCGGTGGTGGCCTGAGTCTGCGCTCCCGCATGCGCCGCCAGAAGGCACCCCAGCGATAGGGCGAAAAACGCCCATGCGGGCAACACCACGCGAGTTTTCACACGAAGCCAACGAAGCAATGGATCCGTCCCCTGTCGAAGCCCGCCGCAGCCGTTTTCCGGGATTGGAGGCGGGCACGATCACCTGGGATCCGCCGCGGACTCTACCACCATAGGCATATCACACGCTGCCCAAACTTTGCAACGAGAAAATACTGTTATCCCTGCAATAATCAAGAAATACAATAATTGTCTGCGTCAATTGTGGGGCGGGTTACCCCGTCCCAAGGAGGGGGCACGTCGAGAACTTTTGCTCGCGTATGTCGTCGTTCTACGACTTCGCCGCTGCCGCCGCCTGCTGCTCCTGCCACTGCTGCGTCGTGATGACGCCGCGAAGCATCATCAGGGCGTTCAGGATCGCCGTCTGCAGGCGAACTATCTTCTCCTGTGCCTCAAACTGGTCCCCGATGGCGTAGGCCTGCTCCAGCACGGCGGCCAGCGCCTGATTATAGGCCATACGTCCGGTGAAGGTCATGTGGGGCTCGAAAAGATAGTCCGGGGTGCCGTAGATGCCCGTGATCGGGCGGGAGAGGTGCAGCTCGCCCGGTCCGGGAAACAATGACAGGCCCTTCAGGTACATGTGCTGCTCATCCCAGTCCATGTTGTTGAAATAGGCGTCTTCCGCCGCAAGCACCAGCACCACGAGGGAGTCCAGCGCCGCCGGAGTCTTCGGCTTGTACAGGACCTCCAGAACGGCCCCCAGGTTCTCTTCGATGCTCTTCTCCGGGTGCCGCATCAGCTCCCCGCCGAAGGCGATATTAATCTCTACGCCCGGATTGTTGGGCGGGCCCTGGTAGTAAAGCATCCCACGGCCTCCGTCGGCATAGAGCTCCTTCATATGGGTGCCCGTCTGGCGCGGGTAGGGGAGAAACCACTGCAGGCGATCCCACGTGCAGGTGGGGTAGACCCAGATACCGCCCGAGGTCCCGAAGCGGCACTTCAGTTCCTCGATAAAGGGCTTTCTCGCCGGGGGGCGTACATAGCATGCGTGGTGGCCCTGATCGAAGGCGCAGTCCACCGTGTCGCTGATCGCCGCCAGCGCAGCCCGGTCTTCCTCCAGAAAGCCCACGCTCCAGTCCGCCCAGCTTATCGTGGTCAGCATGATGTAGGCCTCCGGCATTTTCTCGCGAATGTAACGCGCGGTCCGCGCCGTGATGTCGCAGAAATACGCCGGATTTCGCGGCCACTTCGTCATGCACTCGGGGCAGGTGCAGCGACCCAGGTCAGCCGCCTCCAGGTGGAAGCCGTCAATCTCCCACGTCATCATGAAGTCCACGATCTTCTTCTGCCACTCCCAGGAGGCCTCCTTCGACGCGCACATGACGTGTTCGTTCGGGTACTGCTGGTTGGGCGACGTGACCTCCGGGTGGGCCTTGATGATCTCGTCAAAACCCCAACTGTAGATGCCCATCCCGCAGATCACCTTGATATTCCGGCGGTGGGCCGCCTTCAGCACCTTCTGAACGCGCGCGGTCCGTTCCGGCGTGGCGGCGCTCACGATGTCCACCGGCCAGCCCCACGTGGAGAAAAGCCCGAAGATATCGTAGATGTTGTAACCGAATTGTTCATTCAATTCGAAGGTGTCGATAAGGCTCTGCACCGTCACATCGTCAAAGGCATCCACGGGCCACGAAGCAAAGGGCAGGGGAGACGTGCGCGTGTCGTTCATCCAGGGGCCAAAGGCAATGCGATCAACAAAGCCCTCCGAACCATGGCGCGCGGCTCGCGCGACCGGTGCCGCCGTAGCCCCCTGAGTGACCAGGCCCGCGCCCATTACCCCTGCGGCGCTTGACAGATGCATAAACTCGCGGCGATTCATCGCTTCCATTCCCTGGCACCTCCTCGCCCGCCACTTGCGCGGCCGCGCGATGTTTGCGTGGACAATCAGGCCCTGCCCGCAGGACCGCGTTCCAGTATGGACTACAGCGCCGGATCTGACTTGTGGGTTTAACCCCGCCCTTTGGATGAATCCGATACGGCAACTTCCGGCGAAAAGTCGGGTGCCGCCGAGATTGCGTTCCGCAGGTCGGGTCGCTACACTACACGCCGACAATCCTGCGGGCCGCTGGCAATCGGTGATTCCCCAACCGGTGCGGCCTGGACACTACAGCGTGAAGACGCGGAGCAACGCCCATGAAACACCCCCAATCGCGTAGAACATTTCTCAGACAGGCCGCCTTCGCGAGCGCGGCGCCCCTTATTCTGCCTCGGCTGAGCTTCGCCCAGCCCGCCAACAGCAAGCTTCAGCACGCCGGTATCGGCGTCGCCGCCCAGGGCGCCCACGACCTCGGCAACATCGCCAGCCACGAAATGGTGGACGTTGTGGCCCTGTGCGACATCGACGAGGTCAACCTCAAGCGCGCCGCCGAGCTCTATCCCAACGCTCGACTCTACCGCGACTGGCGCGAGATGCTGGTCCAGGAAGAGGGCAAGATCGACTCCGTAAACGTCTCCACGCCCGACCACACCCACGCGCCGGCATCTATCTCCGCCATACGCCAGGGCCTCCACGTCTTCTGCGAAAAGCCCCTGACCCACGAGGTCTACGAAGCCCGCAAAGTAACCGAGGCCGCCCGTAAGGCCGGCGTCGTCACCCAGATGGGTAACCAGATCCACTCCCACGAGTTTTACCGCACCGCGGTTGAACTCGTGAAAACCGGCGCCATTGGCAAGGTGAAAGAGTGGCACTCCTGGGTGGGCACCGTCTTCACGACGCCCGACAAGAAATTCCCCGCAGGCAGCGATCCCATTCCCCCGAACGTGGATTGGAATCTCTGGTGCGGCACCGCGCCCCTCATCCCTTACAAGGACAAGGAATACCATCCCTTCTGGTGGCGTCGCTACCGCGACTACGGCGGCGGTGCGGTCGGTGACTTCGGCTGCCACATCTTCGACCCCATCTATTCCTCTCTCGGCCTGACGAACCCCATCTCCATCAGTTCCTACGCCGAAAGCTACAGCGACATCGTCCACCCGGCCTGGACCGTGTCCACCTACCTCTTCCCCGGCACGGAAATGACCGCCTACGACACCATCATCGGCACCTGGCGCGACGGCTACCTCAAGCCTGAGACCAAGCTGTCGCCTCACCTCGCCGAAGACTACGAACTACCCCCAAGCGGCTCCATGCTCGTCGGCGAAGTAGGTACGCTGATCATCCCTCACGTCGGCCGGCCCCAGCTTCACCCCGTCGCGGCCTATGAAAAGTACGAAGTTCCCAATCAGCCCGACGGCAACCACTACCACGAATTCGTCGATGCGTGCCTCGGCAAAGAGGGCGTCATCTGCGGCTCCAACTTCGACTTTGCAGGCCCCCTCGCCGAAGCCGTGCTCCTCGGCAACATCGCCAACCGCATGCCCGGCCAGACCCTCGAATGGAACGCCAAGCGCTGCAAATTCAACGGCAACGCCGAAGCCAACAAACTCCTCCGCCGCAAGTACCGCGAAGGCTTCGAGGTAAAGGGGCTGTAAAGCCGTTTTTGTATCAATAGGATTCCCGCATGCCGCCCCTCGGGGCGGCATGCGGCGCATAGGGACAGCGTCGCCCCATGAATTGGATAGGCATCAGCTACTTCGCGTAAACAGAGCAATCCGAGGCAAGCGCGACACACCACAACCGGCGGGGCTGTCCTGTCCTGCGCGAAATGTGCGTGAACATTCAACATCCGCCACACGCAGTTCGACAGTCTTGAACCTCTGAAAATAGCAACTAATCCCCCAACGTAAAAGGCGACCGAAGGTGGGTTAAGCTTCCAGCTTGACGCAAGGCACACTTAACCTGCGAAATAGCCCTATACCCTTTTTCCGAGACCCCGATCTGTGAAAGAATCATCGGGCCCGTTGGCGATTGAAGCAGGCTGTGCGTCAAGCTGGAAGCTTAACCCACCTTCGGTGCACGCCCTTCATCGAAATCTCGACGCCATTGGAGCAATGCCATGAAGTTCAATCGCTACATCTTTCCAGCCATCTGCCTTCTTGCCGCTGTATCCGCCCACGCCGAACCTACCCAGGCCAGTGCCTTCGTCGACCTCTTCAACGG
>JBHEKR010000061.1:0-6816 GCA_041859365.1 Candidatus Hydrogenedentales bacterium
GGCACCGAGATCAACGTCCAGTTGCCCGAGGGACTCGAAGGCGCAACGATTGCGCCCGGCCTCATGAATCTGCCCGAGGGCGTGAACGCGCGCACCGACAACGTCCTATCCGTCTGGGGTCGTCAGGGCGACGACATCGGCGATATCGGCCTCGCCCTGGCGCTGGATCCCGCCGTAAAACCCACGGTCCAGCAACTCGATGTCGAGCGGCGCGCCGTCTGCAAACCCGATGGCAACAACTTCCGCTACTGGATCCTCGGCGGCTGGCGGCGTGGCGCCCAATACCCCACGTCCTACGGCGCGGAGAACTGGCAGCGGGAAGCCGAAGCCTGGGCACGGCAAATCACCGCCACACTCAAGGTGACGGTGAAATAGCCGACCACGTTCAGGAATCGAGCAGGTCCTTCGGGATCCGAAGGGTTGGCTCGATATCCAGCGCCTGCTCCACGTACTTCTCCACTTCGGCATCGCGACCGTAGCGGTGCTCCGCGCGGGCCAACTGGAGGCTCGCGTGGGCGATGGCCTTGTTATAGTCGGCCCAGCCCGGCGTGGCCTCGCGGAGTTCGCGCACCAGGGCGATGGTGTGGCTCCACGCCTCCACGATGACCTCGATAGGCAGCTCCGTGCCGAAGAATTCAACATCCATGAGCGCCAGGGCATATTGCGCCGAGGCGCTGTAGTCGTTCGGCGAGAGTTCACGCGCCGTCTTCATTTCACGCTGCACCGTCGCAATCAAGTCGCTGCGATCCCAGCCAAGGGTGGTAAGCAGGAAATAGTTCTCGTTGTAGCACAGCAGCGCGTATTCCGCGTGGTACGCCGCCTTTTTGGGCTCGGCAGCGATCAGCGCCTCGTATTCCGCCAGCGCGGACTTCACGTCGCCTTTGTACACGTAGTCCTGGGCGCGCTCGTAGCGGGGCCCCCTTTCGATCAGGGCCTTCCCGCGCGCAGCGATCACCTCCGCTGGACCTGTCCAGACAGATAAGTTCAAAACGATTAAACTAGCAATCAGGGCCATTCTCAACATGATACACTTCCTTTGTTGATGGACCTTCGACAGGCTGGTGGCGCCGGGGTGCGGCTGAACGCAGCGGAACGATCGAAGCACTACTCAAGAATCGTCGTTGCCGACACGAATCGTGGCGGGTATTTCGTCGGCGCCGGGTAGAGTCGGCTCCGGGGGTGAATGCGATATAAACGTACATCGCATATGCACATTCAAAAGCATGTTTGATGCCAGAAATATGGCACTTGGCGTGGATGCGCTATTTTTGGGGCGCCCTAAGTTGCGCGGAATTCTTGTAAGTGGTTTGGCAAGAGAGGTTTACGCTGTCTCTGTGTGCATGGCGGGGTCGTAGGGCCGCACCGGAGATTCCGAACTTGGGGAGGTGGACGCCTCCAAATCCGGTCCCCAATGCTTCGTATTGGACACTTGTGTCCTACCTGCCGGTAGGCGCTGAACGTAATTTGCACGTGGCTGTAATGCTCCGTCCGACACGTCGGCGTCTATCCCAGATGGTCGGGAATACGGAAATCGGGGGAAAGGGCCCGCACTTCCACCAGCGTGGCCCGTGCCTTATCCGCGTCGCCGAAGCGGGATTCCGTCCGGGCGCGCTGGAGCAGGGCATAGCTCATTCGCACCGTGAAGAAGGGCCATACTGGATCCTCCCGGTGGCGCTTCTCAATCAGGGCGATAACGTGGTCCCACGCGTCCACGGTCTGGGTGCCAGTGACGGCGTCGCCGAAGAACGCCGTGTCCATCAGGTACAGGGCATACTGGGAAGCCTTGTCGAAATCATCCGAGTCGAGGCAATGGGCGCGATAAAACCCTTCCTGCACGGTAAGCACGATACGCTCCTCGGGCCATCCCGCTTGTTCGCGGAGGTAATCCGCGTGCAGGTAACAGAAAAGTGCGTATTCGAAGTGCGCGGCGGGATCTTCCGGGGCCACGGCCACCGCATGCTGGTAGGCCGTCAGCGCCGCGTCCAGTTCGCCGTTGTTGGCCAGTTGCTCGGCGTGGGGGGGCGTTGGCGCGGCGGCCTCGCCGGTGGATGCGGTCGCCCGGATGGATTCCACGGGCCCGTACCAGATGCTCAAATTCAATAAGACGAGAGAAGCGATTGTGGCCCAGCGAAGCATGGCGGGAATCCTCCGGCAGTGGCACGGCCAGGGCGCTCAATGCTTCGGGCCACAGTGTACTGCACGGCTGCGGCTCGTTGCGCCTGTCCTTTGCCTCAGCCTCAGGGTGCCATGTCCCCGTGAAGGATCCTGATACGTTCGGATTACAGATTCGTAATCAGAGGATTATCTCTTGACCCGTGCGGCTGGATTCGTAGGCGGCCTCGGCAATCGCCACCGCCTGCCGCCCATCCCAGCCCGTCCCCTGAAGGTCGCCGCTGTGAATCCCATCGACCAGCGCCTGCAGGGTCTTCGCATAGGTGGCCAGGCGCACGGGATCGAGAAAACCCTTGCCCTGCCAGTCGATTTTCTCCTGGGCCGCCGCCACGCGCCATGCGCCGCCCTGCTCCGCCACCCGGAGCTCTCCGTACCAGTCGGCGTCGATGCTGCCCCGCTCCAGCAGCACCTGGGTGGAGCCGCCCATACGCGGGATGCCCGGTGCGGTCGCTTCAAAGGTGCAGAAGATCGTGCAGACGGGGCCGTCCACCAGAGTCAGGATAAGGTCGGAGGTGGAGTCGACTTCGTAGACGGGGTCGAAAGCGCGCACCTTGCCGAACACCTTCACCACCTCCCGGCCGGTGAGCCAGCGGATCTGGTCAATGTTGTGGATACCGTGCCCCATGAGCACGCCCACATTCTCCTTGCGCAACTGCCACTGCGGCGTGGTCTTCATGCCCTCGGGCACCACCTGTGTATTATGAATGTGCAGCACGCGCCCGAGGGTGCCCTCGTCGATCAGGCGTTTCATCTCCGTGTTGACGATGCGCTGGCGCTGCGTGTAAGTGATGTCGCAGCGCAGCTTGCGCTCCGCGCAGGTAGCCAGAATCGCGTCGCATTCCGCCGCCGTGCAGGCCATGGGCTTGTCGATGAGGAGGTGCTTGCCCGCCTTTGCCGCCGCCAGGGCCTGCTCGCCATGGACCCCGTGGGGCGTGGCGATGCATACGACGTGAATGTCCTCCCGGGCCAGCAGCGCCTCCAGGGTCGGTTCCAGCGCAACGCCATACTCCTCCGCCAGCGCGCCCGCGCGGCTTCCCACGGCCACCGCGCGCAGCGTAAGGTCGGGTACGAGCGTTGCAATACAGCGGGCGTAGGTCTGGCCCATGAATCCGGCGCCGATGATGGCGGCGCCAAGGGCGGGGCGGGGGGAAGCTGGCATTTTGAGTTCCTTTATTCGTATAACAATCCGTCGCGGGCGGCACAGGCTGATGAGAGGCCCGCGTCCGTATACTAGCCCACGCGGGGGCGCGAAGCGCAAGGATTGAGAAGGAACCGACCATGAAAAAACGTCTGACCGCCCTGATCGCCGCCGCGATCCTGTTCTCCATAGCGCAGGCCGCATCCGCCTGGCCCGGCTTCGTCTGGGAAGACTGGCAGAAAGCGACCGGCGAGCAGAAGCCCACCCTGAACACGCCGCAGGCGGGCCTCAAGACCCTGCTGCCCCTCCTCGATTCCGCGCCGGGGGCCACGGAAAAAATTTCGACCCCGGCGGCCTGGGAAGCGAAGCGCGATGGCATCAAAGCCACCCTCGGTGCGCTCCTCGGCGAGCCGAGCGAACTGGAGCGCGTCAATTCCGATCCGGAGATGTTTGGCTCCGAAACAATGGACGGCTATGTCCGAATTCATATGTTTATCCCCGGCGAGTGGAACGATTCCATTCCCGCTTATTTGCTCTTGCCCAGCAAACCCGTGTCCACGCCCGCGCCTACTATGATCGTGCTCCACCAGACCCAGGCACCCGGTAAAGACGAGGCCTGCGGCATCACCGGCGATACGGAGATGGCCTTCGCCGACGAACTGGCGAAGCGCGGCTTTATCTGCATCGTGCCCGACGCCATCGGCTTCGGCGAGCGCATTCCGGCGGGCGAGCAGCCCTACCACGATGCCATGAAGCTTTACGAGCGTCACCCGAAGTGGTCCTATTTTGGGAAGATGAACTGGGACATTTCCCGGGTGGTGGACTTTCTCCACCTGCGCGGTGATGTGGACAAGCGACGTATCGGCATCATCGGCCATTCCCATGGGGCCTACGGTTCGATTATGGCGGCGATTCACGAGCCGCGTATCAGCCTGGTCGTGGCCAGTTGCGGCTATACCACCCTGCGCACCGATCCCCGGCCGGACCGGTGGAGCCACCTCACGGCCCTCATGCCGCGCATGGGCTTCTACGTCGATGATGTCGCCTCGGCCCCCCTCGACTGGCACGAAATCGCGGCTTGTATCGCACCCCGGCCCTATTTCAACTGGGCCACGCTGGAAGACGATATTTTTCCCGAAACCGCCAACCTCGCCGAGGTCTATGAGCAGATTCGAAGTGTTTACGCCCTTTACGGCAAAGAGAATCGCTTTCATGGCGAGCTGGTTCCGGGGAAACACCGCTTTCCCAAAGAAGGCCGTGAAATGGCCTATGCCTGGATCGACCAGCAGTTCGGCGTGAAGCGGTAGTGGACAGTGTGGACGGTGTGGACGGTGTGGACGAAGTGGACCCGATTGACTAAGTCCACTTGGAGAACTCATGGCAACACAGGATGCGACAGTCAGTAGATTAAATCTCGCGCCACTTTATCTCCTCGCCGCACTGGTCATGGCCTATGGCTGGGGCTATCGGGGTATTGTGGGCCATGAAGGTGGCGCTATGGTGCCGGGGGCGCTGCTGGGGCTCGCGCTGTGCCTGGCCTCCGGTCGCTCGGACTGGTTTCGCCGCAGCGCGGTGGCCGGGCTCTGCGGGGCCGTCGGCTGGGCCTGGGGCGGCTCCCTGAGCTACATGGAGCAGACCATGTACGCCGTGAGCGATTCGTTCCCAGATGTATTCTACGGCTACGCCATGCTCTTCTTCTTCGGCGCACTTTGGGCCGGAATCGGCGGCGCGATTCTTGGCCTGGCCTTCACCCTTCCCCGCTCCGCGCTGGACCGCCTCGCTCGGCCCTTCATCACGATGTCGGCGGCTTTCCTGCTGGTCTACCTCTTCCTTTTCTTCAACCACGGCATCCGCGACAGCTACGAACGCCTCGTTGCGCAGCATTTCGACGATGGCGATTTCTTCGCGGCCGTCATCACCCTCGTGGTCTGCGGGGGACACGCCATTCTGCGCCCTGCGGAGCGCCGCGAAGCGATGCTCTTTGTCTGGGGTGCAGTTGCCTGGATAGCGGGCTATCTCTGCCTGACCAAATTCGGGGGACTCCAGCTCGGCCCGCCCTATCGCAGTGAAAGCTGGGGCGGCGTGCTGGGTATCCTCATCACCCTGCTGGTCTACCTCGTGCGCACGCGCAACCGCGCCGCCCTGCTTCTGGCGTGCTATGGCATCCTGGGTGGCGGCCTTTCATTCGTCCTCGCCGTGTTCGTTCGTCATCCCATCCGTGTCGAGTGGGGACCCTTCGCCTCCTGGGGCGGTATGATGCAGTGGAAAATCGCCGAGGAGACCTTCGGGCTGCTCATGGGTCTCGCTATCGCGCTGGGCGCCGCGCGTCTCCTGCGCGGTGGACTGGCCCCGGCCGAGGAGGATACGCCTCGCAAGCCTTTGGATGTATTCGCCGTCTTCGTGGTGATCATAGCCCTCCTCTGGATGAACGTCCGCCGCGGACCCGAGCGCTGGCTCTATCGCTATGAGATAATCACCCACGATCCCGTGGCGGGACTCCCCCCGTGGATCTGGTATGTCCTCGGTGGACTCCTCCTCAGCACCCTCGGCGTTTACGCATTGCGCCTCTACGGTCGCGATCAACTTGCCCTTGCGCCGCAGACCGCCTTCGGCAAGGGTTCTTTCGTGCTCCTCTTCTTGATGTGGGCCACGTTGGTCACGGGTTTTGCCCAGATGCTGCCGGGCGGCAAAGGCGAGGAGCATCCCATCGTGGATATGACCTTCCTCGCCTTCGCGGGCGCCGCCACGGCGCTGCTCCTGATGCTGGGCAAACAGAACCATTCTTTGCCTGTGCCTTCCGACGCCATTTCACCCGATTCGCCTGCCTGGCGCCTGGGCAGGTGCTTCCAGGTCACTTGCATCGCTGCGCCCCTGATTCTTGTGGCCATCACCGGCCTCAGCATGGCCATGCAGGACGGCCCGGTGGAAGGCGCCCGCCTGCGCTTCGGCGAGAAGGCCTACTGGCGCGAAGCCATGGCGGTCATGGGCCACTGGGAAGTGGCCGGACTGAGCAGCCAGCCCAGCGGCGAGGTCGAGAAGGAATCCGACGCCGATATCGCCGCTATCGATTTCATGCGCGACCGATCCGTTATCGTGACCCTGGCTTCCGGCGAGACCATCGGCGACGCCCACCGCTGGTTCCACGCCGACTCCCGCGTGCACCTGGATTGGTACGGGCGTGTGGAAGACCACGCGGAACGTGCTACCATCGTACTGAGTCTCAGCGAAGGCAACGTCTATGTCCCCTGGCCCCCGAAGGGGGAGAGCGCGGGGTATCTGGTGTTGAAACGCGCGCCCTGATGGTGCGGGCGACGGCCGTAACCGAATCCGCAGCAGCCCAGGCATTGCAGACGTGCCACGCGATCCGCCCGAAAGGGCGGTTCGTGTGCCCGAGGCGAAGTGTTCCTGACGCGCCAGTGACGACTCGACCGGCCCTTTTGCACCGCCCCTGCAACGTCGAATTCGAATGGGAAGGAATGCCTGAAGCCGAACTTCAAACGAATCAA
>JBHEKR010000314.1:0-56983 GCA_041859365.1 Candidatus Hydrogenedentales bacterium
ATCATTCACAAGTTCTCGCCCATCGGCCTGCTCATGGGCAGCGCCTTTATCGCCATCCTCGGCCTGGTCTTCCTGTCCAAGGCCGCCGGTATCGGCATCCTCGCGGCGGCCACGCTTTACGCCTTCGGTAAGACCTTCTTCTGGCCCACCATGCTTGGCGTGGTGGCGGAGCAGTTCCCCAAGGGCGGCGCCATGACCCTCAACACCATCGCCGCCGTGGGTATGCTCGCGGTCGGTATCGTGGGCGCGCCGTTCCTGGGCAAGTTCCAGGACGACTCCATTTCCACCCACCTGAAGGCCGAGCAGCCCGCCATGTTCGAAAAGTACACCACGGAAAAAGAATGGGTGCTGGGCACGGTGACCGCACTCGATCAGGTAAAAGTTGAAGCTGGTCCGGCGGAAGATCAGGCGATCATTAAGGACCTGTCCGAGACCGCCCGCAAAGGCGCCCTCATGGCCGTGGCGATTTTCCCGTGCATCATGCTCGGCTGCTACATCATCCTCTTCTTTTACTTTAAGTCCAAGGGCGGATATAAGGTGGTCCACATCGACCACTGAGCGTCCGCGCCACCCTGAATTAGCCCAACCCTTGCCCGCTTCGGCGGGCACGGGATTTTTTTTAGGGGGACGAACTCGCGCACGCCACGCCTGCGAGCGAGGGCCACTTGGTGAATTT
Organism: Candidatus Hydrogenedentales bacterium; assembly: GCA_041859365.1. Classification (GTDB taxonomy): domain Bacteria; phylum Hydrogenedentota; class Hydrogenedentia; order Hydrogenedentales; family JAEUWI01; genus JAEUWI01. Next base: position 677 of record JBHEKR010000314.1, read on the forward strand.
CAGGCGACCTCGAGCGTGCATCAGCGACGTGAGGGCGCGTGCCTGGGGATGGGTGAGATGACATCGGCAATAAACCGCGTCACGCTTTCAGCATCCACTGGAACTGCATTCAACTGGCGCGTGATGATGGCGCCGAAGCAGTATCGCCAAGCCAGGTGAAGGCTGTACCCATAAAGATGCGCTCCCGCGTGACCCACTCAACTGGTGAAAGTCTCTTGCGCAGCACAGCGACTCGCCTACGGAGAAATTACGAGCCTCGCCACTCGACCTCAATCCACGCTTGCGCGGCAAAATATACCGCGGCCCGAAGGTAGTCCCGCAGCCGACCGCACAATGGCTCGGGTAAACGACCCGGCGCCAAAACACGAAATCCAAGGCTTGAGAATGCTACACTCCCGTCGGGGAGTTCATGTTTTCACCGATCAGGGAACCGTTGTATGAGTCGTATTGTGGCAGAGGGAGGTCGGCTGCGCATCGGGGAGCGGCTGATTCAAGAGGCACTCATTACCCCGGCGCAACTCGAAGAGGCACTCGAGCGGCAGCGGCAGACCGGAGCCAAAATTGTGGCAACCCTCATCGCCCTCGGACACCTCGAACAAAGCGACTTTCTGAGGTTCCTCGCGCGGCAGCCCGGCATCGCCAGTATTCACCTCTCCGGCTACAGCATCCCCTTCGAGATCATCAAGCTGGTTCCCGCCGAGTTTGCGAGGACACACGAAGTTATTCCCATGGACATTCTGGGTTCCGAACTTACCGTGGGCATGACCTGCCCGCTGGATGTGACCGTGATCCGCGAACTGGAGAGGCTTACCGGCATGCGGGTCAGCGCTCTCCTCGTGGCGCCCGAAGCCATTCAGTCCGCCCTGGTAAAATATTACGCCGAGGCGGCCAAAACGTCTTCCGGTACCCGCGACTGGGCCGTGGTCACGCCGACGCCCTCACCCGCCGAGCCGGATCTGCAGCATGTTTCCGCCTCCCTCACCCTCGAAAGCGTCATGGCCCTGGTGCGCGGTGTGACTTCGTTGCCCGCCATGCCCGAAGTGGTCCAGCGCGTTCAGGCGGCCGTGGAAGATCCCGCCATGGGCGCGGCCGATGTGGCCGAAATCCTGAAACAGGACCCCGCCCTTTCCGCAAAGATCATCAGCCTTGCCAATGCGCCCGTCCACGGAATCCGACATCAAATCGACTCTATCGAAGGGGCCACCGCCATGCTTGGACTCCGCGAAGTTTACACGGTAACCGTGGCCGCCGCCGTGGTCAACCGCCTGGCGGGCTCCTCCACCTTCGACTACGCCGCCCACTGGCGGCGCTCGGCGGTTTGCGGCTCCCTGGCCAAAATTCTGGCCCGCGCCACGGGTAAGAACTTCGGTTCGGGCGTCTACGCCGCGGGGCTCCTTCACGATATCGGTCGCGCCGTTTTCGCCGAAGTGGCTCCCGGGCCTTATGGCGCCCTCAACCTCGCCATGGCCGACGACGCCCTTGTCCGCGCCGAACATGAGATCTTCGGAATCTCTCATCCTGAGGTGGGCTTTGTTGTCGCGACAAACTGGGCCTTGCCCGCGCCCATCTGTGAGTCAATTCGTTACCACCAGCAGCCTGATCGCGCCGGAGACTTTACCGAACTCGTGCAATTGATTGCGCTGTCCTCTCAACTCACGGACCACCTCGAGATTCCCGACGTCATGCCCCTGGAATACTGCGCTCCAGCCGCCCTGAACTTCGGTATCGAAGAGCACCGGCTAACGGGTATACTGGATGTCGCCCGTGCGCTGCGCAATGCGATCCACGGGTGACATGACCGCAACAGGCCGTTTGCGCAGCCCGTCTTTCGACCGCAGGTCTCGCCTGCGGCTCCAATGGAGATCTTGACATGACCAATCCCGTAAAAGTGGCCATTGTTACTGGGGCCAGCCGCGGCGTGGGCCGCGCGACCGCTATTGCCCTGGCGCGCCAGGGCTATGCCGTTGCTGTGAACTACAGCAAGTCGAAGAATGAAGCGGAGAACGTCGTCCAGCAGATCGACAGCTACGGCGGAAACGCCATCGCCCTTCAGGGCAACGTCTCCGACAACGCCGCTTGTAAGGCCCTCGTGACCCAGACCGTGGACGCCTTCGGGCGGCTCGACGTGCTGGTGAACAATGCGGGCGTTACCAGCTTCATCCCCCACAACGCCCTGGACCAGGTGCGCGACGAAGACTGGGATCGAATTCTGGGCGTCAACCTTATCGGCCCCTTCCAGATGGTCCGCGCCGCCCTGCCAGCCCTGAGCGCCAACGGCAATGGCGCCATCGTCAACGTCGCCAGTATCGCCGGCCTTTCCGCCACGGGCAGCTCCATCCCCTATTGCGCTTCCAAGGCCGCGCTGCTCAACATGACCGTAGCCCTCGCGCGCGTCTGTGCCCCCAAGGTCAGGGTCAACGCCGTGGCGCCTGGCTTCATCGAAGGCGAGTGGCTCAAACAGGGCCTCGGCTCCGCCTATGAGATGGTGAAAAAGCAGTGCCAGGATCGCGCGCCCCTCCACAAGGTCTGCCAACCTGAAGACGTGGCCGCAGCCATCCTGTCGCTCGTTTTGGGCAGCGCCATGATTACCGGCCAGACCATCGTCGTCGATGGCGGCATGCTCATCGGGTCCACGCCCTGATCACGGCTATTTCTGTCTCATTTTGGGACTTACAACCAGAGCTTTTCCAGGTTTGAGGTTTCCCCTTGGGGTGTGCCATCATAAAAGTCGCACTTTTCACCCTTTCACCCTCGTAGTAAAACCAAGGAATCCTCTTCTATGCGTCGTATCTCCCCTGTTATATTGTCCGCCCTATGTCTACTCACCGCCGCCGCGCCCGCCGAGGAAGTATTCCGCGACCGAGCATTTGCAGGCGGCTTTAACTTGAGTGCGCTCCGTTCCGGGGACAAGCCGCTGGAACTTGGCGTGATTCTTCAGGCTGACCGTAATATCGCCAACGAGTGGCGTCTCGCACAGTGGGGTACGCAGTTCAATTTGAAGGGCAGCGCAGTCAAGACCCTGCCCGACGGAACCCGGATCATGCGCAACGGCGGAAAGTCGGTCAAGATTTTGCCGGGCGGCATTGCGGACGACGGCATCATGCTGGGGCTGAACGGCAGCGCGGAATTTGGCGGCGTTCCCCGCAAGCAGGGGCAGGTGTGGCCCCATCTCCTGTTGGAACAGCAGTTCCCGAGGGACTTCAAACTGGCGGACTCCGTCACACTCCCTTTTACACTGGACTTCCGCGTGGAAAGTTGCAAGAACGGCACGGAAGCACGCCTGGATCCGGCACTTCACACGGCCCAGATCACGGCCTACTGGACGCTGCACAATCGCAACACGAGCAGCCCGGACAATGGGGAAATGATCTGGTTCGGCATCCCGCTCTTTGATGCGCGCCATGAGGTGCCCCCGGGTCATCAGGATCTGGATACCGCCGTGGAAAACGGCAAGTTCATCTGCACGATGGAGGGCACTCGCTTTTTTGAAGGTCCCACAGGCGATGGCCAGTGGCACAAGATTTCCTGCGATCTGGTTCCCCTGGTGAAAGAGGCGCTTGCCGCCACCCAGGCCAAGGGTTTTATGACAAAGACCCGCTTCGAGGATCTCTACGCAACGTCCTTCAATTTGGGCTGGGAAGTTACCGGTCCCTACGATTGCGAGATATCCCTGAAGAATCTCAGCCTCAAGCGCGGCGCCCCCTGATCCACAAGGTTCTGGGGCTCCACCGTCCAGTAACTGAAGCGCCCCCGATGGGTCTCCATCGGGGGCGCGTTGCATTCTTGTTTCGTGCAGGGGCTTATCGCAGTTCAGGCCGCTCCACGGCATCCCCATTCTCATCCAGATCCACCTCCCAGATGGCGCCCTCGTCGACCTCGCCACCGATACTGCCATAGACCGTCACGAGTCCGTCCCCACGCTGGAATATGCCCCAGTTTTCCCGATTCGGCGACGCGGCCAGTTCGGCGCGCCAAAGGATGTTGCTGAAAGCGTCCAAACGGTGAACCACGGGAACCTCGCCCTCATCGCGGGTCATCCCGGACAGGATCAGCAGGTCGCCCTCGTCAGCGGCGGAGAAGCTTCTCGCGTCCTGCGCCGCGCAACCGGAGACCACCTGGATCCAGCGCATTTCACCCGCGGAATTAAGGCGCAGCAGCATCAGCTCGCCCTCGACGCCATTGAGGGAGGTTTCCCCCCAGACCAGCAAATCGCCATCGTTCAGCGCGACCACGCGAGGCACGGCGTCAAAGGCAAAATCGCCGAGATCGAGTTCCCAAAGCAGGGCCATCTCCTGGTCGGTACGCACCAGCAGGGGCGTTTCGCTGGTGGGCCCGAAGGCGCTTTGATGGGTGATTGCCGCCCAACCGCCGTCATGCATGCCCACGGCGTCGCGCTCGTTTTCGACGCTGATCAGGGTATCGAGATCGGCGTCTTTACCGTCGATGTCCCAGGTGACCGGGTGGGGCTGTATTGCGAGCCCGCCACCTTCTTTGGCACACACGATGTCGTAGGAATAGTTCACCTTGCCGGTAAACCAACTGAAGGGAAGGGTCGGCCCGTTGAAGTCGGATGAACCCGACCCTTTGGAACTGCTGGTAATAAGGGTCAAATTGCCATCGGAGGCCGCTGCTCCGCCACTCGCCGCCCGGTACAGGATGCCGGCGCCGGTGGTGGGCATACTCCGATTCACCAGGTAGTATCCCCGGCGCACGCTGCCCAGCAGGGCCAGGTCGCTGAAGTCGAGGACCACCGATTTTCCCGACGTCACCGCGACGGTACCGACCAGGTTCCAGACATCCGCGCGGGACTCGAAACCGGGTGAAGGAAAACTACACTGGTAGTGTCGAATCGTGTTGGAAGAGCCCGGGTTCGAGAAGTCGATCGTGTAGGAATTCAATTGGATGTTGCGCTGCGGCAGGAGGTCAAACATGATGCCGTTCAGGCCGACCCCCGGATTCGTCCAGCCTTGGAGGGTTCGCGTGTGATCCGCCGCGATGGTCAGCGACAGATCGCTGCTTGTGAAGGTCCCCTGGGTGCTGATGAGTTCCATCGTAGCGGTATAGCAGCCGGTGGTCTTATAGGTATGGATTGTCGTCGATGCCGTGACCGTGTCCGTCGTTCCGTCGCCCCAGATCCAGCGACGGGAGATCCCGGTCAGGTTGCCGGTATCCGTGAGATCCTTGAACGTAACGTCCAGCGGTACCGGACCGCTCGTCGTGTCACCGGTTGTGTAATTCAGGACGGGGCGCACGAGGACGGGTGTCACGAGACTTGACGTCGCCGTGTTGCCCTGGGAAGTGGTGATCGTCAACTCCACATCATAGGAACCCGCCTTGGTATAGTTTCGGCTCGCCGCATTCGTCGTCGTCACCGAAGTGCCGCCATCCTTGAAATCCCAGCTCCGGGACGTAATCGTCAGCCCTCCCGCACTGGTCACGTCGGTGAAGGTAATGGTCGCCGGCGCATCCACATTGGTCAAATCGCCGCTGAAGCTGATCGGGTGAATGGTGATGTTGACCGGGGTGGGGCTGAGGAAGTTCCCGATGGACGTATTCAGCGTCACCGTCGCGGGGCGCACCAGCGCGGAGGTTCCGGTGTTCGTATAGCGATGCTGCACCGATGCCGTGGGGGCGGTGACCGTCTGGGAAGTGCCATCCCCGAAGTTCCAGGTGCGGCTGGTCACGGGCACGCCGCCCGTATTCGTGTTGTCCGTGAAGGTCACGTCCACCACTGCCGGGCCCGCCGTGACGTTGGCGCTGTGGGAGATGACCGGGGAGACCACAATCGGCGAAGTGCCCGACGCAGTACGATTGCCCTGGGCCGTGCTCGCGATCATGCTGATCGTAAAGGTGCCGGGCGTCGTGTACGTATGGCTCCCACTCGCCGTCTGGCCGGTTCCATCGCCATAGTCCCACTGGGTTCCAGTAATCGCCAGGTCGCCCACCGCCGTTGTGTTAGTGACCGAAATCGTGTGGGGTGCGCTACCGGTTAGCCCGCCGTTCACCGTAAAGGTCAACGGGTTCACCCGGATAAAACCCGGTTCTGATCGCACCAGGCTTCCCTGATTCAGCGTGTTCAGCGTGAGCGTCACCGTATGGGTGCCGGGCGCGGCATAGGTATGGCTGGTCGTCAGGTTGTTCGTCGTCGTGTCCGGCGTTCCATCGCCCCAGGACCACGTGCGGTTGGACGTGGTCACGTTGCCGGGGACCGTGTCGTCCGTAAAGACTGCCGTCAATGCGCCAGGGCCGGAACGCAGGTTCGCGCTGAAGGCGGGCACGGCGTTAATGACGATCTCACTGCCCAGCGCGCCCGTGAAACTCCCATTCGGGGTCACGAGCGTCAGCGTGGGGCTGTAGTTCCCCGGTATGATGTACGTGTGGCTCGCCGATCCCGTCTGGGTCGTTACCGGCGCGGAGCCGTCCTCAAAATCCCAGATCCACTGCGTAACGTCAAGATTGCCTACCACGCTGGTGTCCGTCAGTGTGACGGAAACAGGTGCAGGGCCGCCCGATGTCGAGGCACTCAACGTTACATCGGGCTCAACCACGATGAGATCGGACACCGTTGTGCTCACCGACCCCTGGCTCGACGTGACGGTCAGGCGCACGTCGTACGCCCCCGCCGACGTGTAGGTGTGGCTGGGGTTCTCGTTCGTGCTCGTTGCCCCGTCGCCAAAGTTCCACAGATAGGCCGTGGGGACCACCGTACCAAGTGCGGTCGTGTTGGTGAAATTCACCAGCAGGGGCGCGTCGCCCCCCGTGGTGTCCGCCGTGAAGGCGGGAACCGGGTTCACGGCAATGTAGTCGGTCTTCGTCGTCGTTTCCGTACCGCCGGTCGTCGTCAGTACAAATGAAACGGAATACGTCCCCGGCACCGTGTAGGTATGGGTCGGTGTGGCCGCCGCGCTCGTGGCTCCGTCGCCGAAGTCCCAGTCCGTCCCCGTAATGGTTGCCCCGCCCGTATCCGACGTATTGGAGAAGGTGACTGAAAGAGGGGCTGGGCCCGATCGCGGAATGCCGGAGAAGTTGGGCTCGGGCTCGACTTCAATCGTCACGGGTGTGGCACTGGTCGCAACCCCCAGGGCCGTCGTCAGGCTCAACGTCGCCGTGTAGGTGCCCGCCGCGGCATAGGTGTGAAGCGGGTTCGCGTCGGCGCTGGTGTTTCCGTCGCCGAAATCCCAGAGGGTCGCGGTAACCGCCAGATTGCCCACGTTGGAAGTGTCGGTGAACTGCACGTCGAGCGGCGCCACACCATTCGTGGGGGCCGCACTGAGTGTCACCACGGGCGACACATTGATCGTCGTCATGGTTTCCGTCGTCGTTACACCCTCCGCCGACGTCATGGCCAGCGTCACCACGTAGATGCCTGGCTCGGCGAAAATATGGGTCGGGCTCGCCACCGTACTCGTGCTCCCGTCGCCGAAATTCCACAGCCAGCTTACGCCCGTAAGATTACCCGCGTCGGTTCCATTGGTGAATACCACCGAGCTCGATCCAGCGCCCGGTGTGACTGCGGTCGTCGCCGTAAGGTCCGGCAGGACTTCAATATAGTCCGCCCGTTCCCCCGTTGCCTCACCCTGGGCCGTCGTGATGGTAAGGGCAACGTCGTAACGACCCGCCTTGGTATAGGTGTACCGGGGCGATTCTTCGTCGCTGGGATCGCCCTCGCCGAAATTCCAGCTCCGTGCCGTAGTATCAAGGATACCGGTGTTGGTCGTATCCGCAAAGGCCACGTCCAGCGGAGCGACCCCCGAGGTCACGCTGCCGGAAAACGCCACTTCAGGCGTAATGGTGATGAAGTCGGTCCTGGATTCCGTATCCGGCCCCTGGCCGGTGCCGACGATGAGCACCACGGAGTAGGTGCCGGGCCCACCGTACAAGTGAGAGGGGTTTCGGAGTTGGCTCGTCGTGCCGTCGCCAAAGTCCCAGTCCCAGGTCTGCAATTCGACACTGCCCGCAACCGTGGTGTCGGCAAACTGCACCAGCAGGGTATTTTTTCCCGATGTCGGGCTCGCGCTGAAGGAAGCCGCGGGGCGCACCACCACAAAGTCCGACTGCGCCGTCGTGCTGTTGCCCAGCTCGGTTGTTACCGTCAGGGACACATCGTAAACGCCCGGTACTGAGAAAGTATGCTCGGGATTCTGCACCGTGCTGTGGGACCCATCGCCAAAGTTCCAGTCCCAGCCCGAAATGCTCAGGTTGCCCGGGTCGGTCGCATCTTGAAACTGGACGGCCAGCGGCGCGCCTGTGGCGGAGCGCGGGGTGCCGGTGAAGGCCGGCTTCGGCCGGAGTCGGACCGAATCCAACTGAGTGGCGCTGACTTCACCTTGCTCCGTGGTGACGCGCAGTGTGACGTCGTAGATACCCGCTTTCGTGTACGTGTGAGTCGGGTTTTCCACGGTGCTCGTGCCGCCATCCCCAAAGTTCCATGACCAGGCACTCGCCCTCAGGGGCGCAACCGCCGTCGTATCGACAAAGGCCACAGCGGCGGGGGCAAGGCCTGTGGATGGCGTGCGGGTAAAGGTGACGTTGGGTTCAACCCGTATAAAGGCTGGCTTCCGCTCGGAATTGGGTCCGGACGGGGTGGCAAGCACCAGAGAGACGGTGTACGTGCCCGGTTCGTTAAAAACGTGGAGCGGATCTTCGACCGAGCTCGTGTTGCCATCGCCGAAGTCCCAGGAGCGACCATTGATGCCCACGGAGCCGGGATCAGAGGCATCTCGGAACTGGACCGAAAGGGGGGCCTTTCCGACGACGGGCTCGGCCGTGAAATTCGCGTCGGCCGACTCAAATACGCGGACAAACTGGGAACGGGTCAGGGTGTTCGCGCCCTCCGCCGTGGTCACTGTAAGGGTCACCGTGTAGTCGCCGGTACCGGTGTAGACCCGCGTCGGATTCTGATCCGTGCTGGTCGTCCCGTCCCCGAATTCCCAGAGCCAGGCCGTGATGGGTTGGGTACCGGGCGCGGACGTGTCGGTGAAGGTGACCGTCAGGGGACTCTCGCCGGAGGTGGGCGTGGCCTCAAAAGAGGCCGAGGGCAGGGACACCACTTCGATATAGGCATCGCGATTCAGCGTGCTGCTGCCTACTGTGGATTGTACCGTCAGCGAGACTGGATAGCGGCCCGGCGTGGTATAGACGTGAACCGGGTTCGTCTCGCCGCTGAAAGCCGCATCGCCGAAGCTCCACTGGCGCGTCGTGATCGCTGCGGCGCCCGCCGTCGAAGCATCGCGAAACTCTACGGAAAGCGGCGCGGGGCCCCGCAGCGGCGTGGCGCTGAAGCCGGCCTGGGGAGCCGCGAGCGCCGTGATGTAGTTTTCTTTCGACACCGTGTTCGTACCCGCATCGGTCTCGACCGTCAGCGAGATGTCATACTGTCCCGCTTGGGCGAATTCATGGGTAGGATTGCGCTGGGCCGAACTGGTTCCGTCGCCGAAGTCCCAGAGCCAGCTTGTTATGGGCGAGGTGCCTGGCTGCGATTCATCGGTAAACGTGGCCACCAGCGGCGCAGCGCCCTGGACCGGCGATGCGCGAAAGGCCGCCGTCGGACCTTCCGTCGCACGAATCAGGTTTGTTCGGGTTGTGCTGGCTTCTCCCGACGCATTGCGAACCTTGAGGATAACCGTGTAACCCCCCGGCGCTTCGTAGCGGTGCTCGGGGTTTTGCTCCGTGCTCGTCTCGCCGTCCCCGAAAGTCCAGTTCCACGATTCGATCGCCGAACCGCCCGGCCTGGAAGTATCCGTGAATTGCACCGTCAGCGGTGCCTCGCCTGTGGCAGGAGTCGCCCGGAAACTCGCCGTGGGTAGCGCGCCCACCTGAATGAAGCTCTGGCGTGTCTCGGTATCCGTCCCGCCCGGGCTGGTTACGGTCAGCGCGACAGTGTAGGCGCCTGGCTGCTGATAGACATGGCGCGGATCCTCTTCGTCGCTCGTCTCCCCGTCGCCGAAGCTCCACTGCCGGGAAGTAATGGCGTAAGGGCCGCCGTCGGACTCGTCCTGGAACTGCACCGCGAGGGGCGTGTTGCCGTTGCGGGGGGTCGCCGAAAAGGCCGCCACGGGGGCCGCCCGAACCGTGATGTAGGCGTTCTTGGTTTCCGTGTCCGTACCAAAGAGCGTTGACACGGTCAGCGTGACGCGGTATGTGCCCTGACCCCCATAGGTATGCACCGGATTCTCTTCGGCACTGTCGGACCCGTCGCCGAAGTCCCAGCGCCACGTCTCGATCGCGGCACTGCCCGCCAGGGAAAGATCGGAGAAGCGCACCAGGAGGGGGCCGTCGCCTTCCGTCGGCGTTGCCGAGAATTCGGCCGTTGGTCCTGAAAAGGGACAGCCGGCCATGGTCAGTGTAATAAAAAGCCCCGCAAGCACGCTCGCAAGGGGCTTTAAGAAAGCAAGATTTCGGTTGTACATCCGCATCGAAGGCCCGGTAATCGAGAAAATGCCAAGGCGGTCAACCTCGCATGGTCACAAGCAATGCGAAGCGCCGAAAAACACCGGGCGAACAGGGGCTAACCCATTGAAATCCCAAGACGAATCCCGATCAACCAGATGCTTTTTTCCGTGGGAGCATTCTGCCCGTCCCAAGCACGATTGTCAACATTGCAAAGGGGCCCGGCATGGTGCCGGACCCCTGGGTAAATCGGGCTTCTTCGGTCTCTTCGACCACGCGGGTAGATTAGCTTTCCGCGATCAGGCGCGACAGCCGCCGCTCACACTGAATCATGGCGCGAACCGTGTGATAATTGATCTTCCAGGCGTGGCCCATGTAGTCCCACAGGCGCGTGTTGTTCTCGTCGAAGAGAGGATACCACTCGCCGACCTTGTGGTTGATCACATGATCCATCACGAAGCGGTGCACGTTTTCGTAGCCGTCGAGGTACTTGTCGTCTCCGTAGAGCAGGCAACCATCCAGCATGCCCACCATCGTCTCCGCCTGTTGCCAGAACTCCTTGTTCCGCTCCCGCGCGGGGCCATCGGTGGGGCCTTCGCAATAGACGCCGCCCCGCTCCCAGTCGATGCCATAGGTCAGGCAATGGTCGTAAAGCTTCTGCATCGGCACGCGATAGTCTTCGACATCCAGGCCCAGAATGTCGATGGAGTGTTTCAGCAGCCACCCGAACTCCACGTTGTGGCCGAAGCTCGTGTTGTTCATCGGACGACCTTCGTCTTCTTCCACGTCCCGGTCCGAGCCCCACACGTTCTTGAAGATGATGGCGCGGAGGGGCTTCCAGTCCAGGGAGAACTGGGCGATGCCCGTGCCAGAGGGCTGGTGCATCATGTATTTGAAGAGCAGGTCGATGACGTAGCACGCATCTTCCTTGTACTTCTCTTCGCCCGTGGCTTCATAGAGATTCGTGAAGGCTTCCATCAGGTGCATGTGCACGTCGAAGGACTTGCGATCGCCGCCGTAGACGCCCGGCTGTTTTGGCGACCAGTCTTCCTCCATGAATTCCAGGAAGCCGCCGTTCAACGTGTCCGCCGCGCGACTGGTGAGGCATTTGTAGGTTTCCACCGCCATCTCCAGCGCCCGCGCATCACCCGAGGCCATGGCGTACTCGCTCAGCGCGTAAATCGCGAAAGAATGGCCATAGGTCAGCTTGCTGCGGTTCTCCGGCTCGCCTTCCCGTGTCGTGGTCCAGTACCAGCCCGTGTAGTCGTTGTCCCAGAAATGGTTGATCAGGAATTCCACGCCCTGGCGCGCAATTTCGAGGAACTTACCGTCCCCCAGATTCGCCCGGTGGGCCGAGGCGGCGGAGTAGATCATACGCGTCTGGCACACCAGCGTCTTCGTGCCTTCGCCCGTGGGATTGCCGTCCTTGTCCAGGTAGGTCAGGTAGCCGCCATATTCATGGTCCGTGCCATGGGTAAGCCAGAAGGGGATAAGTTCATTGAAAAGGTGATCCTGGACTTCCTGGATGAGAGGGGTAAGGCGTTCTTTATTCATGGGAATGAACCTCGCGAGCAATTCGCACTTGTAGGGTTGGTCATGGTGTGGGGGTGCCGATTGCGGCTCCGGATCATGACAAATACAGGGGTGAAAAGACAAATGAAGAGTGAAGGGAAAAGGGTGAACGGTTCAACTATAAACTCATAAGACCCATAAGACCTGCCTACACCTCCGGCTCATCTCCGCGCCAGTAGGTCATGGCGATCCACAGCCCAAAGGGCAGCGTCAGAAAAAACTGCGAGATTGCCGTGGATACTTCGCTGTTTGCGGCCAGGAAGTCACCAAAGCGCAGGGCCACCACCACATAGAGCGCGTGCCCCGCGACCAGAATCGCCGCACCGGTGGTGGCAATCGTAAGGCGTCGCCGCCAGGCCAGTGCGGATGTCGCGATCACCAGCGCGATAAAGGGGGGAAGGTTCGTTACCAGCAGGGCAAATTTCATGGCCCGCTCCCCATCACCCACATGGAAGACCAGCAGACTATCGGTATTGAAGATTCCATCGACGGTCACGTGCCCCGCGACGATCGGCACCCTCAGGAGCCACTTGGCGACACTGCCGCAACCCTGAAGCAGCAGCCAGCCATAGGCGGGCAAGCAGAGCCACCAGAGGGGCGCCAGCACGAACAACGCCAGCGAAAATTTCGCGCCAAAAACGGTCAGCATGCGCCAGGGAACAGGCCGGTTCATCACGCGGCCTCCTCCCTGCCCAGTTCCGCCCAGGCCATCCATACCAGCACCACAAAGATTACGTAGACCGACTGCCAGACATACTCGTGGACGAAATTGAACCAATTTCCGCTCCTGTCGAGCGCGCCGAGGCAGGCGAGGCACGCGAGGCGCAGAATATTGACGAGATACATGAGCGGCAGGCCAAGCGCCAGACCCCAGGCGCGATGTCGCCATGAGGCGGGAAAGGCGATCACCGCAGCAAAGAAGATCGCCATGACTTCGATCGCGCCGCACGACGGGACCACGATGAAGGTGAAGGAGGATTCTGGATTCAAGACAAAGTTGACCCGCGGTCCGTTCTCGCCCTCGGCGGGGCGGGGCAGTGCACGATCGCGCCAGGACTCCCAAGGGCTCAGGCCCTCTGCCCGGAATTTTTCCAATACCGCCTCCTCACCGACAAGACTTAGAATCCAGGCGGTATGGCGCGACAACGTGAACAGGTAGTAGTCATTCGCCACGGTTTCAATGGCGTAACGGTAAGCGCCGAGCAGCCCGATCGTGCACACGGCAAAGAGAGCCACAAAGGTCCACGCCCTGCTGCGTGGTTGGTGGGAGGCAGTCATGAATGGAGGACCCTCGGGTAGGGAAACAGTGCGGCCCGACGCCGTCGCTGGGTTGTAGCACAGCCCCGCCGCGGCCCGCAAGCCCCAGGGAACGTACCGCCGCCAGAGCACCGGGGGAATGTCAGCGAATTTGGCCGTGATGGCCCCCCGACGTGCGAGGCCCACACCAGCGCGGCGACATGTCACAGGGGATACTGGAATCGGGGCTTGGACTTGATGCGCGAGTCCGTGCCTGCCTGTCCGTCCCTGCCTTGCCCCGACGATTTTGATCGTGCCATCATGATGCTTCCAGATCCTCCATAACCCCGGCGGCAACACCATCACCATGAACTTAATCACACGCACCTTAGACAGCCCGATTTCCGTCTTGCCGGGCGCGGGGCCCAAGCGCGTGGAGCAACTGCAGGGACTCGGAATCGTTACGGTGCGCGACTTGCTTTATCATTTTCCGCGCACTTATCAGGACCGGCGCACCATCACGCCCATCGCCCAGGCGACTAAAGGGGAGACGATTACCATCCAGGCCCGCGTGGCGTCCGCAAAGAATATTCGCATGCGGGCGGGCGGCTCCATGGCTGTTGTCACCCTGGAGGACGAATCTGGCACGATCAAGGCCACCTTCTTTGGCCGAGGGTACCTCGCCACATCAATCCTGCGCCCCGGAGCGACCGGTGTCTTCTTCGGCGTCGTCGAGGAATACCAGGGCCTCGCTCTGAAAGGCCCCGACTACGAGATCCTGGAAGACGATGGCGGTTCCGGCGTTCACATGGGGCGGATTGTACCCATTTACCGCCTGACCGAGAAGCTGACCCAGCGCCTCCTGCGCGGCTGGATCCGGGAAGTGCTGGAGCTCGCCGACGGCGGCCTCCCGGAAACCTTGCCGGACGCCGTGCGCGAAGTCGAGGGCCTGGGCGCGCTGACCGAGTGCCTGCGGGAGGTCCACTTTCCGGCGTCGCTGGAGGCGGCGGAAGCCGCCCGGGCCCGGCTGGTGTTCGAATCGCTCCTGGTTATCCAGCTCGGGGTACTGCGCAAGCGCCGCCAACGGCGCGTCGAGTCGGGAATCCGCCACACGATCAATGGCCGATTGTTGAAAGGGCTGCACCGCCAGCTTCCCTTTACCCTCACCGAGGCCCAGGACCGCTGCATTTCGGAGATTGTCCACGATCTTGCGGAGCCCCGGCCTATGGTGCGCCTCATCCAGGGCGACGTGGGCTGCGGCAAGACCGTGGTTGCCGCCCACGCGGTCGCCGCCGCCCTCGATGGCGGCTATCAGGTCGCCTTCATGGCGCCAACCGAGCTTCTGGCCGGACAGCAGTACCAGAGTTTCTCAAGGCTCTTCGAACCACTCGACGTGCGGGTAGAACTCCTCACGGGCTCACTTCGTGGTGCCGGTATCGTCCGCCGAGGCATCGCCGCCGGTGCGGTCCATCTGGTGGTGGGCACCCAGGCCCTCTTTCAGCAGAAGACGGAGTTCGCCCGACTCGGCCTCGTCATCATCGATGAGCAGCACCGCTTCGGGGTGCAGCAGCGCGAGGCCCTAGCGGCCAAGGGCGCCAGCCCCGACCTCCTCCACATGACCGCCACCCCTATTCCGCGCAGCCTCGCCATGACCCTCTACGGCGGCATGGACCTCTCCATTATCGACAGCCTGCCCCCCGGTCGCAGTCCGGTCAAGACCCGCTACATCACAGAAAACAAAGTAATGGACTGCTACGCCTACCTCGCCCGACAGGCCGCGCGGGGCTTTCAGAGCTTCATTGTCTGCCCCCTGGTCGAAGCGTCGGAACTGCGCCAGGATAGTATCGCGGTAGAGGAACACTTCGCCGAATTATCCCAGGGCCCCTTGGCGGGCGTTCGGACCGACTTCCTCCACGGGCGTCTCGATCCGGGCGACAAGGACGCCATCATGAAGCGCTTTGCAGCCGGGGAAATCGACGTCCTCTTCAGCACCACGGTGATCGAGGTGGGGATTGACGTTCCCAACGCGACCACCATGGTCATCGAGAATGCCTCCCAGTTCGGCCTCACCCAACTCCACCAGTTGCGCGGGCGCGTCGGACGCGGCCCCGAGCAGTCCTATTGCTTTCTGATGGGCAAGCCCGCGACTCCCGAAGGCCAGAAGCGGATCCGCATCTTCTGCGAAACGAGCAGCGGCTTTGATCTTGCCGAGGCCGACCTGCGGCTCCGCGGACCGGGCGAAGTGACCGGGTACCGGCAGGCGGGCTTTGACGACCCCCATGCCGCCATCTGGGCCACCGATGGCCGTTTGCTGGATCGAACCCGTCGCCGGGCCGAGGCCATCCTGGCCAGCGATCCGAATCTTGAACAAACAGGGTGGGAACGACTCCGGGGGAGAATCCTGGCCATGGAAGATTTGGCCCTCTGAATCCTTGCTCGCGAAAACCCGTTCCGGCTATCATGCTCCATACAGGGGTTATTCCAAGGGTACGAAACGGTCTCGGCCTCGTTGAGCACATATGCTCAACGGCGGCACATCCCTTTGAATCGTCAACAATCTTCTTGATACTATCTCTAAACGAGGTGGATGGGGCCGTCGTGGTGTGAGCCGGAATTACCGGATCGGGCTGTGGCGGAGCTTGGGATAACCCCTCGACCGGTGGAAATCGTTTGGTGCAGCGCTCAAAAGAATTCGAAGAGCAAGTGTTGGAGCATATGGACATGCTCCACGCGGTTGCGCTGCGATTGACCCGCAATTCCGCCGATGCCGAGGACTTGACCCAGAATACCCTCGTGAAGGCCCTCCGATTCCATGAAAAGTTCAAGGAAGGGACCTACATCAAGGCGTGGCTCCTGACCATCCTCCGGAACACCTTCATCAATGAATACCGCAAGCGCTCTCGGACCCCACTCTCCGTGGAGCTGACCGGTGCCGAGGCCGCCGAGCCTACCGCCCTGCCGATCGGTGAACAGGACCGTCTCCATAATATGATGGAGCTCCTCGACGACGAAGTCCGCCTCGCGGTAGAGGAACTCCCGGAAGATTTTCGGAATGCGGTCATCATGGCCGACTTGGAAGAAAAATCCTACAAGGAAATCGCCGATTTCATGGACTGTCCCATCGGCACCGTCATGTCGCGCCTTTATCGCGGCCGGAAGATTCTCCGCGAAAAACTCTCCGGTTATGCCAATTCTGTCCGACTGGCGGGAAAGTCCGACGAGCACTGATCCAGATCCGGTCTACGCGTGCTTCCAGAAGGACGGGAGCAGGAGTACCCCGATGGAAAACAACTCCAATCGCCCCAGTGCCATGCAGATCGCCAGGAACAGCTTTCCGTGGGCCGGAATGACGGCAAAACTCTCCTTCGCTCCCAGGTGTTCGAGCCCGGGGCCCACATTGTTCAACGTGGTGATGACCGCCGTCGTCGCCGACTGAAAAGGCAGGCCGAGGAGGGACATATAGAGACTACCCACGGCCACGATCACCATGTTGAGGAAGAAAAAGGCATAGACCGTCTGCTGCATATGCTCATCGACAATCTGGCCATTGACCCGAATCGGGCGCACGGTTTTCGGTCGGAAGGTGCTCTCCACCCGCCAGTAGGCCATCTTGAAGAGGATGATGAAGCGCACTACCTTAATGCCCCCGCCTGTGGATCCGGCGCATCCACCGATAAACATAATCAAGACCAGCAGCGTGCGGGAAAAATAGGGCCAGTAGTCGAAGTCCTCTGTTCCAAAGCCCGTCGTCGTCATCAGCGATACCGTGAGGAAGGTGGCGTGCCGCGCCGCTTCCGCCGGTGAATATTCGGGAAGGGGTTCCGGCCCGTCCAGCCCGACGCTTCCCTGGAAACCCAGCAGGTTAACGGTGATCATAATGGATACAAGGGCCAGAACAAGAAAATAGGCCTTGAATTCGGTGTTCTTCAGGGGTGCCCACCAGTCGCCTTTCAGCATGGCGAAATAAACGCCAAAGTTGGCGCCCGCCAGGGCCATGAACACCACAATGATGATTTCGATAGTCACGCTGTCGAAGGCCGCGATACTCGCATTGCGCGTGCTGAAGCCTCCCGTGGCGAGGGTACTGAAGGTGTGAGTCAGCGCATCGAAAAGACTCATGCCCGCAACCATCAAGAGGACCGTCAGGATCACCGTCATCCCCAGATAGATCTTCCAGAGGGCCGACGCCGTGTCTCGAATTCTCGGACTCAAGCCACGGGGATCCGGACCGGGCGATTCCGTCTTGAACATCTGCTTGCCACCCGCGCCCATGTAGGGCAGCACGGCGATAAAGAGCACGATGATGCCCATTCCCCCAATCCAGTGGGTGAAGGCGCGCCAGAAGAGTATGCCCTTCGGGACGCGCTCGATATCCGGCAGCACGGTCGAACCTGTCGTGGTGAGGCCCGACATGGCCTCAAAATAGGCATCCGCCGGTCCCAGGACTCCGGCGAAAACGAAGGGGCAAGCGCTCAGACCGGCCGCCATCAGCCAGCCGATCCCCACCAGGGCCAGACCCTCCCGTTGAAACATCCGATCTCGCGCACCGCGCCCGATGACGACCAGAGCCAATCCGACGAGGGCCGACGTTATCAGGGCCTCAATGAGCGCCACCATTGACTGCCAATCCGACATCACGAGCGCGCACACGATGGATGGCGCCATAAGCAGGCTCAGAATCAGCGAGAAATGTCCCAGATATCGGGCGACAATACGGTAGTTCATTGTCGCTTCAGCAGAACCTTTCGAACCGCGTCCAGCGTCTTTGCCGCCACGATCAGAATCACCGAGTCTCCGGCCAGCAGCACGTCATTGCCACTCGGTATAAGCACCTTGTCCCCCCGCAGGATTGTTCCGATTAGCGCGCCCCGGGGCATGCGCAGGTCCTTGATCTCACTGCCCAGCGCAGGCGAACTATCCTGAATGCCCAGTTCCAGAATTTCCACCTGGCCATCACCCAGAATCGCCAGGGAGGTCACGTCGCCCCGGAACATCATCTTCAGAATGCGATCGGCGATGGACGCCCGAGGCGTAACGGCCAGATCAATGCCAAGCCGCTTCACCAGGGGGGCAAAGTCCGGCTGGTGAACGATAGCGGCGACAGACTTCGCGCCCACTTCCTTCGCCAGCACCGCCGCCATGATGTTGCGCTCGTCGTCGCCCGTCGCCGCCACGAACAAGTCCATGGTATCCACATGTTCCTGCTCCAGCGAAACCCGCGAGGTGGCGTCCCGGCAGACCACCTTGGCCTTGCCCAGCTTCTCCGCCAGCCGAGCGGAACGGGCTTCGTTGCGCTCGAACACCTTCACGGTCTTCATCTTGCCTTCCAGCGCCTGGGCCAGACGCAGTCCGATGGTCCCGCCGCCCATGATCGCCACCCGTTGGGGCTTGATCTCTTCGCCGTGAAAAAGCTTCTGGAGCTCCCGGAGACCCTCGTGGGTTCCGATCAGGGTCACCAGATCGCCCGGCTCCACCACGGAGTCGCCGTGGGGGATCATGCACGTGCCGTCCCGCTCGATCACGCCCAGCAGCACCCCGCTGCCGGGCTTGATAATGTCTTTCAGGGTTTTGCCATTCGTGGTGGGCGACTTGGCCGCCCGCAGTTGCAGCATCTGGGCACGGCCCCGACCAAATTCCAGTGACGAAACGATGCCCGGATGCTCGATATAGTTGGCAATCTCCAGCGCGGCCAGAGCGTCGGGACTCAGGATATAGTCAATACCCAATACCGTCTCGTAGAGGATGTTGGACTCCATGTACATGGGATTGTCCACACGCGCCACGACCTTTTTCGCTCCCAAACCTTTCGCGGTGGCCGCCGCGATGAGGTTTTTCTCGTCATTGCCCATGCTGGCCACGAAGAGGTCGGCACTGCCCACATTGAGGGACTGGAGCAGCAGCACGGAGGAGCCGTCGCCGGTGGCGGTACTGACGTCCAATGCATAGTCGATTTGCTCGATCATGTCCGGGTTCTGCTCGATGACCGTTACATCCTGATGCTCCGCACTCAGCAATCGTGCAAGATGGAAGCCCACCCGTCCCCCGCCGGCGATAAAAATGTTCATAACCCTCTGGCTCCTCCCAGGCTCCCGCCCTTGGTGAAGGGCGCATGGTCCTACAAAGCCCGCCTCCGAGTCAAACGGCCCGCCCGATCCGGACCCCGCCGTGCGGTGGCGTATTCTGGTCCGCCGGTGGCGCGCGGTCAATCAAACGCGCTATGCTGCGCTCCATACACCCCCCCGGGAGCAGACCTTTGACTGTCAAGTATCATCGAAATGCCGAGCGACACGAGGCCCCGCCCCGTCGCCAGACCCCCTGGATGCGTCAGGGACGGCCCATTGGTCGGATGAGCCGCCGCCAGGCCATGTTTGTGATCGTCGGCTTTCTACTCTCCGCGGTGCTGCTGAGCCAGCTCGCGGTCCGACGCGCCCGTCCAGATCCTTATGCGCTCCAGCCAGTGGTGCGTGGTGAGGGTGCGATCACCCAGACGGAGCCACTTCCGGCGGGTGGTGGACGGGTGGGACTGGAGGTCGCCTTGTCGAGGGAGAAGGTGCTTCCGGCGGCGTGGACCATCCCCGCGCCCTACTGGGAGGCGCTGTCGGTGGGAGACCGCCTGGCGGTGGTTTACCAAGTCCACCCCGACGGTACGAGCCTGCGCGTTTTCGAGTGTGGGATAGTTGCGCTGCCAGACCGGATTCGCTAAGCTAGGCCTGCCCATTGCGGGGGTAACGTATAAACCCACGCCGCACCGACTTACAGGCATCACGCCCCAACTGAAATCAAGCACCACCATGAGTCTCACCCCCGAAGAAATGCGCCGCATATTCCGAGGCACGGTCATTGTTCGCAAGCCGACCTACGGAATCGTCCGTGGTTATCACGAGCTGCCCTATATCTGCCTGGGGCCGTCTTTTGAGTCCGGCTATGAGACCACCAAGGTGACCGGCAAGGTTCAGGTATCGCCCCAGTTTCTTATCCGCCCGGCTCACTATTCGCCGAGCTACGAGGACATCTTCGGCAGTGACAACGTGGATATGGCCCTTTCCGGTCGTATTTTCGGGTATATGGGATTCCCGCGCAAGCCCATGGAATGCAAGTCGGAGTACCTGGAGATCGTCCACGGCAATGAGGGGGTCGATGAACTGCTTTCGACCTGTCTGGACGAGTTGGAGCGCCGTGAGGACATCACCACCGGCGTGCTCATCTCGCCGGACAACCGTTATTTCCCCATTTCCGTTGAGCGCTTCATCAGCGCCGTACTGGACGACGAATTCTCACTGTGAAACCTTGCAGGGAGCACGATTAAAGGAAACGATCATGAAAACCGCTTATGAACTCGCCATGGAACGCCTCGAAGCGGCCTCCGGCCCGACACGAAAGCTCAACGAAGACGAGAAGTCGGCGCTCGCGGAGATCGACAGCAAGTATGATGCGCAGATTGCGGCCCTCCGTTTCGATTTTGAGGCCCAGATCGCCGCAGCAACTACGCGCGAAACCTACATGGCGTTGAAAGAGGAGATGGCGAAGGAAATCAATTCGGCGGAAGAGCGCCGGACCCACGCCAAGAATGCCATCTGGGGCACCGACTGATTCAGACCATGAACGAGAACCAGTCCAGCACCGTCGAGAAGCACGGCGAACGTGGCGCGGTCTATTGGCGCCGCCGCGGCGTTGCACTCCTGATCATCGTCGTTATCGCCGCCGTCGCGGTGCTCGTGGACCGACGAATGATTGCATCGCCCGATGCCGGCTATGTGGCGGACAATGCCACGTGGCAACTTGAGACCTCCGACCTGCCCGCCTTTCTCCGGCACTGGAATGCTCTCAACACCAGCGCGGCGATGCGCAGGGCCTCGCCCGCCCTGCACCAGGCCGTGCCCCTCGCCATCTGCCGCATGACGGGCGTACGCCCCACTCCGGGCCGGGCCCGGCTATGGCTGGGCCAATCCTTTCTGGTTGCGGGCGATCAGGAGGGCTGGTGCCTTTCCATCCGTCCGGGCCTTGCCCTGCGCGCGGCTTCCTGGCTCGGCAGCCCATTGCGCCAGGCGGATGATGATGACTTCTGGCGCGACTATGCGAGCGGGTGGAAGGATGGATTCCTTCTCATGGCCTCGTCTCGGACCTATCTTGAAAAGGTACTGGCGGGCGGAAAGGCGGTGCCGCGCACCGAAGCGCGGGACGACGTGACCCGGCTCTCCTGGAAGGGGACCTATCCCGGCGTGCTGGAGATCGCCGCCGCGGAGCAGATCCCGCTATTGTTTCGCATCGAGGCACCGGCCGATCCGGAGGCAAAACTACACTACGCCGCTGGCTGGCCCGATGCCCTGCTCACTATCAATACCCACCGGGGCGCACCAGTCGTGCAGGCCGCGCTGGAAGGCCTTCGCTGGGCCGAAGCGCAGGTTAACCCGGAATTGTCCGCGACCCTTCGCGCGCTATTCGCCACCTGGTGGCCCGTCTATTGTCCCGTACCGATTGATACGGCGCCCGTCGGCGAGTGGGCCGCCGGGATCGCCAACATTGACGTGCAGGAAGACGTGCCGGTGGTTGAATCCATCTGGGCCGGCTGGGCTGCGGATCCCGCAGCACTGGCGGCCCTGGCGCCCGCCACACGCCAGGAACACCGATGGGACGACGTGTCCGGCTGGCTCTTCCCCATTGCGGGCGACGCCCGCGCATGGGCCCAGGCCGACCGGGAAGGTGCCGCCTTTCTGAGCAGCCATGAGCACGGTATGCCCGCATTGCTGGCTACCGCGCGGCGCGAGCCCGAAGCCGGGGTGGCAGCCCTCAACCTGCGCTGGAAACCCTTCACCGCCCTTCTGCGCGACGCCCTGATCCGCGCGGCTTCGGATGGTTTGTTGCCGGGCTACAATGAGAACGATGTGAAGGCCGATCTCGTCCCGATGATTGATGCCTTTGCGGATTGGGGAACGCTCCAGTTGCACGCGGGCGCCGAAGAGGGCGCGATCATGGGTGACGGCTGGATTGCCCTGGGCGCGGAACTCGTCCCGTGATTCGGGCGGGGCTCGCGGGGCTGTGCGTGCTTGCGGGCGCGCTTGCCGCCACGGCGGCACCGGTGGAGCACGTGAGCACCAATGGACGCGTCACGGTTGCCCTGGATGGAGAAGGCCGGGTCACCTGCTTCTCCTGGCCCGGCCCGGGCGCGGGCCAGCATCTGGGCCAGCCGGGGGCCCACTGGTCGCTGGGCGAATTCGTGGCTCGGGAAGAACTTACGGCCGTAAAGTGGCATGTTGAGCAAGAGTATCAGGCCGCCGATTCCTGGGGGGGTGTGACGCGATTCACCGAACGCGAGGGAGGGCGAAGCGCGGAGCAGACCGTGGCCGCCGTGCGAGACATGGATCTGGTCATCGTCCGGCTTCGTCTTCATGGTTTTGCTTCCGATATCCCCTGCTACTGGGTCCAAACCGTGGAGCCATTTGCATTGCGGCCCACAGGCATTGCCGCGCTACAGCCGCGTATCCGGGCGCTCAATCGCTTTGCTTCCGGGTTTTCGACCAAAGCGGGCATGTTGGAACATTTTGGTCTCGCACCCGCGGGGCAAACCGCCACAGCGGTGGCGCGCGCATGGGAAGATCGCGGCTCCAGTGTTGACACGGGGCCCGGCGTGTATGTCGGTGCTGTATCGCCCAACGAAATCAAGGATGGAACGATTTATCCAGTCGCTTCCCCGGCGGAGGAATGGAAAGTGGGCACGCCTTTCCCAGGCGTTGGGCGCATGGTGGGCCATGGAACGGGCAGCATGCGCCTTCTTCCCGAGGTTACAGACGGCGCACAGGAGTTCGTGGTTTATCTTGGTGCGTCAAACACGCGCACGGGATTGCGCGCACTGCTGTCGGAGGGAGTGAAACAGGGAACAGGCGCGCTGGAAGCCGACCGTACTGACTCGGGGGACGCGACCTTTCAAAGAGCACGGTTGAACCTGATGGCGTGCCTCGACCCCGAATCCGGTGGTGTCCTGCGCGCCCCGGCGCTTACAAGTTCGGCAACCTATTGCGACGTGGCGGTTACGGCCTGGGCCTCCGCCGCCCTCGACGAACTGGGCCATCCCGATCGGGCCGCGCAGGCCCTTGCCGTGCACGTGGCCACGCTTCGAACCGAACGCGGGGTGGACACACCGGCGGGCTCATTGCCACGCATGATCTATTCAGACGGAACGGCGGCCTCGGTGCGGGGGAATGCCGATCCCGAGAGCGCGGCCTGGCTGCTGGCCGCCTGCTGGCGCCACACCGCGGCGCTGGCCGTTCCGGAGCGGCGTGGATTCCTCGAGCCCCACTGGTCGGCCCTTTCACGTTGTGCGGACTACCTGGCGCGGGAACCCCGCGTCAGCAGCGCATTGTCGGGCGCATTGCCGGCCGAGGCGGCCCCACTGGACACCCTGCGTGTCCACTACCTCGGGCTGGAATCCGGCCGCCGCATGGCCGAGGCCCTGGGACAGGAGGCGCCCGGACTATGGACTGACCGGCGGGACGAGATCTACGCACGCCTTCGATTTCGCACGCTGAACCAGTCGGATGGCGACGAGTCGGTATCCCCGTGGGTGGACTGGTGGATCCTGCAACTGCCCGGTGCTAAATCTGAGTCGGGTGCAGGATGGGCCGTGTTGAAGTCGGAGGGCGCGCCCGCGCTGACGGACGAAGCCATCGTCGAGCGGACCTTGGAGGAGGGGCTGGGTCTCGAGGCGCCGCTCGCCCTTCGCGACGCGTTGCGATGCCTGATCTCGGGCGTGGAAGGCCACGGCAGAGGGGATGTGCAATAGTCCACCCCGTTCGGCCGCCTCCTGTTCAGTCCAGGGAGCCGGCGAGTTCCTGAATGGGGGCAAGGCGACCTTCACCCTGAAAATGCTCCCGAATCTCGATGAAGCGGCCTTCTTTGGCCAGAAAAGCGTCCACGATATCCGGGTCAAAATGGCTTTCACGGCCCTCCAGGATGATCGCTTTCGATTTTTCGTGGCTGAAGGGTTCCTTGTAGGGGCGGCGCGACGATAGGGCATCATACACGTCGGCCAGGGCCGCGATGCGCGCGCAAAGGGGGATTTCTTCGCCAGAAAGCTGAAACGGGTAGCCGGTGCCATTCCATTTTTCATGATGGTAGTAGGCTATGTCCCGACCCGTGGCCAGGAAGGAATCGCGCCCCGCTTCGATATCCGCCGCTTTGAGGGTGTCTCCGCCGATCATGCTGTGCTGCTTCATGATCTCGAACTCGTCATCGGTGAGCTTGCCCGGTTTGAGAAGAATCCGATCGGGAATACCGACTTTGCCAATATCATGGAGCGGGGTGGATTTATAGATCTCTTCGACGAAGGCCGGGCCATAGGTATCACTGTACTTTGGCAGTTTGACGACCTCCTCGCACAATTCACGGGCATAGGATCGCATGCGTTCAAGGTGATCGCCCGTCTCGTTGTCGCGCGATTCGGCGAGTTTGGCCAGGGAAAATACCGTGACCTGCTGCGTGAGCACGACCTGCTCGGTGCGCTCGACCACCTTGTGCTCCAGCTCGCGCTTGTACTCGATCAGGCGGTCGTGGAGCAGTTTGGTTTTGGAAGAAGTCTTGATCCGGGCTTCCAGAAGGATGCGGTCGAACGGTTTGATCAGAAAATCATCGGCGCCCGATTTCACGGCCTCGATATTGGTTTCCTTGTCGGACATACCGGTGATGATCACCACGGGGATGTGCTGGGTTTCGGGGTCCTGCTTGAGGCGCCGACAGACTTCAAATCCGTTCATACCCGGCATCATGATGTCGAGGAGAATGACGTCGGGTGGGTTGTTTTCCACCATGGTCAGTGCGTCTTCGCCCCGCGTTACCGCGTCGATGTGATACCCCATGGGTGCTAGAAAACTGCGGAGTACCATGGCGTTTTCCGGCATGTCGTCCACAATCAGGATCTTGGTGATCCGGTTCTTGTCGATTGGCAAAGGCACCACCTCGTTGTCCCAGTAGAGTTTTGCAGCGTCGCACCGGCGGATGGAGGCACTTGGCCCGACCTCGCATGCCTCGATATACCCGTAGGCATGGTAGCATAATCGCGAAATTTGCGCAATGCCACGGGACCCCGATTTGCTTGGGTTCCCGATACGTTACCTGATAGATTATTAGACAGGCGCCGCCTTCGATGGCGAGCGCGCCGCGTCACCCCGCGCGGTCAGCCCAATCCCGATGGGGCCGCCGGGCCCGGAACGTGATAGTGCACGCAGTGGAGCAGTAGCAATGGCAACCCAGGTGGAACAGGTGAGGGGCCGTGTCGCCCAACAGTCGCAATTGGTATCCCGGCTCCGGCGGGCCATGGGCGAGGTGCTCGTCGGCCAGCACTACATGGTGGATCGGATGCTGGTGGGACTACTTTCCAATGGACATATCCTGCTGGAAGGCGTTCCGGGACTGGCCAAAACCACGGCGGTCACCACGCTGGCCCAGGCCATTGCCTGCGGTTTCAAGCGGATCCAGTTTACGCCCGATCTCCTGCCCGCCGATCTGGTGGGCACCCAGGTCTACAATCCCAAGTCCGGCGAATTTACCGTGAAAAAGGGACCCATATTCAGCAATATTGTCCTGGCTGACGAAATTAATCGCGCACCCGCCAAGGTGCAGAGCGCGCTGTTGGAGGTGATGCAGGAGCGTCAGGTTACCATCGGCGACGAGACGTATATGATGCAGGAACCCTTCATGGTGCTCGCGACCCAGAATCCTCTGGAGCACGAGGGCACCTACCCGCTACCCGAAGCCCAGATCGACCGGTTCATGCTCAAGGTCAAGATCACCTATCCTTCCCGGGAGGAGGAGCGGTCAATCATGGACCGGGTGGACCTCTTAAACCGCCGCAAAGTCGAAGCGGTGGTAACGCGGCAGGAAATCCTGGATGCCCGCGCCCTGGTTAACGAGATTTACGTGGACACCAAGGTTAAAGATTATATTGTTGATATTGTTCATGCAACGCGGCAGCCCGAGGCATTTGGCCTCAAGATGAGTCATCTGATTGAGTATGGGGCGTCTCCCCGGGCCACGCTCTTTCTTCAGCAGGGTGCGCGTGCGCTGGCCTTTCTCCAGGGCGAGGGGAATGTGTTTCCCCACGACGTCAAACAGATCGCCATGGACGTGCTGCGGCATCGCGTTAAGGAAAGCTACGAAGCCGAGGCGGAGAATATCACGCCGGAACTCTTGATCAAGAAAATTCTCGAAACGGTACCGGTGCCCTGAAATTGGGCACTTTCCGGAGGCCGTAACCATGATACCCGCCGAAATCATGCAGCAGATACAACGCATGCACATTCGCACGCGCCGCGTGGTGAATGATTTGCTCCCGGGCCAGTACGAGAGTGTTTTCAAAGGCCAGGGAATGGTTTTCAAGGAAGTTCGAGAGTACGTCCCCGGCGATGATGTGCGCACCATAGACTGGAACGTCACGGCGCGCACGGGGCAACCCCACATCAAGGTGATGACGGAAGAGCGGGAACAGACGGTGATGCTGGTGGTGGACGGCAGCGCATCGGGCCGCTTTGGAAGCCGGACCCGTCTCAAGAGCGAACTGTGCGCGGAACTGTGCGCGGTGCTGGCGTACTCCGCGATTAAGAACAACGACAAGGTCGGGCTGCTGATCTTCACGGAACAGGTGGAGCTTTTTGTGCGTCCGGGCAAGGGCCGAAAACATGTGCTTCGGGTAATTCGCGAGTTACTGTGTTTCGAACCTCGTGGCACCGGCACCAACCTGGCCGGCGCGCTGGACTACCTGAATCAGGTGGTGGCGCGCCATGCCATCGTGTTCATCGTGTCCGATTTCATGGCGGCGCAATACGAGCCGGCGCTGCGCATCACCCGACGCAAGCATGACACCATCGCGGTGGCGGTGGATGATCCGCGGGAGTTCATTCTTCCCGATGTGGGCGTGATCTCGGTGCGCGACTGCGAGACGGGCGTGGAGGCGGTGGTGGACACGGGCCGTCGTAATCTCCGCGAGGCCTATGAGGACGATGGCGAGCGACGGAGGGGGCACCGAGCCTCGATACTCAAACGAACCCGGGTGGACCTCATTGAGGTAAGAACCGACACCGGTTACATCGACGCGTTGCACCGTTTTTTTCGGATGCGCGAACGGCGACTGCTGGCGTGAATGCGGTCCGGAAAGAAATGTTCTACCACGGATTACACGGATAGCACGGATGAAAGTTACAGGAGGCGTTTGTATGGGCAACTTGCTGTTTGAATCGGAAAGTTTTGCGATTCGGGGTGCGTGTTATGAAGTGCACAATGAGAAGGGGTCGGGTTTCTTTGAATCGGTCTATCAGGAGTGTCTTGAAAAGGAAATGCGGCTCCAGGGAATTCCGTTCCGTACCCAGCCGGAACTTATGCTGGACTATAAGGGGGAGAACCTGACACAGAGATACAAACCAGATTTTATCTGCTACGAGAAAATCATAGTGGAGCTGAAGACGGTGGAGTGCCTGACAGACAAGCATCGCGGACAAGTCATGAACTACCTGAAAGCCACTGGAATGAAACTGGGATCTCTGGTGAATTTTTCGGCCCACCCCAAAGTGGAGATTGTTCGCATAATATTGTAGGGAATACTCTTATCACAAATGGCATGGATGGTATTTCTGGACACGCACGAAGTCCTTTTTGCGCGATTGCACCCAAGCGCTCTCATCGCTTCATTACAAGAACAGACAATTCTTATCGGAGCGTTTAGCTGCGAGGGAAGACGGCCACCCCTTTGAACGTCAACTACAGGGTAGCGAAAATCCGTTTTATCCGTGGTAAGAGAAAAATTGAGTTTGTGCCGACTCGGCACACGGTACTTAGCGCTGTAAGGATGAAGTTGCGTTCATGACATGTGCCTGCCTTCTCATATCCGTAATGCTTGCCGCCGGAACGGACGTCTCGGTATCGGCCCGCGCGGAGCTTGACCCTGCGGAGATTCCCTTTCACCGTGTGGCGCGCTATCGCGTGATCGTGGAGGCGCCAGCCGATGCGGGGCTGTCGGTGGAGCCGTGGGCGGATCCCCTGCCAGGCTTGGAAGTAAATGTCAGCGAGCCCGAGGTGACGTCGCTTCCCGATGGGCGGAAACATTTTGTGCAGGAGCTCACCCTCACGCCCAGCATGGTGATGAACTACACCTTGCCCGCGACCCGCGTGATGGCTGACGGTGCGGAAGTTGCTGTGCTTGAGGCACGGGATCTGGTAGTTCGCGCCTTGACCCCCGAGGAAAAAGCCGAGGTGGCCGCGCCGGCTGAACTGGTCTCCTTGGCCGATCTGACGGAAACGGGCTCGGGTCGCGGGTACTACGCCATCGCGCTGCTGGCGTTCATCGGTGCGACCGTGGTTGCTATCCGTGTCCTCATCAAGAAGGTCAGGGTCCACTTGGCCACCCGTGTCGCGCCCACGCCGCAGGCGTTGGCTGAAGCCAGACTGGGAGACCTGGAGCGACAACTACTTTCCGATGCGA
Source organism: Candidatus Hydrogenedentales bacterium (assembly GCA_041859365.1). Taxonomy (GTDB): domain Bacteria; phylum Hydrogenedentota; class Hydrogenedentia; order Hydrogenedentales; family JAEUWI01; genus JAEUWI01. Next base: position 29,337 of record JBHEKR010000314.1, read on the forward strand.
TCGCATGCGAAGCGCTTTTTGTGGGACTGTCCCAAGTCCTGCGCACCTACCTCTGTGCGAACTTTGATCCTACCGTTGCGGGCCAGTCGAGCCCCGAATTCCTCTCGGATACCTTGCCGATCCTGCCGTTGGATCCGGGACACTCGGGGGCCATCCGCGACCTGCTCGGAGATTTTGATCGCGTAAAGTTTGCGCAGTTTTCCCCCGCTCGGGAGGCGCAGGCCAAGGCGCTCCGGGCCGTGCGAAACTTTATCGCCGCGCTGGAGAACGAATCCGCCAGGCGGGCCGAACAGGCCCTGAAGGGGGCGGCGTAGCCCATGGCGGACTGGTTTTCCTTTCACACGCTGCATCAGCCCGCGTGGCTCTGCCTTGTCCCGCTGGCCCTGGCCCTGCTTGTGGCGGAATGGCGCGCGAAAGCCCCGTCGTCACTGCGCATGTCCACGGGCGCTCGTCTGGCCTGGATGGTCAAGGAGCGGCGTTCAATACTGCGCTTTCTCCCGGCGCTCCTCCGCTGCGGCGGACTGTGTGTGCTCCTTGTGGCCATGGCGGGGCCCCTGAACGGTTTCCGCCAGCGCGCCGAACATGCGGACGTCATCGACATCATGCTCTGCGTGGACGTGTCCAGCAGTATGGCCAGTTCCGACTTCATGATTGGCACCGACCCGGCCAATCGCCTTGACGTGACCCGAATCGCGGTGGCCAACTTCATCGAGAGTCGGCGGCTCGTTCCGGAAGATCGCTTCGGTGTGGATCGCCTGGGACTTATCCTCTACGCGGGAATCGCATGGACCGCATGCCCGCTGACGCTGGACTACGACATTCTGGCGCACGAGGTCTCCCGGGTGGAGCCCGCTTCTGATCGCGATGCGAGCAAGAGCGGTACGGCCATCGGATCGGCCATCGGCCTGGCGGTGCGGCGTCTGAGCCAGAGTGAGGCCAAGTCCAAGGTGATCGTGCTGCTGACGGACGGGATGAACAACCGTTTTCAACTGGACCCGATGACGGCGGCGCAGATCGCGGCGCAATACGAGATCACGATTTACACCCTGGGCGTGGGCCCCGTTGACGAAGCCCAGCGCATGCGCAATGTGACGGCGCAGGCGCGGACTCAGGGCAATCTGGTGGATGAAGAGACCTTGCGCAGCATCGCGGCGGCCACGGGCGGCGCGTACTTTCGCGCCACCGACCTCGTTTCGCTGGAACAGGCCTACAACGAGATCAATCAGCTCGAGCCTACCGAGATCGAGGCGGGTGACCTGTACGAGTATGAGGAGGCCCATATGCCCTGGGTGCTCCTCGGCGGGTGTCTTCTGGGTATGGCCGTCTTCTCGCGGCGGATCTGGTTCGAGGTGCTGCCATGAGCGCGCACACGTTCACGCCGATGGAGATTGCGCTCGGAGTCGCGGGCGGGCTCGTGCTCCTTGCCTTGCTCTGGTTGGCCCTGGCGGCGCTGGAAAAAGGCCGCAATGGACGGCTGGCCCACTTCGCGGAGCACGCACTGCTGGAGCGCCTCGCAACGGGACACGCCCCCGGACTGCGGCGGCCCTTGAACCTGTTCGTGATCGCGGGCGCCGCCTGCCTGTTGCTTGCCTTCGCGCAGCCGCGCTGGGGCGGAACGGACCCGGGGACGCGGCGGGGCAGCCGGGAAATTCTGGTGCTGCTTGATACCTCGGAGAGCATGAACGCGGTAAATCCGGCACCCAGCCGACTGGGTCGCGCCCAGTCCAAGATCACGGCGCTCCTGGAGGCCTGCTCCGGCGACCGATTCGGATTGATCGCCTTCTCCGGAGCGGCGGTTCTCCAGTGCCCCTTCACGCGGGACCACGCCTATTTCAAGACGGTGCTCCAATCGGTGACCACGGACACCCTCACCGAGGAGGGCACCAACATCGCCTCGGCACTGGAGGAGGCGGAGCGCCTGTTTAAAGGCGAGCGAGGCCGGGGCAGTGGCGCGGCGCGGAATGATCGCATGATCCTGCTCATCAGCGACGGCGAATCGGCGCAAGACGAGGCCACCGAGGTGGCGGAGCGGCTGGCCGCCTCCAGCCAGATTTCCGTCCTGGGGATCGGCGATACCGGCGGGGCGGAAGTGGTTTTGCCCCAGTGGATGGCGCGGGCCCAGTCGGCTCCGGTGCGCGAGGTGACCCACTGGTCGGTGTTGAACGAAGACGCACTGACGTCCATCGCACTGGCGGGGGGCGGCGTCTATGTGCGCAGCACCCTCGGCGGTGATGATCTGGACGTCATTCTACGGGAGATGGCCGCGCTCGATGGCATTGTTGGGTCGGAAGGCGGTCGCCCTCGGGAAATTAACCGGTATCGCTGGCCTCTGGCGCTTACCCTGTTCTTTTTTGCCGCCGAAGGTTTCTGGCTCGTCTGGATGCCCCGCGCCGCACGACGGGTCGCGAGTAAGAACGCCAGCGGAGGGTCCGCCCATGCGCTGGTCTAGTGGCGCCTTTCCGATACTCTACCTGTTGTCGGCCTGCTCCGGGTCGGTGGACGAGTCGCTCGCGCGCGGTGCGGAACTTCAGCGCACCGGGCAACCGGTCGAGGCCCTGCGCTGCTTCCGGGAAGCACGGGTGGAGCACCCGGACGCTTCAGATCTTATTTTTGCCATGGCCGGGGCCGAAGTTGCGCTGGGTGAACAAGCCCTTGCGGCCCACGATCTCGAAGACGCGATCAAGCAATTTGAAGCGGCGCAGGCGACCTTCGCGCGCTGCGGCGCCGACGAACGCCTCGCCGAAAGCGCCGCCTACAATGCCGCCACCTGTCTGTTGCGCGTTGACCATGCGCTGGAGCGAAAAAAAGACCACGGCCCGCGCGTAGAGAACCTGGAGCGTGCCGTGGCGGCGCTCTCGTCGGTCAACGAAGACTGGCCTGGCAACGCGCGGGCGGCGAAGAATCTGGACTACGCGCGGTACCGGCTCGCGCTCCTGCGGCAAGAGCCGCCCGCTGCCGAAGAAGAGCCGAAGGAGAATCCCGAGGACGATGAGAACGCGGCAAGCGAGGTGGTCGGTGCGACGACGCAGATTCCCGGGGCTACGGCGGAAGTCGTGGACGGCGCAATGGTGGTGTTGCGCGTGGAACGGGCTGGGGAGGCTTCGCCATGAAGGGGGCGCACTGGATACTGGCGTTGTTGGCCCTTTTCGGGCAGGATGACACGGTGGAGACCACCACACCGACAACCCCGGAAGTGGTTCGCGTGTTGGCCATCCAGGCGCGCACGGTGGAGGGCGCGCCCAGACATCTGGACGCCTCCCTGGAGGAGGTTCGGGCGTTGCTGGAGAAAGTGCCGGGCAATCATTTCACGGAGGCGGGCTACTTCGAGTTGGAAGCGCAGTATGGTCAGGACGCGGTGGCGGATTTGGGCGGAGGCTACGCGTTCAGCTTTCGTCCATCGGAAATGACGGAGCTGGGCGAGATCCTGTTTGAATGCCACATCGATCTGAAGGAGGGCGATGAAACCCTGGAAGCGCTGCGCGTTACCGGCAAGGCCGCGCGCGGTCATGGGGCCGTGTTTCGCGGGCTGAAGTTGCCGGACGGAGAGTTGGTGGTGGTTATGAGTATCGCGAAGGAAGAGGAAGACGCCGGTCGGGGCGGTGGCGGGGGCCGTGGCCAGGAGGGTGGCGGCGCCGGGGACGGCGGTGCGGGATCGCCCGGCGCGGACGGCACCAGTGATGGTAAAACAATGGCGCCGGAGGAAGAGCCATCCAGCGTGCCGGAACTGCAATCCCGTGAACGCCAGATCGAGCCCGAACCTTCGGAAGAGACCGCGGAGGGCGGCCAGAAGGTGGCCGTTGGCAATGGGGCCATACCGCCGGACAGGGCCACGATTGAGGGTATCCTTCGCGCGCTGGAAGCACAGGACATGGCGGAGCAGAAGAACGCAAGGGGACGGCGCTTCGACGTGAAGATGAAGGGAGACTGGTGGTGAGGTTTTGCCGTTTCATCTGCATCGCCGCCATCGCGCTGGACGCCCTCCGGTCGGGTGCCGATACGCCCCAGGCCGCTCCGGCCACGCTGGACAAGGCCGTCCAGATTACAAGCAGCGTTGATCGCGGCGAGGTTTATCTTGGCGAGGCCATCAACCTGACCCTCGAATACTGGGAGCTGAATGTGCGGGGCCTCAAGGTCCAGCAGTTGTACCGCAGCGGTAACATTGATCCACCGGCTCTGGAAGGCTTCTATGCCGGGACACTCCAGACTGAAAAAGACGATGCGGTTCGGGATGGCCTCCTCTATGCGGTGACCCGACACCGCCAGCGCATCTATCCCGCCGTTGCCGGTGAGTTGGAAATCGGGCCGTGGCGCTGGCAGGGCTCGGTGCGTGGTCACACGGCCACGGGTAACCCGACGATATCGCTGGATCTTCGCACGGAGGCGATCGCTGTTCGGGTACTGCCCCTGCCCCCTCCCCCATCGACCTTTCGCGGCGCCGTGGGTGAGTTCACGATCGAGCAGGCGCTGCCCATCACGCAACTTATCCAGGGTACTCCCGTGACGCTGGTGGTAACCGTCAGTGGATCGGGCAACCCGAGCACGCTGGAGGCCCCCGTGATTCCCGAGGCCCCCTGGTTCTCCGTCGACGACCCAACGGAAGACGGGGCACCGCAGCCCGAATCCTCCACGGAGCGGTTTTCCAAGGAGTTCAAGTACGCCCTGATGCCCCTCGCACCGGGCAGCTTCAATATTCCGGCGGTATCGCTCACTTTCTTCTCGCCCGAAGCGCGGCAATACCAGAGCGTCCGCACGATGCCCATTTCGGTAAATGTTAAGGAATCGGGACCTGCGGAGTATCTTGTGGTGGTTGGCGGTAGCGCCGACGCAATTGGCGGGCCCGTGTTGACGGAGGACGGTCGATTCGCCCTGGCGAAAGGAAGCGTGGATTTTTCCGTTCGGCAGCCGTCCCCGATCCCGTGGATCTTGCTGGTTGCCTTGCCTCCCATCGTCTGGCTGATTTTGACCGTGAAAGATGGCGGATTGAGGCACGTAAGCGCACCGCGCTGGCCGCACCGTGGCCGGGGGCATCTGTCCGCCCAGTTCCTGGCGCTGGGCGATCACCCGCAGCCGGTGGAGGCCCTGTACGGGCTGTTGTGCGCCGCGCTGGCCCGAAGTCTGGGGCCGGGAACCGCCGGGCTGACCGTCGGGGAGCTCCGCGACGAACTGGCGGGCCGGATTGGGTCTGGCGACGTCGACACGATCATCCAGGCGTTCGAAGTCTGCCGGAATCACCGCTTTGGCAAGGAAACCTTTACCCCGGAAGGGCTTGACCGTGTGGTGGACGGTTTGCCTGAGGCGCTGGAGGCCCTCCAAGGCACGACAGGACCAACGGGGGGCAGGTCATGACGGCGCTTTGTATTCTGATTCTGTCTTTCGGCGCGGACGCCTACGGTGAATTCTATGCGCGGGGCAACACCGCCTATCGCGAAGGGAATTTCGCGGAAGCGATTTCCGCCTATGAAGAACTTGCCGCATCAGGCGTCGGGAACCCGGAGCTCTATTTCAACCTGGCCAACGCCTGCTACCATGGGGGCGACGTCGGGCGGGCCGTGCTCAACTATGAGCGCGCGGCGTCCATTGACCCCGATTTCACGCTTGCACTGCGCAATCTGGAGCGGGTCGTTGGGGAGACGGCGAACAAGCGATCACGGCCCGATGGTTTCTCCCTTACGGGCCTCGGGCCTTCCCGGCTGCCCGGCATTTCGCAGCCCACGCTACGCCGGGGCGTTCTGGTAATCTGGTGGTTGCTGTGGAGTATACTTATCGTTAGAAAGCGAAGGGCGTATTTCTCTCGCACCGCGTCCGGCGCATGTTGGATTCTCGCGCTTCTCTGCGTGGCGGGATGGGCCATCCCGGCCCCGCCGATCGAATCGGCGGTGGTAATCGCGGAGGAAGCTCCCATGCGCTATGGTCCCGATGTATACGACGCGGTGCGCGCCACGCTGGCGGCGGGTGACCGAGTGCTGATTGATCGATGGTATGGCTCCTGGGTACGGGTAGAAATCGCCTCGGGCGAACGCGGCTGGCTGGACCGGGACGCGCTTGCCCTGGCCGGGCCGCCCTTTTCCAGAGCGGAAACGGAGAGAAAGCAAGAACTTCAGTGAATTTCACATCCGCATTATCATTTTCCGAGCTGGTCCGGGCGGCCGAGCACGATCCGGTCGCCTACCACGCCGTAGATAAACGTGCGCGTCTGCGCACCATCCAGACCCATTACCGCGACGAGTTCGACCGCATCCGGGGTCACCACCACGAAGGGGCCTCCGGTCGCAATATCATCACCCAGTTGACGGCGCTGGCCGACTACCTGGTCCGCGGGATTGTGCGCTTCGGTCTGAGCGAAGTGAAGGGTGGCGACAAGCTCCGGAGCCGGATCGCCATCTGCGCGCTGGGCGGCTACGGCCGGGGCGAGTTGAACCCCTATTCCGATATCGATCTCTGTCTGATTTATTCCGGTCGCCTGGACAAGACCGTGCAACAGTTGAACGAATACCTCGTGCCCATGTTCTGGGATGTGGGGTTCAAGATGGGCTACGTGATGCAGGAGGTGGGCGACGCGGTCACCCTCGCAGGTTCCGATCTGGAGGTGCTCACGAGTTACATGCACGCGCGCCTGCTCTTCGGCGATCCGGCGCTCTTCGCGAAGCTGGAAAAAGGCGTCCTCAAAGTGCAGGAGCGGCAGAAACCGGAGCTCCTGGCGCATCTTCGCAAACGAGTGCGGCGGGTGGCCCGCGCGAGCGGCGCGCCGGACCTGTACGACCCGGAACCCGATATCAAGGACAACGTGGGTGGTCTGCGCGATTTTCACGTGGCGACCTGGATTATCCGCCTCGACCGGGGCGCGCTTACGCTGGACGACCTGGAGAAGCTGGGCGAACTCATGCCCGAAGACAACCTCCATTTTCAGGAAGGCCTCGATTTCATCTGGCGCATTCGCAACGAACTGCACTTCCACAGTGGGAAGGCCGACAACAAACTCAGCTTCGATCTTCAGAAGCACGTGGCCAGGGCCTTCGGCTATGGCGGTGAATCACGCCAGGCGATCGATCGGTTCATGCAAGATTACTATACCGCCGCCCGCTCCCTGCGTCAGCTCCTCCAGATCGTCGTGGGTATAAGCATTGTCGCGCCCGCCGAGAGTGGCAATCCGTCCTCGGAGCGGGGCCAACTGGACGTCGTTGGCGATGAACTAGTCATGCGCGGGAAGGATGCCCGCTGGTTTGCGGAGAATCCGCCCCGGCTCATGGAGGCCATCTGGGAATGCGGCCGCCACCGGGTGCCGCTGGCCCACGCAACCCGGGAGATGGTCAAGAAGAACCTTCACCTTGTGGGCGAAGCCTTTCGCGAGAGCGACCTCGTGCGTCGTTTCTTTGTCGCCTTGTGCAGTCGCCCGCTTCAGGCCGGCATGGCGCTGCGCCAGGCCTCGGAGACGGGCCTGCTGGGGGCCTACATACCCGAATTCAAGGATGTGGACGGCGTCATCCGCTACGAGGATTTTCACAGCTACCCGGTGGACGAGCACACCCTGCGCGCGGTGGAGGCTCTGGCGGCGATTCCAGACATGACCGGCCCAGTCGGGCGTCTGCTCCAGGTTACCCTGGAGCACATGCGCGAGCCCCACGTGCTGGTGCTCGCTGTCTTGTTTCACGATCTGGGTAAGGCGGGTGGCGAGGAACATGTTGAAGAAGGCGCGCGTATCGCCCGGAGCATTTGCACACGCATCGGACTCTCGGAAGAAGACACCGAGCGAATCGTGTTTCTTGTGGAGCACCACATGGTGATGAACCATATCGCCATGTACCGCGATATCGACGATCTCGATATCATCAGCAGTTTTGCCCAGACCATGCGCACGGCAGACCGGATGCGCGCCCTCTTTGTCCTGTCCTACGCGGATCTGAGCGCCGTCGGCCCGAATGTGTGGACCGAATGGAAGGGCGCTCTGCTTGCCAAACTCTACTTGAAGACCGAGCAGATCCTGCTCGGACGGGCCCAGGTGGAGGACGACTACTGGACCATGCCCAAGGCCCGGGCCGTAGAGGCGTGCGCACCCGAGTCCATGAAGGGCGCGGTCACGACCCACCTTCGACAGCTCGGCGAGCGCTATTTCGTGGCCTTCTCCCCGGAGCGGATCATCGAGCACATGCTGTGCATCGAAGAGGCTCAGGCGGAGGGTCTCGCGGTGCGCTGGTTTACCCATGAGGAAACGGGAACCAGCGAGGTTGTGGTCTGCACGCAAAACGTGCACGGGCTCTTTGCCAATATAGCGGGGTGCTTCGCGTCCCAATTGATCGACGTGCAGCGGGCGCTGGTGTTCACCGCGCCCGACGGCTATGTCGTGGACAGCTTCACGGTCATCGACGCCATGAACCGCCGCCCCCTGACGGAGCGGCAGATTCAGGCCTTCCGCGACGTGCTCAAGTCGGTGCTTCTGCAGGGCGTTTCCGTGCAGGACTATGTCGCGAAGTCCCGCAACCGGCTCTTTGCCCTGCACCAGCCGCGCGTGCCGGTGCCGACCCGAATTCGCTTTGACAACGCCGCCTCGCGCAGCGATACCGTGGTCGATATTGAAACCGGCGACCGAACCGGCTTACTCTACGACATCGCCCGGGTGTTTGCGGCGCATGGGGTAGACTTCGTCTCTTCCCACGTGGTGACTGACGCCCGGCAGGTGCGCGATTCGTTTTACGTGCGTCTGGGCGAAGCAAAGATAGAAGATCCCGCGATTCAGGCGGCCGTCCGTTCCGAATTGGAGTCGGTCATCCGGCCCCTGGCCGTTTCCGATGTTTGAGGAGAACAACTGATGTTCCGATTGGCCAGGTCCCTCTCGTGGGCGGCGGCAGTTGCCATCGCCTTCACGCCCGCCGGCGCGCGCAGCCCAATTCTGCGCGAAATTGAGGACAGCTTCGTCCGGCTGCACGAAGAGGTCCGGCCTTGTGTTGTCTCGATTGAGGTGCAGGGCGTGGTGGCGGCGGAGGGCAATCAGGGTCTTGATGAACTTCACCAGTTCTTCGGACTGCCGGTGCCCGAGGAGGGGGAAGGTCAGCCGGAAGAGGCTCCCCGCGCCACGGGAAGTGGTTTCATCTACGATACGGAAGGGCATATTGTCACCAACAACCATGTCATCGCGGACGCCACGAAAATCGAGGTGCTGCTCTCCAGCGGCAAGCGGTATGAAGCGAAAGTGGTGGGTACCGACCCGGACACCGATCTGGCGGTCATCAAGATCGAAACGAAGGAATTGCTGACCCTGGCGCGCCTGGGCGATTCGAGCTTGTTGAAGGTGGGACAGTTTGCCATCGCCATGGGGAGTCCCAGGGGCTTCGAGGGCTCTCTTTCCTTCGGTCACATCAGCGCATTGGGACGCAATAATCTATGGGGACTTCAGGCTCAGGGGATCCGGTTTCAGAATCTTATCCAGACGGATGCCGCGATTAATCTCGGCAATAGTGGTGGTCCCCTCTGTAATATCGACGGCGAGGTGATCGGTATCAACATGGCGATAATATGGGGCGCCAACTCTATTGGTTTCGCCATTCCGGTCAACGAGGTAAAAAACATCGTCCCGGATCTCATCGCGGACGGCAAGGTGACCCGGGGATTCCTCGGGGTGCACATTGATGACGCGAAGGGCAGTGTGTCCGAAGTTCTGGGTCTGCCCGACGAGCTTGGCGCGGTGGTGGAGGAGGTGCGTCCAGACACGCCGGCCTTCCGGGACGGAATTCAAGTGTACGACGTTATTCGCAAGGTGAATGGCGAGGTGGTTGCTGATGCGGCGGAACTTATCCGGAAGATTTCTTCTATTCCTCCCGGTGATACGGTGATGATCGAGATCTGGCGCAAGGAAGAAACGATTGAGATTCAGACCGTACTCGAAGAATGGAAGAGCGCGGCGGAGTCTCCCCGGCAGGAAGCCCCCGTGCTGGGCATGCAGCTCCAGGAAGTTGGGCCGGAACTCCGCAAGCAACTGAACCTGCCCGAGACCGAAGGCGGACTTCTGGTGACTGAGGTCAAGGCCGGCAGCCCGGCCGAGGAGGCTGGCTTGATTGCCGGCGACCGGATCACGGAAGTCGCCCAAATGCCCATCGCTTCCGTAGAAGCCTTTCGGCGCCTCGCGGGGGAACGGGCGGGTTCGGGAAAGTCTATCCTGGTTCGTTACGTACGGGGCGATACCTCCCCGGATATCACCGTGATTCGGGTTCCGTAGCCCAACCCCTGAAGGGACTGTCGGCGAAGGGAACCCGCCCGCAGTCATGAACGGCCCACTGAAAGGGCATAGGAGCATCGGTAACTTGGCAACAGAGACGGAGCGGTTTCGGGAGGCCCGCATACTTATCACCGACGACCAGGAAAGCGTCGTCACACTGATCGAACGGGTTGTGCGCGACGCGTTCTCCTGTCACATTGACACCACGCACACGGGGGACGAAGCGCTGACGCTGCTTCAGACCGCGCCGTATGATGTTTTTGTGACCGATATGAAGATGCCCGGCACCCACGGCCTCGAGTTGATCGAAAAGGCGATCGAAGCCTGCCCGGATGTTGATATCCTCGTGATGACGGGCTATCCAGGCGATTTCCCCTACGTGGAGGTCATCCACCAGGGGGCCAAGGACTTCCTTAACAAGCCGTTCCTCCCCGCCGAGCTGGAGGCCAAGCTCATCCGTGTGTTGCGTGAACGCCACCTCCGCCATGACCTGTTCGTTGCCCACAAGAAGTATCGGAGTCTTTTCGATCTGAGCATGGACGGAAAACTCCTGCTCAATATCGACGGGCTCCGGATTGATGATGTCAACGACGCGTACTGCACCTTGCTCGGTGTCAACAAGGAGGAGCTCGTCGGAAAGACGTTCCCCGATGCCCTGGACGCTGCGGATCGCGAGCGATTCGAACTTTGGATGGGCGTTTGCAGCCGAAGTGGAAAAGGCACCATGGGCGATTTGCCCGTTCGCCACGCCGCCGACCACTGTCTTCATTTTGACGTAACGGTTACCATGGTTCATGCCGACAGCGAACAGTTTGCCTTCCTCGCATTCAAGGACATTACCGAGAAGCAGGAGGTGGACCGCAAGCTGGCCGAGGCCGCGCAGAAAGATGCGCTCACCGGGCTCTATAACAAGCGATCTTTCACCAACCGGATCGAGTGGGCCGTGGCCAGCGCCGCCGAGAAGGCCTCATCCCTCGCCCTGCTCATGATTGACCTGGACAACTTCAAGCGGTGCAACGATACCCACGGCCACCAGACGGGCGACGCCCTGCTCAAGAGCGTGGGCGATGTCATCAAGAAGAGTATCCGTATTACCGCCTATGACGAGGGCTTTCGCTGCGGCGGTGACGAGTTTGCGGTGCTGCTGCACAACTTCTCGCCCTCGGGTTTCACGGTGGTTGCCGAGCGCATGCAACGCGAGTTTGCGAGGGTGGAGCGTTTCGGTACCACCATGAGCATTGGCGTGGCCGAGCACAAGCCGGGGATGAGTTCGGGCGACCTGATCGAGGCGGCGGACAAGGCGCTCTATGCCGCGAAGGCCATGGGTAAGAATGCGATCAGTTACGCGCCCTAAAGCGGGTAGGCCCCGAGACTAACGCCGGTCGGGCCACCGAGTTCGCGCGCCAAAGGCCCGCCCGCCGAGTTGCCGATGACCGGAATGCGATCCGGATCGACGTGGAGGTTCTCGGCTTCGGCACGCATCCGGCGCACCGCGCATTTGGACTCCGCAAGGGACGCGGGAAAATCACTGGTGAGGGACGAACGATAGTCGACTGTTGCGGTCACATAGCCCTTGCTCGCAAAAAAATCGTCATGGTGGTGCATGTCTTGACGCCATTCCCTCTACCTCGCGGTAGCGCACCTCAAGAACCGCTTCCCGCTTGCGCTGTCTTCACGGCTGGACCGAAGACCTCCTTCAGGAATGCGATGGCCACTTGCTCCACCCGCTGGTTGACCGGATTGGCAATATCCATCGCGTGGGGCCAACCATCGATACGATCGTACCAGTACGTCATGCCCAGTTCCTGGAATTTCTCCGCCAGCAGATCGGACTGCTCCACGGGCACGAGGGTATCAATGGTGCCATGGATGATTAGCGTGGGCGGGTCGCTCGGATCGAGGTAGGTAATTGGAGAAGCCTTCACGAACTTTTCGGGGACTTCCTCGTAGGTTCCCTGCATGAAACCCGTGAGCAGGGAATGGTCGCGATTGGCGGGCATTGTGAAATCCACCGGGCCGTAGATATCGATCACGGCCTGCACCGCGCTGCTCACGCCCGGGTTGCCGCCCTGGCCTTCAAACTCGGCCACGTCGGAGCTGTAGCCCGCCATCATGGAGAGATGTCCGCCCGCCGAGCCTCCGATGACCGCGATGCGGTCTGGATCCACATTCAGTTGGGCCGCGTTGGCCCGCATCCAGCGCACCGCACACTTCACATCTTCCACGCAATTGGGGAATCGCCCCGCCTCCCTGAGGCGGTAACTCACCGTCGCCACGACATAGCCGTGGGTCGCGAAGCGGGTCGTGTAGAACTTGTAGTCCTGGCGCTTGCCGCTGTGCCAACCGCCGCCATGAATGAAGATGATGCCGGGGACGGGGCCCGCGAGGTTTTCGGGCGAATAGAGGTCCAGTTCAAGTGGCGTTCCGCCACCCGATCCATAGGGAATGTTGATCTGCTCCTTAATACCCGCCGGTACCGTGATCGGCGCATCCTCGTCCAGCGTGTCCAGCTTGTACCAGCCCATTTCCTGGAGAGCAAACGCGGCATAGAGCATACCTTCGGACAGGAAACCTTTCGGCGGCGGACCGAGAGATTCCGGCACGCGCACGAGGTCGGGGCGTTTCGCGGGCGGAGCCGTGTGGATAAATAACCAGTAGGCTCCCGACAGAACAGCGACCAGGAAGAGGCCGGCAATAGAGCGGAGCAGGATTCTGAACATGGAGTATTCCAATAGGGTTATGAAGTGTTCCCGAGCGCGGCCGAAGGCGAATTGATGTCTCGCGCAGCGATCCATCGGACCCGTTTACACCCCGTCGGGTTTCCCAAAGACATGTTCCAGAAAGGCCCGGATGGTGGGCTGGACCCGGCTTGTTACCGGAACGGCCACATCCATTGTATGCGGCCAGCCAGGGTAGCAATCATACCAGTAGTCCACCTTTAGCGCTTTCAATTTCTCCGCCAGCAAATCGGCCTGGTCCGAGGGGACGATTGAATCCAAAGTGCCCTGGATTATGAAGGTGGGCGGATCCTTAGCGTCGAGATGATGGAGCGGCGAGGCCTCGCGGTAGCGGTCGGGCGCCTCGGCGTAGGGTACGCCCATGAGACCGACGACGCTCACATGTTCCTGAGCCACGGGCGCGGTGAAGTCCGTGGGGCCGTAGAGATTAACCACCGCCTGGATCGCGCTGCTCACGCCGGGGTGGCCGCCGTTGCCCTCGAAGGCCACCACGTCGCTGCTATAGCCCAGCATCATGGCGAGATAGGCGCCCCCCGAGCCGCCAGCGGCCGCGATCTGGTCCGGGTTGATGCCGAGGCGCTCCGCATTGGCCCGTAGCCAGCGAATAGCGCACTTGGAATCGCTCACGCAGCCGGGAAATTTGGCCACGTCGCTGAATCGGTAGCCGATGGTTGCTGCCACATAACCCCACTCCGCGAATTGTTGGGCGTAGATTGTATAGTCTTTACGGCTCCCCTTGACCCAACCGCCGCCATGGATGAACACGATGGCCGGGCGAGGCGTCGATATATTTTTCGGTCGGTAAATGTCGAGCAGGAGCGGGATGTCGCCTTCTCGACCGTATTCGACATCCAGCTCCGCGACCACGGATTCCGGTAGCGGGGGCGGAGAATCCAGGTTCAGTAGTTGAAGCCGGCCCAGCACGTAGCCCGCGAACAGCGCATTCTCCGTCGGGTAGCCTCGCGGTGGCGAACCGAGTTCCTCCGGCATGCGAACCAGGTCCTCCCGGACCGCAGCGGCGCGTCCATCCAGGAAGAGCCACCATCCCGCGAAGGTGGTGGCGGCGAGGATGGGAGTCAAGAGGATGAACAGGATGAGTTTACGCACGTTGTTGTGTCCTGGGCTGGCGCATTTAGCTATCGATGGCGTAATTGTCGCACGAAGACGCGGGCAGGGACAAACGACCGGGGCCCCTTCGGGATGGAGGCAGCGTTTGAACCGTCGCAATGCCGGTGGTAAACTTCCCGTTTAATCGCCCGGCGCGAGAGGAGTGGGTTGTGGAATACGGAAACGGCATATATTTTGAAGATTTGAACGAAGGCGACAGCGCGACGACGCCGGGCAGGACGATTACCGAGACGGATATTGTAAATTTCGCGGGGATCTCCGGGGATTTTAACCGCATTCATACGGATGAACAGTTTGCCGCGAGCATGCACTTCGGCCAGCGGATCGCCCACGGGATGCTGGGGCTCTCGGTAAGTTCGGGGCTCGTGACGCGGAATCCCGGCGCGCAGCAGCACATGTTGGTGGCCTGGCTGGGAATTTCCTGGGATTTCAAGCGCCCGATTTTCATCGGCGACACCATCTGTGTCATACAGACGGTAAAGACCAAACGGACGACGCACAAGCCGGATATGGGCATCATTATATTCGATATCCAGGTGAAGAATCAGCGGGGTAAGGTCTGCCAGGAGGGGGAGTGGAAGGTGATGTACATGCGCCGGGAAGATAAGCCCGCCGAAGGTTAGCTTTGGGTTTTGGGGCGGATTGGCAGCAAATCCGCCTGGGAGAATGCAGAGGGCGCGAGGTTTTCATTTGCAGGGATGCGCGCCCGCAGGGAGAGTCCATGAAGATCGTTGTGTTGGTGAAGCGCGTTCCGGATACCGCCTCGGCGTTTGAAGTGAACGCCACGGGGACGGGCGTGTCCACGGATCGCCTGAAGTACATCATGAGCCCTTATGACGAGCACGCAGTGCAGGAAGCGGTGAATATCAAGGCCGCTGCGGACTGCGAAGTGGTGGTGATCACGCTGGGCGATGAAGGGGCGAAGGAGATTCTCCTGCCCGCGCTGGCCATGGGCGCGGACCGTGCCGTCTTCGTCACGGGCGCGGGCATCGAGTCCCTCGGATCGCGCGGCGTGGCGGAAGCGCTGGCCAAAGTGATTGCGGCCGAAGCGCCCGATCTGGTTTTTGCGGGCAAGCAGGCCGCGGACGACGACGCCTCCCAGGTGGCGGAGCGAATCGCTGAACTGCTCGAATGGCCCCATGCCTCGGTCATTACACAGTTTAAACTCGAGGGCGCCAATGCCGTGGTGGAGCGCGAGCTGGAAGGCGGCAACTTGACCCTCTCGATTCCTCTTCCAGCGATCTTCACCGCACAAAAGGGCCTGAACAAGCCGGAATACCCCAAGCTCCCCAACATCATGAAGGCAAAGAAGAAGCCGGTGGACGAGAAGACGCTGGAGGACCTCGGCCTTTCGGCGACAACCTTGACCAATCGTGTGACGGTGGAATCGATGGCCCTGCCCCGCCAGGAGCGGCTGGCCAAACTGATCATTGGCGATGCGTCGGACCAGGTGGCCGAGTTGGTACGGATCCTCAAAGAAGATGAGAAGGCGCTTTAACGATGAGCATACTCGTACTCCTGGAACAACGGGGCGAACTGAAGCCCTGCGCCTTTGAAGCGGCCTCCGCCGCCTCCGCCGTGGCCCGGGCCGCCGGCCAGCCTCTGAATGCGGTCTATATCGGTCAGGCCATCGCGGACCAGGCCGCCGCACTCGCGGGCTTTGGCATCAAGACCATCTATGCCTACGAGAACGCCCAACTCTCCCATTACTCAAACGACGCCTATGTGCCCATCGTGCGCGACCTCGCTCGCGAGTTGGGCGCGACCGTCATCATCGGTTCGGCCACCGCGCTGGGCAAGGAATTGTGCGCCTCCGTCGCCGCGCGCCTCGGTGTCGAGTTGGTACAGGACGCCACCGCCTGCCGCTGGGAAGGCGTCCTGAAGGCCACGAAACCGGTCTACGGCGGCAAGGTCCTCTCGGAAGTGGCCGTCAACGAATCGCCCGCGATGGTTTCCCTGCGGCCCAACACGGTTGCGGTGGAAAAATCCGGCGAGGATACCCCCGAAGTGGTCCACCGCGACATGCCCGCTCTCTCCCTCCGCACGGTGATCCAGGCGGCGGCGGAAGCGACCGCGGGCGTGGTAGAGCTTACCGAGGCGAAGATTGTCGTCTCCGCCGGACGCGGGGTGGGCGGACCGGAGCATTTGCCGGTCGTGGAAAACCTGGCCAAAGCCATGGGCGCCGCCTTTGGCGCGAGCCGGGCGGTGGTGGACGCGGGCTGGATTCACCACAGCCACCAGGTGGGCCAGACGGGCAAGGTGGTGAGCCCCGATGTGTATGTGGCGTGCGGTATTTCCGGCGCAATCCAGCACATGGCGGGCATGCGCACCTCGAAGGTGATCGTGGCGATCAACAAGGACCCGCAAGCCCATATTTTCAAGATCTGCGATTATGGTATTGTAGGCGACCTGTTCGAGGTGTGCCCCCTGTTGACCGAAGCCGTGCTGAAGGCGCGGGGATAGTTTTCTGTCAGACCGATCGGACGGATCGGACCGATCAGCTTCGTCCGATCGGTCTGATTCGTCCGATTTTCTTTGCTGACTTGTCCGAGGAAGCCCATGAGCGCCCTTATTCTTCTCGTGTTGATCGTCGCCGCCCATGTCGTGTTCATTCACCGTCTCTGGCAGGTCTACCGCTGGGTGAATCTGGGCCAGGGCATGCTCGGGCTGGATGCCCTCCCCCGCCGCATCGCCGATCTGCTGTCCAAGGGATTCGGTCAGAAGCTCGTGCTGCGCACGCCGGCGGGACTGGGTCACGCCTTCATCTTCTGGGGCTTCTTCGTGCTCACCTTCGGCACCATCGAGGGCCTCATCAGCGGCTTGTTTCACAACTTCAGCTTTGCCTTTCTCGGACCCATCTACTGGATAATGAACACCTGCCAGGATTTCTTCGGGCTGCTCGTGCTGATTGCCATCGGCGTGGCGGCGTGGCGGCGGCTGGTGGTGAAACCGAAGCGCCTGGAAGGCCCCGCGAGTCACACCATCGATGCCCTCGTCATTCTGGGCCTCATCACCGTGCTAATCGTGGCCTTCTACGTGCTCCAGGTGGTCCACCCGCGCCCGGGCTTCATGCCGGTGACCAATATGCTCCGCGCGGCATTCCTGGGCGATGCGCCGCTGGGCAAAGAGGTCTATCCCCTCACCTACGCCACGTTTCATTGGCTCCACAATCTCGTGGTACTCGGCTTTCTGGCCTACATCCCCTACTCCAAGCACCTCCACATCATAACGGCCCTGCCAAACCTGTTTTTTCGCCAAGAGCGGGTCAAGGGACGGATCCCCAACCTGAATCTGGAGGATGAAAATGCGGAACAGTTCGGCATTCTGAAGATTACCGATTTCACCGCGAAAGAATTGCTTGATCTGACGGCCTGCACGGAGTGCGGGCGCTGCCAGGAGGCCTGCCCGGCCTACAACACCGGAAAACCGCTAAGCCCGAAGAAGGTGGTGCTCGATCTGAAGGCCCACCTCTTCCGCGAGGGCCCGGCGCTGCTGAAAGACCCGACAGCGGAGCCGAAAGAGGCACTTTTCGGCGATGTTATCTCTGAAGACGTGTTATGGTCCTGCACGTCTTGTTTCGCCTGCGAAGAAGCGTGCCCCGTCGAGATCCAGCCCATGAGCAAGCTGCTGGGTATCCGCCAGGGCCGCGTGCTCATGGAGGGCGACTTCCCCGAGACGGCCCAGGGCGCGATGCGCAATGTGGAGACGCAGTCGAATCCCTGGGGCCTGCCTCAGAGTGAACGGGGCAAGTGGGCGAAAAGTCTGGGCGTGAAAACGCTGGCGGAAGATGCCGATGTGGAGTATCTCTTCTTCGTGGGCTGTGCGGGGTCCTACGACCAGCGCTACCAGAAGGTGACGGTCGCCTTCGCAAAACTCATGCAGGCGGCGGAGGTGAAGTTTGGCATCCTCGGCGAAGAGGAAAGCTGCACGGGCGACAGCGCGAAGCGTATCGGCAATGAAATGCTGGCCCAGCAACTGGCCATGCAGAATGTGGAGACGATGAAGGGCTATGGCGTGAAAAAAGTCGTCACGGCGTGCCCCCACTGCTTCAACAGCATCAAGAGCGAATTCCCGCAAATCGGCGGCGACTTTGAAGTGATTCACCACACGGAGCTGCTGGCGGACCTGGTGAAAGCGGGCAAGTTGAAGCCCAAGGCCCCGGCGGTCAACGCGGCGGCGGCCACCTACCACGATTCGTGCTACCTGGCGCGCTACAACGACGTGATGGACGCGCCCCGCGCCCTCGTGGCGGCGGCGAACCAGGACGCACCGGTGGAGATGCCCCGGAACCGCGAGAACGGCTTCTGCTGCGGCGCGGGCGGCGGGCGCATGTGGATGGAAGAGACCATCGGAAAGGCCATTAACACCGAGCGCGCGGGCGAGGCCATCCAGACCGGCGCGAGCACCGTAGCCACCGCGTGCCCCTTCTGCATGACCATGATCACCGATGGCGTGAAGGCCGAAGGGCACCCGGAAGTGGCGGTGAAGGACGTGGCGGAGTTGCTCGCGGAATCGATGGGGATTGAGTAGGACCTATAAGACGGACAGGACCGATTGAATCCGTCCTATCCGTCCTATGAAAAACTCTCGTGCGTGGCGGCTCCTTGCCTACTCATCACAGCAGGAACCCGCCGAAGTTTTCACGAGCATCACTTTGGGCTTGATCGTCATGCCCGTGAACGAGGGAATCCAGTGGATTTGCAAAGTTCACGCCGCCTGGTATCTGGATCCCCACGTTCGTGGGGATGACGGAACCCTTGACCGGTTGGATTATCCGCGAACATCAGAGTAAGCCAACAGACCCAACAGCCGGGATCCGCCGTAGACGGATGCCAGATTCTTTTCAATACTTCGTCCACTCCGCCGTGTTCTGCGGTTCATAGTGCTCCAGCGCGAAGCTGTCGGCGATAACCTTGCGTACGGCCTGTAACGAATCCAGCGCGCCCACGGCCATGGCCTGTACGCCGACGTTGCCCAGCACCGTCGCCTCGACCGGCCCGGTCACCACGGGAATGCCACAGGCATCCGCCGTCATCTGGTTGAGCAATTTGTTCTGCGTGCCGCCGCCAATGATGTTGAGCACTTCGGTCTTCCGACCCAGGGTGTTGTCGAGAGCGTTCAGGGTCTGGCGGTACTTCAGCGCAAGGCTCTCCAGCGCGCAGCGCACGATCTGGCCGCGCGTCTCGGGAACGGGCTGGCCGATCTCGCGGCAGATCTGCTGGATCAGGCTGGGCATATCATCGGGCGCGAAGAGGCGCGGGTCGTCGAGGTTGATGATGGAGCGGAAGGGCTCGGCTTTCGCGGCGTCGTCCGTAATGGCGGCATAATCGAGTTTGCTGCCTTCCTGGCGTTCCCAGGAACGACGACATTCCTGCACGAGCCAGAGGCCGAAGATATTTTTCAGGAAGCGAATCTTCCCCCCCACGCCGCCTTCGTTCGTGAAGTCCTGCGCCATGCTCTCATCGGTGATGCAGGGCTCGTCCAGTTCCGCGCCCAAGAGCGACCAGGTACCGCTGGAGAGATAGGCCCAGTTGCCCGCGCCTTCGGAAACGGGCACGGCGACCACGGCGGATGCGGTGTCGTGGGTTCCGGGGGCGATAACGGGGGTCTTCGGGTTGATGCCCGTGAGCTCGGCTACTGCGGGCAGAATCGGCCCAAGGTTCGTGCCCGGCATGACGGGGTCGAGGAGGATCTCGCGGGGAATGCCGAGGCGCTTGATGAGGTCATCGTTCCACGTGCGCGTGTGGGGATCCATGAGCTGCGTGGTGGAGGCGTTGGTGTATTCGCAGGCCTTCTTACCGCAGAGCAGGTAGGCCAGCAGGTCGCCCATGAGGAGCAGGTCCTTCGCGGCGGCCAACTGGGGCGACTTCGCTTCGACCAGGGCCAGCAACTGAAAACTCGTGTTGAAGGGCAGAAACTGGATGCCTGTGGACTTGTAGATTTCCTCCTTCGGCACCTTCGCATAAGCGGCGTCGAACATGCCCTCGGTGCGATTGTCGCGGTAGTGGACCGGGTTCGCCAGCACGTGGCCTTCGCTGTCGAGGAGGCCAAAATCCACGCCCCACGTGTCGATGGCGATGGCATCGAGTTCGGCGGTGTGCTCCCGCGCGCACTTGGCCAGGCCCGCGATCATTTCCTCGTAGATCCGCGCCAGATCCCACTGACGACGGCCCAGCATGATGAGCCCCTCCGTGCGGAAGCGATGAATCTCCTCCAGGGCGATCTTCCCGCCACTCAAGTTCGCCAAAACGGCCCGGCCGCTCTCCGCGCCCAGATCAAATGCCAGAAAACGATAGGTGTCTTTCATGGGAAAATCCTGTAGTAATGATTGCTCTCTTGGGGCGGGTATCTTAGCACGACGGGGACACAGAGGCACAGCGACGGGATTGAGTGGCACGCACGCAGGGACTGACGCACCCGCGAACCTGGTGTTGATCTTCCCCAGCCTTGACCCGCCGTGCCCCCGGATGCGTGCCCGTAACGTCTCAGGGTGTGGCTGTCCCGTCGTCTGGGGAGGCGACGGAGACGTGAAACATCATTGAGGCAAACGACATGTCGCCTGTCGACAATTTGGGCGCACTTCGCCCACGACGGGACAGCCACGCCCGGAGACGTCACGACGCCAATTCGCGGTGGGCCTTGGGTTCGCGGGCACTTCGTGTCTCAACGTTTGCATGGGCGCGTCAGCCCCTACGGCGTCGCTTCGACCTTGACCGTGCCGAGTTCGAGAATGTGTGGCCCGTCGAGTTGGGGCATTTGGGTGAGGTCAAATTCCACACGGTGGGGCTTAAAACCCTCCGCGCGGATCTCAATGGCAAAGGGCTGGGGGAGTTTCGCATTCGACCAAGCCTCCCAGAGGGCCTCGGAAAACAATATATGGGGATCACCCTCTACTTCCCCGGAAAAGTCTGGCGCTTCGAGTCCGAGGGACTTGAATGAAATCTCGGTACACCAGCCATAGTCGAATCCCTGATCCAGGGTGCCGTTTTCGTCCGCGGTGCCAATTCTGGATTCCCGAGCCTGCTCAGCCCGAACGTAGTCAAGGCCCAAGTCGATGAAGTACACCTCCGCATAGTCCGCCGGCGTTCCGTCCGCCTCCACGACAGTTCCCCGTGCCACGAACCCGGCAGAGAACGTCGCAATTATTGTGCGATCCGCCGAAAACCGGACCGGTCCAGGAGCGGCGCGGTGGGCGCAACCGGCGGCTAACAACGTGGCGCAAATAAGTGAGCATAGCGGTCTCATTTCGCGTCGGCCTCCTGCGTTTCCAGCCAGCTTTCCGCAAATATGAAGTCTGAATCCGGCCTGCGGACCATCGTTACCGTGCCAAGTTGCAAGATGTTCGCACCTCGGGATTCATCGAACTGGAGCGGAGCTTCTGGAAAGAGTATGGCGTCGTTGTGACTGGGGGCGACAAGTACCACCGCGATAACCGACGGCTTTCCCTCGCGACAACGGGCTTCCGCCGCTTCTACGACGGGCTTGGTCTCACCCCATCGGCGAAACCCGGAACGGAACCTTGACGGACTCACAACGTCTTCCGAAGCAATTAACGTGACGGCAAGGTCAACAACGCCATCGCGGTCGGCGGTGCCAAGGTGCGCACTATGGTCTTTCAGCGCTGCCCAGTTTTCGTGCCGGGCGTCGATTACGTAGACTTCTACATAGGGGATGGGCTCCCCCGTAGTCGCGTCGGTGACACTGCCGCGAATGATAAGCGGCTTATCAAAGGGCGGCGCGGGAGCGCTAAGATTCATGTGGGGATCGGGCGTATGGGCGCAAGAAAGAGAAAAAAAGACCCACACCACAAACGTGGTCGTCGCACAACAACGTGCCTTGAGAATCATGCCAAGCCCTCCGAATACTGTCGCAATTACCATTTCAATGTAACACGACGGCGCGGTGCATGAAAAGAGAGCAGAATCGACAGGGACAACGCTTCAGTATGGCAATAGAATTCGGGCGCACGCAGGGACTGACGCACCCAGAAGCACGGCGAACATCTTCGCCAACCTCGACCCGCCGTGCCCCCGGATGCGTGTTCGTGACGTTTCAGGGTGTGGATGTCCCGTCGTCTGGAGAGGAGACGAAGACGTGAAACATCATTCAGGCAAACGACATGTCGCCTGTCAGCGAATCGATGGAGACACCGGGCGCACTTCGCGCTCAAGCGATATCGTACCCAGGTCCGGCGCCGAGGCGCTGAACTTCTCCATCCAATCGACATAGCCCTCGTGGTCGCCAAGGACGGTGCCGAATATATCCGGCCAGTCCCCCCATTTTGGGTCCTCGTGCTTCTTCAACAGTTCAGTGTAGTCAATGTCCCTACGAAAGGGAACAAAGCCATCCTTTCTAATTTCGACCGCGAATGTTTCAACAGGCTCTGTAGCCACCAATGCCTGGTGTATGGCGACAAGGAGGGCAACCCGCCGGTCATAGTCCTCAAGCCCATCGACATTGGGCAATTCAGTCTTGAGCGAATTGAACGACGCCTGTGTGTACCACACATAGTCATAGCGCTGGTCAACGAAACCACGGCTGTTCGCCGTCCCCATCTGGATTGCTTTTGGACGGGCGGCGCGCTGCGTATCGAGCCCTGTGTCGATGAAATAGACTTCGGCATGGGATATCGGCATATCGTCGTCCGCCGCTATGACTCGGGCTTTAAACAAAAACTCCGCATTGTGACGAAATGAATAGATTTTCGCGGCCATCGCCTCGGCACTGGGCGCGGGAACAGGGGTTTTCACTTCGGACTTTGCACCATGATGCGCACACCCCTGCAACACGAGGAGTGCGCCCAAACCGATGACGCGAGCAAGACCGCTCATGGCTCTACCTCCGCCGGAAGTTCCGCATCGAGCATGGCCTCCCGCTCTTCCACCGAAAGACCAGAAAGGCCAATGGGCGGAGAAGGCAGCGTCAATTTCACCGTCCCGATGTCGAGCACGAGATCTCCCTGCGCAGAGGCGGCCAAGTCAGACGCGTCAAAGAGCAGAACCACGGGCTCGTCCCACGCCGGTTCGATGATGACCGCGATGCTTGCAGGGTCTCCCGCGCGGCAACGCGCCTCGGCGGATTCTACGATGGCCGTAAAACTGCGGACACGCTCTGGGTCGTCGACGCGCAACGGCTTCAGGGTGTATTGCTCCCACGCTCCCCAAGTCACGGCGAGATCAATGAGACCTTTCCGGTCGGCTGTGCCCAGGCGAGCACTTTTGTGCAGTAGACTTCCCGAGTTTTCATGACGGACATCGGCCAGACCAATCACGGCGTGAGAGTAGGGCAAACCGCTCTCTGCGTCGGTAACATTGCCCCGGATGATAAAGGAGGCGCCAGAGGGCGGGGCGGGAACCTTGAGATGCGCATGGGGATCGTGCGTGTGTGCGCAGGAGAATGCACATAGCGTCAGCGCGACGGGCGAAACATTCCTTAACCAAACATGTTTGAACGACATGTAAGCGCCTCCGATTGCTACCGCTAATAGATATCGGATTCTAGCACAAAGGGTTAAGGATTTTGTGTTGGATTGTCGAGCCGGAGTTGGGCACACCGCACGTATCAAGTTGATCTCCCTCGGCGGCACCCAAAACCCGCCTGAGGCGGGATTGAGGTGGCACCCGGGGTGGCCTTGGTAAGCGGGGAGCTTTTTCTTTGCCGACGTCCCATCACCCACAAGCTCCCCCGCTTCGCTCCGCCGCTTGAGGGTGGCACGCACTCAGGGACTGACGCACCCAAGCGCACGGCGAAGAACTTCGCCAACCCCGACCCGCCGTGCCCCCGGATGCGTGCCCGTAACGTCTCAGGGTGTGGCTGTCCCGTCGTCTGGGGAGGCGACGGAGGCATAAAGCACACTGCTATCAAACGTCATGTCGCCTGTCGGTGAATCGATGGTGGAACCGGGCCTGCCTCGCGCGCGACAGGACAGCCACGCCCATTGACGTCGCGACGTCAATGCGCAATGTGCCTTGGATTCGCGGGCACTTCGTAGCTCAACGCTCACTTGGGCGCGTCAGTCCCTACCAACACTACTTGCAACGGCACTTCTGCCATTTTCGTGCGGTTGCGGGTTGGGCTGAATGCCAACACCGTAGTCTGAATCGCTACCGAAGGTGCGGTTCCCGTGATAGTCCGTGTCACGCGGTCGCCGGGGGCGATGGGTTTCTCGTCGACAAAGGCTTCGATCTTCCAGCCAAGTTTTATGGCGTTCTCGGAGAGCGCAAGGTCGCAGCGGTCCCAGGGAATGATTCCGGTGTTGTGGACTTCGACCGCGATGGTGAACGCTTCGCCCGCGCGCATTTCGGTTGGGGTGTTGATGAGCTTCGCGGCGAATTGCGGTCGCTCCAGGTGGGGATCGAGCCAGCCTTCGAAGCCGGTCATCCATTCGTTGTAGGGCATGGTGAGACTGCGGGTGGCTTCCATCATGTTGCCGGGGAGGGTGCTCTGCGCGTTGGCGTACTTGGTTGCGTAGTCTTTCATCTCAGCGTACTTCGCGAGGAGGGCCGCGCGGGCTTCTTCGGGCAGACTTCCGCCGTCGATGGCGGGACCGTGCTGTTTTGCGATCTCTATCATCTCCATGAAAAGCTCCAGGCGGCGGAGCTGATACTCAAGGAAGGGCGTGAAGAGGGCCGAGAGGTTCAACCACTCCTCATGGCCCGGCGACATGGCCTGGCGCAGTTCGCCGAGGCGGGCGTCGTAGTCGCGCAGGTGCGCGCGGGTATCTTCGGCGACGCGAGAACGCGATGCGGCGTCCATGGCGATCCACGCGTTGGGAATCAGGTGGCGGGCGTTGATCTCCCACAGGTGTTCGTAGACATCGTTCATGCGCGTGAAGGCGATGGCGCTGTCCTTACCGAAGTTGCGCGCGCCCCACTGGTAGCGGAAGGTGTTGGGCGTGGCGGTGGGCTCCCAGCCGAAGTAGCCCATGGATTCCCAGGGCAATTCGGTGGTCTGGTAGGCCCCGCCGATGTAGAAACTGCCCCGATCGCCCAGCAGGCGGCGCATACGCGGCGAAGAAGGCAGCTTGAAGTTCGTGTAGAGGTTGTCGAGCCAGGTGTCGGGCATGTGGCCAATCCGCGACTGATCCCGCGTGAGGGCGGCGGTCGAAGCGCCATGGCCCGCGATGAAGAGGTCCTCCGGCATCTGGGCGTCCAGCGCGGGGGTGTAGCCGTCGAAGTAGGGGTAGACGCCCACGGCGCCTATGAAGCCGAGGCCGCGCAGGCGCTCGTGGATCTGGAGGTATTGTTCCCACACGGCGACTTTGGTTTTGGAAGCGGCAGTGAAGGCCGTGCAGCGTTCGCAATCGCAGACGCCGCCGTTGTCGTCGCGCACGAGGACGACGCCATCGAGGGGATAGGTCTCGACGAGTTCTTTCAGGAAGGCGTCGAGGTATTCGGAATATCTCGGATGGGTGAAACAGGGCGTTCCTTTGGGGCGTCCCCAGAATTCTTCCACGGTGCCCGGCTTCAAGGCCTCGGGGTATTGCTCCACGAATGTTGTGGGCACGCAGCCGATGGGCAACCACACGTAGACCCGTCCACCCCGCTGCTGCAAATAGCGCATGAGCTTGAGGCCATGATCCCGGTGTTGATCGAGTTCGCTGAACAGCACGCCGGAAGATTCGTCGTAGGCCTCGGGATCGTCGGAGTGAAGCTCGGGCATGTATTTATACGATACCGGCAATTTCCAGTTGCCCCACATGCCCAGGCACCAGAAGGTGTTCATGCCCGAATCGAGGAGACCATCAAACACCCGCTCCCACTCCGCGTCGTCGCCATAGGGGAAGTCCACCTCAAAATTTCCACCGCCGAAGCCGCCGCCGCGCACCTCCACCACGGGGTTGCGCGCGATGAGCGGCACGCGCTTGTCGTCGGCCAACTGCGCAATCACATCCGATACCGCCATGTTAAGCCCGAGGAGCGTATGGGCGCTGATCCGCACGCCGCCATCGGAAGCGGCGGTGATGGCGTAGCCGTCGCCCTCGATTCCCTCGACGCCATGGGACGCGTCCATGTCCAACGTGACGCGGTGTACATCCGGCTGTTGCGCCGCCTCGGCCTCCGCTCGCGTCGGTGCCCCGAGGGCCTTGGAGAGTCTCGTGGCGATCACGCCCGCTGTGTCCGGCGCATCCACGATCCACACGGGGGCTGCGGTTGCTATGGGCTTGGGCACGACGACAAGACCCTCGTCCATCATCTCCACAAGTTCGTCGAGCGAATTCACGCCATCGCGCGGTACCGCTTGTATCCGACGAAGCCAATGGCGTCCATTCACGATTTCGTCGCCAATCACGGCGATGTCCACCGTTTCGCCCGCATAGCGCTGTGCGATCTGGGGGACCGTTCCGGGGAAGTCTTTAAAGCCGTAGAAGGGATGGCGATTTTCCAAGAGAGGCAGGGACTGCGCTTCGCCCTTGATGGGCAGCGCGATTTGTATGGCGTGGTTCATCCAGGGGCTCAGCCCGGTCCACGGACGCTCGTCGGCGATGATTTCCACGAGGCCGCCGCTGTGGACGCGATAGGTCAGGGCCATATCGGGGCCGCCGTTGGATTGGAGGGCGAAGTTCAGTTCCGTCATGCCGGGCGTGGAAGATTGGGAGGCCAGGCGCGCGGTCACGGGGACGAGATCGGCGCTTTTCACCGCGACCTGAAAGGGGATATAGCCCGGACCGATGCTGCAGGTGTATTGAAAGGGATCGGGGGCCAGTGTCGAGGCGGTGACGCTGATGGGGGCGTCGAGCAGGGATTCGCCGCCGATGGACAGGCTGGTCAGCAGGCCGGTGGACTCGTCGATGACCGCTTCGACGCTTGGGTAGCGGATCGTGAACGTCCCGTCGGCGCGTTCGAGTGCTGCGGCGGATTCGGGGGCACCCGACACGACTTCGACCTCGATCCACTCGCCCGGCGGCACGGCGCACCAGAACACGAGCAAGTCTTCGGCGCGGGGTGTGGCGACGGACGCGGTGAGGGTCGACTTCCAATGCGCGCGGCCCTCGCGCAGGGCATGGGGAAGCACTTCGCCCTTCACTTCGAGGTGTTGGGTACTCCAGTCGATCAATCCTGGCGATGCGATGCGGCCGGTTGGGATTTCCACGAGGGCGGGGCCGGTGAACTCGGTGGGATTATAGAGACGTATGGATGGCTCGGCGTGGGTAATGGGTGCGAAGCCGAGGAAGATGAGTATGGCGATGATGACGGGCATGACAGGTCCCCTGGATGATTTGCGGAAGGGTCCGAGTATAGCGGGAGACGGGGAGAACTGCAATGAGGGCACCGGCGTAAAAACGTGCCACGCGATCCGCCCGAAAGGGCGGTTCGTCAATGGGGTGGAATGGGTTGTGAACTGATGAGCTCCAGCGTCTTTGCCAGGAATACAGGGTTCAAAAGGAGAGCCCGGGTGAACCGGGATGTAGTAAGTGCACTCCGCCTCGGGCGAACCGGCGTTGCCGGATCGCGTGGCACCCCGGGGCGGGCGTTGGGATGCGGGGTGAACAACCATCGTCAGCGTCCCTTCACCCACGAAATCCGTCGCAAGCTCCTCCGTGTGTGGGTGGCACCCGCAGATTCCTTGCGTTG
>JBHEKR010000019.1:0-15115 GCA_041859365.1 Candidatus Hydrogenedentales bacterium
CAAGTATGAGGAGGTCTACCTGAACGCCTACGAGAGCATGCCCCACGCACGCCAGCGGATTCGCGCATGGATGGAATTCTACAACCAGAGGAGGAAACACCAGTCCCTTGAAAAGATGACACCCGATGCTCTCTACTACCAGAGTCTGAACGCCCGCACAAAGGCCTCAGCTTAACCCCGAAACAGATACACTTAAGAAACCCGATCCAGTGTCCAAACTACGGGGTCCACTTCTAGGTGAACCCAAAGGTCGGCGGCTCTTTCTCCTTTCTGGTGCGGCGCGGCGATGCGGAGATCGACCACATCGGCGAATACCTCGAAATCGATCGTCCTCTATGGTTGGTTTTCACGTGGGGCGTGCGCCAGAAAGAGGATATGGAGTACAGCCGCGTGGAAGTGGAGGTGGTGCCGGTCGATGGGGGAAGTGAGCTGAAAATAAGCCAGGTACTGACTCCCAAGTGGGCGGACTTCGTCGAGCGCGCCCAGAGTGCCTGGCAGCGCATGGCCGATGCGCTGGCGCGGGTGCTGGAGTAGAGCGAAATATGTTTAGCCGCGAAAGAGCGCAGGGAGCGCAAAGAATTTGTCAAAGTCGGCAGGCGAATTCAACGAGGAGAAATGCAACATGGAACAATTCTTTGGCCTGATTATATTTTTGATTTTCACGCATGCTGTCCTTTCCCTATGGACCTTCCGGGATGCACGGGAGCGCGAAAGCGCGGTGCCGTTGGTATGGACAGGAACGGTGCTTCTCACCGGCATTGTCGGTTTCGTGGGCTACTTGCTATTACGCTCGCCGAAATAATCGGGAGCGGAGTCTGGTCGATAACCTTTAGGTCCCGTCCCTTAAGTCCTTTGTCCTCTTCTCGCCTTGGCACCACTTCGTCCGCCTACGACAGCATGGTCTGACCGCCGGTGACCGGCAGGGCCTGGCCGGTTTCGTATTGCTGCTGCACGAGGTAGACAATCGCGCGCAACACATCCGGCCCCGTGCAGCCGCGGCCCATGGGGACTTTCGCCTCGTAGAAATGCTTCACGTCGTCAATGGTCTTCGCGCCGGGGACTTTGCCGGAGTGGAGGTACTGCACGAAGAGGCCCTTTTCCGGGTCGGACCACAGGGGGCCGTCGAAGAAGTTGCCGGGGCAGACGCTGTTGACCTTGATGCCGTCTTCCACGAGCTCCAGCGCGAAGGACTGGGTGAGGCCGATACCACCGAATTTACTGCCCGCGTAAGCGCCGTTCTTGTTCGAGCCTTCGAGGCCGGACTTGGAGTTAATCTGGACGATGTCGCTCAGGTAGCTCGGCTTTGCGCGGTGCTGACGCGCCATGATGGGCGCGGCGTGCTGCACGCAGAGGAAGTAACCTTTGTAGTTTACATTGGTGACGAAATCGAAATCGCTCTCCGCCAGCACCTTCACACTGCCCGCCTTGAGCACGCCCGCATTGGCCACAAAGAGGTCGAAACCGCCATAGGCCCGCACCGTCTGATGTAGCGCTTCCGCGATGCTTGCGCCGTCGGTGACGTTCATCGCGAAGCCGAGCGCGCGGCCCGCGCCGAACTCTTTCGCCACACCTTCCGCCGCTGCCTGGGTGCCTGCGGCGTTGATATCCGCCAGCACCACGTTAGCGCCTTCCGCGGCGAGGCCCTTGGCGATCTCCAGGCCGAAGCCCTGCGCCGCGCCGGTGACCACGGCAATCTTGCCGTCCACCTGGCCCTTCGCGCGACCGGCGGAGGCCACCTTGCGGCGGTAGTTCTCGACTTCCCAGTTTTCGATGAAGTCGCGGTCGACCTTGGTCATGTACTCGACGCCACTGAGGTGGCGCGCGCCCGCCATGATCTTTATGTCGTCGATATAGATATCCCGCACCGTCGCGGCGTCTTTATAGGTGTCGCCCACGGTGAACATGCCCAGACCCTGCACCAGAATGACGAGCGGGGCGAAGTGGGTCTCCTCGGTATGAATCGTGATGGCGTTGCGCAGGTAGGTGAGAATCTCAGCCTCGCTCGCCGTGGGGTCGCAGGCCACCCAGAGCGGGAAGGATTTGCAGTAGACGATCTGATCGGGAATCATCGGGCCGCCCGCCGCCGTGGCCTGGCCTTCGAGACCGCCGGTGAAGGCTTTCACGATCTCGGAGTCGTCGAAGGTGACCACTTTCAGTGCGGGGCCATCGGACAGCAAGCCGCGCAGCGTCGGCGCGATAACATTGATCAGGTGCTTCGCGTGGTCGTCCTTCAGCATGGAGATAGCGCCGAAAGGCACGGGGGAGAGCTCGCCCAGGGCCGTCTCAATAGTCGCGATGACGCGGTCGGTCTTTTCCTTGATTTCGGCGGGGGTCTCACCGCTGATAATCAGGCCGTGGTTGCCCATGAAGACCGCCTCCGGCTCGGCCTTGCCCGTGCGTGCGGTGTATTCCGCCATGGCGTCGAAAAGCGCCTTGGAGAGGACGTAGCCGGGCGTGACATAGGGCAGCCAGAGCACGCGGTCACCGAAAAGTTTCTCGGCGATATCCTTGCCACCCTTCGCGCAGGTGATCATATTCACGATGGTAGAGTGGGTGTGGACCACAAAGGTGCCGGGCATCAGGTTGTGCAGCACGCACTCCACGGAGGGACGCTGTCCCAGCTCCGGGTGGAGGCGCGCCGCCATGACAGCGTCCTTGAACTGCGCCTCGCGCGTGTCGATGTCGCTGCTCAGTTCCGATTTCAGGAGCGCGTCGAGGGCGTCGCGATCCATTTCCACGAAGCCCTTCTCCGTGATGTCGGCCAGGGAAGAGCCACTGCCTTTGACCTGGAGGCGGTTGCCGATTTTCACCGAGGTGTTGCCACCCCCGGCGATGACGAAGCTGGGGTCGGTGCCGTAGAAACGGGACAGGGCGACGAGCTGCTCCATGGGGGTGCTCAGGGCGGAAAAATCGGGCCAGGCGAGGGGGGAGGACATTGTTGTGGGGGCTCCGGTGTGGATCAATTTAAACAGTGACGTTGCTATGGAGCGGGGCCTTTCCAGGCCCCGGTGACCGAGGCTATTTTCCGTGACTCGCAACTTCGTTGCTCGCCATGGGGGCTGGAAAGCCCCCGCTCCATACTTCTCTACAGTTTTCAGAATACGAGCAGCAACTTACCCAATCGCCGGTGCATTCGCCATCAGGTAGGCTTCCGCTTCGAGCGACCACAGGCCGTTGTTCGCCGCCGTGATCTCCGCGAGCTTCGCATAGAAGGGATCGTTCTTGCCGAGTTCCGGCAGGTCCCACAGCGCGAAGAGGGGGAGGTTTTTCGTGGTGTAGATCAGCTTCTTTCCGCCGGGGATTTTCGGCAGGTTTTCCGTGGTCTCGGCGGAGGCGTTCAGACCGCCGATGTGGGTCACCATCACAGCGGGCTTCAGCTTGCCTTCGCTCATGTACTTCAGCGCGATGCGCATGTTGTTGGTGTCGCCGCCACTGTTCGCCGCCACGTGGTGGGCCGCATAGTGCACGTCGTAGAAATTGATCGTGGCCTTGAACTCGGTGTCCGTCGGACCCGCAAAGAAGTTCAGGCAGCCGTTCACGCCCATGATGGCGCTCGCCTGCTCAATGAGCCCGGCCACGGGGGCGAAGACGAATACGTCCGCATAGCCCTTGCCGCCAGCGATATCTTTCATGTCCTGGACCGGACTTCCGCCGCCCGTGTTGACGTAGTGCAGTTCCACACCGTTTGCCTTGGCGTCCGCCACGGTGAAGAGGGACGCGGCACGATCCAGGCGGGCCTGATCGATATCGGTCACCACGAGGATCTTCGGCTTGTTCGGGCCGTGGAGCGCGTAGTCAATCGCGCCGAGACCCATGGGACCCGTGCCGCCGAGGAGGGCCATGTTGCCGTTGGTGTCGATACCCATCTGGTGAACATAGGAGCCGTGCTCGAAGTGGTACTGCACGTTGAAGCCGCCCACGATGCAGGAGACCGGCTCGGCCAAAGACGCCTGGAAATAGCCCTCGCCTTCATAGGACAGCAGACAGTCCTGCTCCATAACTTCGCGGGGAATGATGACGTGGGTCGCGTGGCCGCCGAGGTAGGGGAAGGAGTAGCCCGGCGCGTCGAACTCGCGACCGGGGATGTTCAGCGCGGGCTGGAGGCTGTATTTCGCGCCGACCTTGACCAGATCCTTGTGCTTCGCGCCCACTTCCACAATCTCGCCGCACATCTCGTGGCCCAGGATGATGGGCTTTTCTTTCAGGTTGTTTGGCACGCGCTTGTGGTCGGAACCCTGCTGCACAATCTTATAGTCGGACATGCAGATGCTGTTCGTCTTGACGGTGGCGAGGATTTCATCGTCCTTAAGGGCAGGCAAATCAAACACTTCCAAGCGGAGGTCGTGCTTGTCATAGAGGCGAAGTGCGCGGGTCTGGGTCATTGTGTTTGGCTTCCTTTATTCTGTCACTTAGTGCTAAGAGCAACTGGAAAATTACGACAATCTCTATAAAAACGAGGCAGAAACTTCAACGATTATCGGCTGTGGCCCTGCCACCTCTGAAAGAGTTTGATTATTTGTGATTGATTTCTTTCTTAAATATAGTATAAACTCTCATTAAGTTTCAAGGACTATCTTACGTATGCCTACCGCACAAGTTCATAGACCAAAGGAAATAGCCGCGGAACGCGTGGACAGGCTGCGGGCCATTCTACGCGAAAACGCCATTGTCCGGGTAGATGAACTCTGTGCCACGCTCCAGGTTTCTCCCGCCACAGTGCGGCGCGACTTGGAAGAGCTGGAGCGCTTGGGCGAGGCCCGGCGGGTCCATGGCGGCGCGGTGTCAGTGGGGGAGAAGCGCTACGAAGAGCCTTTCTTCGACGATAAGGCGGCCATCGCCAAGTCGGAGAAGCAGCGGATCGCCCGCAAGGCCCTGGAACTGATTGCGCCCCGCGACACGATTTATCTCGACGGCGGCAGCACGGCCCTGGAGCTGGCGCGGCTGCTGCGCGACTATGGCGGCGCGATTACCATTGTGACGAATTCCCTGCGCGCGGCCACGGAGTTGGTGGGCAGCGGTCCCAGTTGATTTTGATTGGCGGCGAGCTGCGCCGCCTGAGCCAGACGATGGTGGGTCCCCTCACGCGCCTGATGCTGGAGGCGATGCACATCGACAAGGCCTTCATGGGCACCATCGGCCTCTCGCTCACTGCGGGACTCACCACCACCGACGCGGGTGAGGCCTACACGAAGGAGCTGGTGATGCAACGCGCGAGCGAGGTCATCCTGCTCGCCGACAGCAACAAGGTGGGGATGGTGACCTTCGCGCAGGCGGGTAAATTGTCGGAGGTGGATGTGCTGGTGACGGATGCGCCCCTGCCGCGAGATTATGAAGAGTACTGTGAAGCGAATAGTGTTCGGGTGATGGTGGCGTAGATTTTGACCACTCGTTCCCAAGCTCTGCTTGGTCGTAGATGCGCCTGGGCTACGATATGCCGTCCACTTCGTGGACTAAGATTGCGGGATGCGCTGGCACCTGCGCAGAGGAAGACAGGAAACCCAATGCACGAAATTAAACTCCCCCAACTGGGACAGAGCGTGGAAGAGGCCGAAATCACGCAGTGGCTGAAGAAGGAAGGCGACACCATCGCGCTGGGGGAGCCGATCTTCACCATCCAGACGGACAAGGCCGAAATCGAATGTGAATCCACCGCCGCCGGTGTGCTCCGCAAGATCATCGTCGCCGAGGGCATCGAAGTGCCGGTTCTGACGGTCGTAGCGCTGGTGGGCGATGCGAACGAGGCGCTGCCGGATGTCGGTGGCGCTCCCGCAGCAGCCCCTGCCGCTCCGGAACCGTCCGTTGTGGCTACCCCCTCTGCCCCCCCCGAAGCGGGGGGAAACCTGACGGCGTCCCCGGCAACCGTCGCCGCGCCTGAACCTTCCGCTGGTTTTACCCCCCCTGTCCCCCCGCAAGCGGGAGGAAATGCCATGTCGCCCCGCGCGCGCTCCACGGCGGATCGCCTGCACATAGACCCCGCTTTCGTTGCCGGTACCGGCCCGGAAGGCCGCGTCATCGAAGAGGACGTGCTTGCTTACAGTCAGAAGCGCGATGCCGTTCGCTCGACCCCGACCGCACGCCGCGTTGCGCGCGAAGCGGGTATCGATATCACCACGGTAGCTCCCGGCGGCGCCACGGGTCGAGTCGAGCGGGACGATGTACTTGCGGCGACCAAGGCTCAGCCGTCCGGTGCATCCACCCCGGCTGTCGCCAGTGCCCCGGCCCCCGTATCCCTGCCCGCCACGACCGGTGAGCGCGTGCCCCTTACACCCATGCGCAAGATCATCGCCCAGCGCATGGTGGAGAGCAAGTTTGGCGCGCCCCACTTCTACATCACCGTGGAAGTGGACATGAAAGAATCCGTGGCTTTCCGTGGCGCCCTGCCGAACTTCAAGCCCTCTTTCAATGACCTCGTCATGCGCGCCACCACCCGGGCGATCCAGGCCTTCCCGGTGGTGAGCGCCAAGTGGCTCGGTGACGCCATCGAGATGCGGAGTGGCATCAACCTCGGCTTCGCCGTGGCGCTGCCCGCCGGCCTGATTGTGCCCGTGGTGAAGGGGATCGAATCGAAGTCCCTGCAGGACATCAGCCGCGACTGCAAGGCGCTGGTGGAGAAGGCCAAAACCGGCAAGCTCACGCCGGACGATTACCAGGGCAACACGTTCACCGTGTCGAACCTCGGCGCCTTCGGCGTGGACCACTTCACGGCCATCATCAACCAGCCCGACAGCGCGATCCTGGCCATCGGCCAGATCAAGGACCGCCCGGTGGTCATCGATGGCGGCATTCAGGTGCGCCCGATCATGAAGCTGACCCTGAGCAGCGATCACCGCGTCATCGACGGCGCGGTGGCGGCGCAGTTCATGGGCCACCTGAAGACCCTGCTGGAGACGGCGGATTTTTAAGTAGACTCACTCGTTCCCAGGCTCCGCCTGGGAATGCAGTCCCCGGAGCTCCGCTCCGAAAGGGCTGGCGCGAAAGCGTAGTTTCTCAATATTGCACCCAGTTTCAACGTCAAAGTGTCGAAGCAGAGCTTCGAGATCTGCATTCCCAAGCAGAGCTTGGGAACGAGAGGAAAGAGATCCATGCCCAAGCCCCTCATGGTCGTGCCGGAAGAAGTCCGGAAGTCCGACTACGTCAAGATCGGCGACATCCCGGTCAACGCCTACAAGAAGACCATCAAAGAAGAGCTGAAGAGCAACAAGGCCATCACGCCCGAGCGCCTGCTCCGAGCCTACCGCGACATGGTGGTCATCCGCGAATTCGAGAACATGCTCGACAGCATCAAGAAGACCCAGAGCTACCAGGGCATCAATTACAACCACGCCGGCCCGGCGCACCTTTCCACGGGGCAGGAAGCCGCCGCCGTGGGTGAGTGCTTCCACCTGGCGGTGAACGACCACATCTTCGGCAGCCACCGCAGCCACGGCGAAGTAATCGCCAAGGGCATGCGCGCCATCAGCGAACTGCGCGACACGGGGCTCCAGGGCATTATGGAGCGGTTCTGGGACGGCCGCATCCTCCGCATCGTCGAGAAGAACGAAGCCGACTGGACCGGACTCAAGGCCGGCGCGAAGAATGCGCTCAGCACCATCGATAAAGAAGAACTCGGCATCGACTTCCTGCTCTACGGCCTCCTCGCGGAAATCTTCGGCCGCGAGACCGGCTTCAACAAGGGCATGGGTGGCTCCATGCACGTCTTCTTTACGCCCTTCGGCATTTTCCCGAATAACGCCCTCGTGGGCGGAAGCGCCGACATCGCCACGGGCTCCGCGCTCTTCAAAAAGGTGCAGCAGGCTGGCGGCATCACCATCGCGAACATCGGCGACGCCTCCATGGGCTGCGGCCCGGTGTGGGAAGCCCTCGGCTTCGCCTCCATGGGCCAGTTCACGCGCCTGTGGGAGAAGGACTACCGCGGCGGCCTGCCCATCGTCTTCAATTTCATGAACAACTTCTACGGCATGGGCGGCCAGCCCATCGGCGAGACCATGGGCTTCGATCGCCTGGCCCGCGTGGGCGCGGCGGTCAACCCCGACTGCATGCACGCGGAATGCGTGGACGGAAACAACCCTCTCAGCGTGGCCGATGCCTACCAGCGCAAGATGGAATTGCTCCACTCCGGCAAGGGCCCGGTCCTGCTGGACGTGCAGTGCTACCGCCAGACCGGCCACTCCCCCAGCGACCAGTCCAGCTACCGCGAGCGCGACGAAATCGAGATGTGGAAGAAAGTGGACCCCATCCTCGAATTCGGCGGCAAGCTGGTGGATGCCGGCGTCGCCACCCAGGCCGATCTCGACGCGGTCCAGGCCTATGCCACCCGCAAGTGCACCAAGGCCTGTCGCCTGGCGGTGGACTATGACCACTCGCCCCGCCTCGCTCTGGGCGTCCGCACCGGCATCGCGCCCATGATGTTCAGCAATGAAATCGACGAGACTCTGCCCGGCCTGCGCCGCAAGGACGACGTGAACATCCCCATGGAAGAGATTCCCCGGGTGAAGGCCATCGCGAAGAAGTCCCGCAAGGGCATCGACGAGAATGGCGCGGTGCTCAAGGGCACCAAGGCCGTGACCTATGGCGAAGCCATCTTCGAAGCCGTCGTGCACCACTTCTACAACGACCACCGCCTGGTGGCCTATGGCGAAGAAAACCGCGACTGGGGCGGTGCTTTTGCCGTGTATCAGGGCCTCACCGAAGCTCTGCCTTATCACCGCCTCTTCAACTCGCCCATCTCCGAAGCGGCCATCGTCGGCACGGGCGTGGGCTATGCCCTCGAAGGCGGCAAGGCTCTCGTGGAGTTGATGTACTGCGACTTCCTCGGCCGCGCTGGCGACGAAGTGTTCAACCAGATGGCCAAGTGGCAGGCCATGTCCGGCGGCTACTGCAAGATGCCCGTCATCCTGCGCGTGTCCGTGGGCAACAAATACGGCGCCCAGCACTCTCAGGACTGGACCGCCCTCTGCGCCCACATCCCCGGCCTGAAAGTCGTGTTCCCCGCCACGCCCTACGACGCGAAAGGCATGATGGCCACCGCCCTAAGTGGCAACGATCCGGTCGTCTTCTTCGAGAGCCAGCGCCTCTACACCGTGCCGGAAACCGTCCACCCCGAGGGCGTTCCCGCCGACTACTACCGCGTGCCGATCGGCGAGCCCTTCGTGGCGAAGGAAGGCAAGGCTCTCACCATCCTCACCTTCGGCGCGACGCTCTACCGCGCGCTGGATGCCGCGAAGCAGCTCGAAGAGCAGTACGGCATCTCCACGGAAGTCATCGACGGACGCAGCCTCGTGCCCTTCGACTACGACAAACTCTACCAGTCCGTGAAGAAGACCGGTCGCCTCATCCTCGCGAGCGACGCCTGCGAGCGCGGTAGCTTCATGCACACCGTCGCCTCCCAGATCAGCACCATGGCCTTCGACCACCTCGACGCGCCCCCGGTCGTCCTCGGCGCCTACAACTGGATCGTGCCCCCTGCGGAAATGGAAGACGAATATTTCCCGCAGCCCTTCTGGTTCCTCGACGCCTTCCACACCCACATCAAGCCCCTGCCAGGCTACACGCCCACGCTGAACCTGAGCGCGGGCGAGATGATCAGCTTGTCGAAGATGGACGTGTGCTGAAGTAGCGCGAGATAGCTGAAGATTAGAACGGGCCGCCCGATCGGGCGGCCCGTCTTCACAATGTCGAAGAGATCGGGCGGCCCCGACGGATCGGAAGCAAGCATCCGATCGGTCCCAACCGTCCGATCTGTGGCGTGGACTCCTTGACAGAACACTCCACCTCGGCTAGGATGAAGTTGTTGGCATCCAAGTGAAGTGAACACGATGGCCAACTACGGCGTACGCGGAAGACGCGGCAGAGTAGTAAGATGACAAAAAGCGAGTAAATCAGCCCAAAGAAAGGGGCGCTAGCGATGACCTATCAAGGCCACATTGAATCAGGCAAGGTCGTGTTCGACGAGCCCGTCCCATTGGACGAGGGGGTCCGGGTTCGCGTCGAATTATTTCCGGTAGATCATGACACCGGGACTCCTTCCACTGGAAAGACGATGGCCGAGGAACTCGCCAGCGTAATCGGCAGGGCGAGTGGACTCCCCGGGGATAGTTCCGAGAACCACGACAGATACCTTCGAGACGAACACTCGGCATGAAAGCCGTCTTCGTGGACACGTCATTCTACCTCGCGCTGCTGGTTCCGGAAGACCAATGGCACGAAGAGGCGATAAGGCTCTCCAAGGAAGTCTCGGGACGGCGCGTCACATCGGAATTTGTGTTGTGCGAACTCGGGGCGCTGCTGTCCGCACCCAGAAACAGGGTGCTGTTTCTCGAATTTGTCGGTCTTCTTGACGCGTCGGAACTGACCGACGTATTGCCCGCCACACAAGCGGATTTCAGGTCAGGACTCGAGCTTTTCTCTACCCGTCCAGACAAAGAATGGTCGCTGACTGATTGCATATCGTTTGGTTTGATGGGACGCAGCGGCATTTCATCGGCGTTGACCTTCGATCATCATTTCGAGCAGGCGGGGTTCAATTTGTTGAAACCTGATCATCTCGATAGCGGAAACTGACGCGCGAGGGCTTGCGGACGTACCGATGCTGGGTAGCGTTCGCGAGGGCGTATGTCTGAGATGGAAATTCATGAGGATTGCTCTCGATATAGACGACAAACTCCTTCTGAGCGCCGCGCGACTTCTGAATGTCAGTGACCACTCTACAGTAATCAACGCCGCGCTCCAGGTACTCGTGGAACGGGAAAGCGCGCGACGGCTCGCAAGACTCGGCGGAAGCGAACCAGATATCAGATCAATTCCTCGTCGGCGGACTCCGAAAGGACCGCCGAACGCATGATCGGCCTAACCATCGTTCTTGTCGCTTTCGGGATATTTATCCAGCTTCTCAGCGCCCTCTCGGGGCTACTCTGCTGGGCGCGCCCCAAGGACTGTAACGAGAACTTCTCGCCTATCCTTGTTCCGCTGTTTGGGCCCTTGTTGCTGACGCTCGCGATCCTGATAAATCATTGGCCCCTGTGGTTGGTGCCGATTGCCTGGTTGTCCGATCTCGGAACGCTGGTTCTGCTCTGGTATTTCCCGGCAATTATCCGTCAAGAGTGGAAGACTTCGCGCTTCACTTGCGTGTTGCGGCTCAAGGGCAGCGTCGAGAACGCCCAGGCCGTATTGACATTTCATACTTCCGGAAACTACCTCCTTGAGAAGCGGTGGGTACGTCCAAAAGGAGAAGAAGGCATTGTTGGAACGGGAGAAGAAGGCACGTACACGAGAACAGAGAATGGCTTCCGACTGAATTTCGGCAGGCAGGTCGACAGGAGTGTAGTACGAGAAGGCGTCGCTTTTCTGATTGAACGGAAACTGGTACGTACCACGGAAGGGTATTTGGTTGAAGAGGAGACAGACCTGCCGGAGAGGTGGGCGTATCACACCCTTCGGAATTGGATCCTCAACAATTGATGCTAAAGAAGTAATGCGTTTACCATCTGGTTCACTTTGGCGCGAGGGAGGAAGCTTGCCCATCCTTCGTGCCGTTCAGCACAATTACATGACGAGACTCGGAAGTCGGAAGTTGAAATTTGCGGGTCTCGTAGTCCGGATGACCGACAGAGACCACGTACTCGCGGCTTTTCAGCTTGTTCCATTCGAATTCGCCCTCGGAATTCGTTTTGCGCTGCCAAGTCTCTCCGCCTGCGCCGGTGGCGCATCCGTCTTCTGTTACGAAAAGCTCTACGCTTTCCCAGAACTCGTCGTCCTTTGAAATGATTTCAACGGTGCAATCCGCGATGGGGTCGTTCATTGAGTCCACGACGCGTCCAAGCAAGTGGTGATAGGGATTCATTACTATTTCAATGGTTTCACTCGGAGAAGCAGCACGAACCTTCAGCGTTGTCGGCTGGTAGCCCGCTGCAAAAATTGACATGTCGTATTGTTGTGCCGTGGGTACCCTCAGGTTGAATGTGCCGTCCGGTCGTGTAGACACCCTAATCGGCCAATAGGTTTCGACATAGTCGGTCGGTACGGGTACAAACAAGTACCCGATTCCGGTTGAGATAGGTTCTCCGTGTGTGCCGAGGGCCCGACCATGTACCTCCACACCTTTGTGAAGTGACAATCGAAGGTTTTGGTCCGTGAGCGACTTGGCCAACTTGGAATCGAAGCTGGCAATGGTTGGCCCATAGTCGCCATGTTCGACCACCAGGGCTTCCGATGCCTTGAGAGTAAACGGTCGGGCAAATTTCCACTGGCCGTTCGAATTCGTTTGTGCGATCAACCGTTCGGCATTGTGGGGCGACGCGTTGAGGTTCAGGAGGTACACTTTCGCGTGGGCGACCGGTTTGTCATATTCATCGAGTACCTGACCGGCCCATCGCACACCAGTTGACCCGACGCCAGATCCGGGGGCGGTACTGCATGCCGAAACCATACCGATGCTACCGAGACCCATTGCCAGTATTCCGACTGCCCATCGATCCGCGCCACTGAACATGCCTTTGTGTCCCCTTCGCATATGGTCATGCGCTCTTGGTAAGATGACCGCTGTCCATCAGGAGAGCACCCAATGAACCTGTTTCGAATTCTAGCACTAATCGTGGCATGTGTCACCCTCACCGTCCCCGCTGCGGAGCCTTCCTCCACCTACCTCCGGGACTGGCTGTTGCTTGGCCCCATCGCTACGGAGGGCCGCCTCCCTGAGGCGGGAGACCTCTTTCACCTGAAGGGTTTCGACCGCAATTATTTCGAGGCTCAGGGCGAGGAAGGGACTATCGCGCCCGAGGCGGGGCAGCCAGTGGTCTATCCCGGCGGTCAGTCGGTCTGGACGGCCCACACGTCGCCCACGGACGACGTGAATCTGCAGGAGGTCTACGGCAAGATCGATTTTAATCTGGTCTATGCCTATACCGAGGTGGAGTCGGCGTCCGAGCAGGCCGCCGTGCTGGCCATAGGCAGCAACGATGGCTGCCGGATCTGGCTGAACGGCGAACCGGTCTATGATCACGCCAGCGCGCGGGGGCTTGTGCTCGATGCCGATCTGGTGCCGGTGCTGCTAAAGGCGGGCAAGAATCGCGTGCTGATCAAAATCGAGGACCAGGGCAATGCCTGGGGCTTCTCGTGCCGCTTCCTGCCTTTCACGGGCGAAGATTTGTCCAGTCGCATTGGCCTCTTCGAGGCGAATCAGAAGGGCGAGGAGCCCGCATCGCTGAATTTCACCGCGCCCGCGTCCCTCCTGGGCACGGTGGTGCTGGGTGCGGATATCGTACTCCGGCGTGCTACCGACCAGACGGAGATCTGGTCCGGCCCGTGGAACCGAAAAGAGCAGATGACCCTGCCGGTGGACTCGGTGAACTTCGGCGAGTACGTGCTCGATGTGAACACGAAGATCGCCGGAGGCATCTCCGCCCACTACAGCATGGCCTTTTCCGCCGGCAAGCCGGTCGATCACCCGCTCTTTGCCGCGGGCCAGAGCGCCTATGTCATCGCTATCGACCCAGCCGCCTCTGAGTCAGAAGTCTGGGCCGCGAAGGAGCTCCAGCACTGGCTCGCCGAGATTAGCGGCGTCACCCTGCCCATCGTCGCCCCCGGCGAAGTGGGGGAGAAGCCCGCGATTTCAATCGGCTGGAACGACTTGACCGCGAAGCTGGCGGAAGAAGGCGCGAAAGCCCCTGAAATCCACGACGAGTCATTCATTTACCACAACAGCGGCGCGCACATCGCGATCTACGGCGGCAGTCAGCGTGGCACCATGTATGGCGTCATGGCCTTTCTGGAAAACGAGCTGGGCGTGCGCTTCTACACGCCCCGCGTCACCGTGGCCCCCAAGCGCGACACCTTCGCCTTCCGCCTGTTGCGCTTCGCCGACAAGCCCGGCATCCGCGTGCGCAATGTCTTTTACTATGAAGCCTTCGACCCCACCTGGGCCGCGCACAACCGGAGCAACGGCGCCATGGGAACGCGCGTTCAGCCGGGCGGCGTGGAGGGCTACTGGGCCGTCCACACCTTCTATCCGCTCCTTCCGCCGGAAGAGTTCTTCGCCACAAAGCCCGAGTGGTACAGCCTCATCGACGGCAAGCGAACCCACGACCGCGCTCAGCTCTGCCTGACCAACCCGGAAGTGCTGGACATGCTGACCGAGCGGCTGAAGCTGCGGATGCGCGAGAATCCGGACAACCTTATCTACTGCGTGTCGCAGAATGACTGGCACGGCGCGTGTGAGTGCGACAACTGCCAGGCCATCGCCATGGCGGAGGAGAGCGAAGCCGGTCCCGTCGTGTGGTTTGTGAACCAGGTGGCCGAGCGCGTGAAGGACGAGTTCCCCGACAAGTACATCGGCACCCTGGCCTACCAGTACACCCGCAAGCCCCCGAAGACCATCAAGCCCCTCGACAATGTGGTCATTCGCTTCTGCAGCATCGAGTGCTGCTTCGCCCACGACTTCCTCACCTGCCCCCAGAACGTCTCCTTCGTGGAGGACATGAAGGGCTGGGCGAAGATCGCGAAGAACGTTTACATATGGGACTATGTCGTCGACTTTAGCAACTACGTCATGCCTTTTCCGAACTTTGCGGTGCTTCAGTCCAACATTCAGACCCTGCGCGATCACAACGCCATCGGCATCATGGAGCAGGCGGCCTACCAGAGCCGGGGCGGCGATTTCTCCGAGTTGAAGGCTTACCTCATTTCCAAGCTGCTGTGGAACCCCGAGGTGGACGTGGAGCCCATCATCGACGACTTCATGTACGGCTTCTATGGCCGCTCCGGACAATATATTCGTGAGTATTTCGACCTAGCTCAGGGCTTGGTCTCGGAGAGCACCCACTTCGACATCTGGATCCCGGCGACGAACGAGCTCTTCAACGAGAACTTCGTGAAGGAAGCAGGCAGGATTTTCGATCAGGCCGAGCGCGTTGCGGACAACACCGAAGTGCTCCATCGGGTAGAACTTACCCGCCTGCCCCTGCTCTATTTGAAGTGCAAGCGTACCCCGCAGGACGCCATCCGCGATGGATCCTATGACCGCCTGCTCAAGATTATCGAGCGGGAGGGTGTTACCCACTTTGCAGAGGCGGGCAAGCCGCACCTCGACGCATTCCTCGCGGAGATGGAAGCGTTGCGGTAG
>JBHEKR010000040.1:0-23118 GCA_041859365.1 Candidatus Hydrogenedentales bacterium
CGACGCTCTTCCGATCTGGTGAAGGCAGTTTCCGTGGCAGCTCAGGGCGCTGATTTCGAGACCCTCGCCCTTGATCAGGGCCAGGAGCTCGTCGCGCTTGGGCTTGGAGGCCAGCAGTTCCTGCAGGGGAGCATGGGGATCGCCGGGGTAGTTGCCGGTGC
The DNA here is from genome assembly GCA_041859365.1 of Candidatus Hydrogenedentales bacterium. Lineage (GTDB taxonomy): Bacteria > Hydrogenedentota > Hydrogenedentia > Hydrogenedentales > JAEUWI01 > JAEUWI01. Next base: position 162 of record JBHEKR010000040.1, read on the forward strand.
CCAGCTCGACGGTGTTCAAGCCCAGGGGCCGGACGATCTCCAGCACTTCTTTGAGGGGCTTGTCGCCAAACATGGCGGTCAATAAACCGAGTTTCATGTTGTCTCTCCTTCGTTTTTTGTTGGTTGCCTTTAGGTCAGGCCGTGCTATTCATGAGCTACTTCGCATCTTCGCAGGGACAGCAGAGACGGCAGGGACAGCAGGTAAAATTCCCCCTGCTGTCCCTGTAGTCCCTGATGTCCCTGAGAATCAGCGAAGCTACCGTTTTCACTTGGAGCGCGTTCCGCTTTGCGCGGTACCGCGCTCCGGAGATTCTAATTTACAGGGGCAAGTCGCTCTGACCGGCCGATTTCTTCATCGAAACCAGTACTGCGGCGATCTTTTCCAGATGGGCGGTACGCTGACGGTTCAATACCAGGTTTTCCTCCGCGATGGCCGCGAGGCGTTTGATGCCCATGACATAGCGGATGAAGTAAATGAGCGCGACGATGGGTAGCACGTACATAACCATCGAGATACCCATCGCCAACATCATCGGCCACAATAGTGCCAACGCATACCCTGTGGATTCCATAGCGCAACTCCCTCTGTTGAGTACTTCCCCAATTCCCTCGCTATCGCGTAAATACTGACGTCACAAGTTTGACACTTCCGGCTCGCGTGGAGTGTCGCAACCGCTAACCCTTCCTGGTCGCGTCATGCTCCAGATATTCCTCAACAGAGTTCAGTCTGAGTTCAATCGAACGCAACAGCGAAACTACTTCACCCGCCTGCGTGGCCGTGGGGCCATCGCAGCCCACTTTCTTCTCCGCGGCGGAAACGTAGGAAGTCGCGGCCATGATCAACCGGATTCCATAGTAAAGCGCGGCTATTTTTAGTCCGTGCCAGATCAAGCCAAGCAACGCGCTCAATTCGGCAAAGTGTCGCAAACCTTGCATGTTTACGTTCGCAAGCATTTCCACTGTTCAACTCCCTCTGTCCGCATTTGTGCCTGACGGGACCAAATTCTTGTAGGCCCCAGATCAGGTCAATTCCTTATCGAACGATTCTCGAGATTGACCTTGATGACATTGAGCAACGCAATAGTCTCGTCTCCTTGCTCCACGAGACGCCGGCCTACGGCCAGGGCTTCCTCCTCCCGCACAGTGCGCTCTTTTGCGTCTTCGAGGACTTGGTCAAGAATTGCAAACGACTGCTGAACACTATTCTCACTAACTTTTCCGCCGCGAGACGATACCCATTGACCCGCCATCACTATGACAATGATCCCCATAGAGACCAAACCCAGTATCTCAATCATGCACGGCTCCCTTGTAAAGCAAAGAATGGGGGCGGGGCGCGCCTCCAACGGATCACGGCCCCGCACGGAAAAATAGCTTGGCTTACTTCACACTCACCCATTTCTTGCTGGCGGACGCCTTCTCCACCGCATCCAGCACCTTCTGGCACTGCACGCCGTCGGCGAAGGTCGGGTAGGTGACCTTCTTCTTGTCGAGCTGGCTGAGGAAATCGTACATCTCGTGTACGAAGAGGTGTTCGTAGCCGATGTTGTGGGCGCTGGGCCACCAGGCGCTGGCGTAGGGGTGGGCCGAATCGGTGGCGTGCACGGTGCGGAAGCCCTGGAGGTGCGCCGGGTCATCCATGTTGTAGTATTGGAACTTGTGCATGTCTTCCTGGTTCCAGACTATGCTGCCCTTGCTGCCGTAGATCTCGATGCCGTGGAAATTGCGGCGACCGGGGGCGAAGCGGGTTGCTTCGAAGGTGCCGAGGGTATTGGTGCCCTCGAAGCGCGCCAGCACGATGGCGGCGTCGTCCACGTCCACCTTGCCCATCTTCTTTTTACCGGCGGCGGAGCGCTGCTTGTTGGCGATGGTCACCTGGCCCTCTTCCATGGGGCGCTCGGTGATGAAGGTCTGCATGGCGGAGGTCACTTCGGAGATATTGCCGATGAGGTTCTGGGCCATGTCGATGATGTGGGCGCCGATGTCGCCGAGGGTGCCGGAGCCGGCGGTGGCCTTCTGGAGGCGCCAGTTGAGCGGAAACTCGGGGTCCACGATCCAGTCCTGCAGATAGCAGGCGCGGATGTGGAAGATATGGCCGAGCTCGCCGCCCTTAATCATATTCTTGATCGTGGCGATGGCGGGATTGAAGCGGTAGGTGAAACCGCACATGTTCTTGACGCCCGCCTTCTCCACCGCGGCCAGCATGGCCTTGGCTTCGGCCAGCGTATTGGCCAGGGGCTTCTCGCAGATGATGTGCTTCCCCGCCCTGGCCGCGGCGATGGCCATGGGCGCGTGCAGGTAGCCCGGCGACGCGATATCGATGATGTCGATGTCATCCCGCTTGACGACGGCTTCCCAGTCGGTACTGGCCTCTTCCCAGCCAAACTGCTGGGCGGCATCCTGGGTGCCCTTCGGATCGGAACCACAGATGACCTTCATCACCGGGTCGGCCGGAAGATCAAAAAAGCGCCCCACCTGACGGAACGCGTTGCTGTGGGCCTTACCCATAAATTTCGTGCCGATGAGGGCCACGTTGACTTTTTTCTTCGCCATGCTTGTTTCTCCTTCCAGTGAAAATTGCAGCGAGACACACGGCGGTATTATAGAACGGAGGTGGGGAAAAGCCAAGATTTTTGGGCGAGGCTCGAGGCTGGAGGGGGAATGGGTCTTATGGGTCTACAGCCTGAAGCCTGCAGCCTGCTTTTCCCGTCCCCGATCCGCTATCCTTTCCCCATGCCCAACTTTTACGATGCCGTGTACACCATCGTGCGGGATATCCCACCGGGTCGAGTGATGACTTATGGCCAGATCGCCACGATCCTGGGCGCGCCACGGGCCGCCCGGGCGGTGGGCTATGCGCTGCGTGCGCTGGGCCCCGGCACCGATGTGCCCTGGCATCGGGTGATCAACAGCAAGGGGGGTATCAGCGCCCGTGGCGACGTGGAGCGGCCCACGCTGCAATATGAACTGCTGGAGGAGGAAGGAGTTCCCTTTGGCGCGGACGGCACATGCGACCTCAATCAGCACCGCTGGGAGCCGGAGCGCCCCGAGGAGTACCACTTCACGCCGGGCGAGGATATGCCGTTTTGAAGGGACGGACACGCGCCCGCCACGTATTCGAACACCTGCCACATTGATACGTTCAGGGGTCTACACTGAGAAGCAGGGGCCGCTACTGCGCGGGCCTGTCCCCGTGGATGGGTACATGGTCGCCTACTTACCCGAGTCTCGATTTCAGCATCCACTGGGACATGCCGCCGCGTTGGCGTGGACTCCGCTCAACGAAGTAAGCGGGATAGTCGTGGCTGTTGCGATTCCCATGATGAGTCCCCTTGCGGCGGTACGTCCCTGGGTCACTCTGAATCAAACTGGAAGAGTCGATTCCGCACGATGGTCTCATACACCACTTCGGGCACGGTCTCTTTCCAATCAGATCGGCCCTGACGGATGGCCTTGAGGATATCGCGCGATTTGATGTGCAGCACATCCTCGTTGGCCCCCTTGAGCGGCACGATGCAGCCGTTTTCCACGAGGTGTCGGAGCAACAGCCGGACCTTGTTGTCCACACGGAGGTTTTCCAGGGTAATCATCTCGTCATCGTCCCCGATCATGGGGTAGACATAGAGGCGAATATTTCCGGAGAAGAGCTTACCGAAGGCCTCCAGGATGCCACCTTCGAGATCGGTGTAGTATTTTTCGTTGAAGATATCGCGGATATTGGGCACGCCGAGGACGATACCGATCTTTCGCTTGGTGAACTCGTTGAGATAGCTGCGAAGCCGGAAGAAGCGAAGGTAGTTTGAGATCAGGACGGTGAAGCCCTGGGCGCCGAGCATGTCGACACGCGCCAGGAAGTCCTGGGTATCGATCTCGCCTTCGTTCATGAGGTTGGCCATCGTCAACTCGGCCAGGAGCACCGTGCGCCCCTCCTCGATTTCATCCTCCGACAGGAACTGCTCCTTCCCGCAGCGGGCCATGTCCATATTCACATGGGTGATGGGCCGGAAGCTGCCGCGAAAGACGAGACAGTGCTTTTTGTACAGCGCGTCGGAAGGCTGGAGCACTTCACCGTCGGGTGAAAACATGACCGCGTTGGTCATCCCCACCTTCACCAGATGCAGGGCCATGAGGCGGTTGTCGATGTCGTCGAAGTAGGGCCCTTGAAAATGGACCGTGTTGATCTCGATGCGGCCCGGCTCGAGATTGTCCACGAGGGATTCGAGAAGCTGCTTGGGGTCGCGAAAATGATAGTACGCGCCATAGAGGAGATTCACCCCCAGCACGCCCAGCGCATATTGCTGCTGGCGGTTGGCCTTGTCCAAGAGGCGCACATGGAGGATGATATCGCTGGGCGGCGCCTGGGGATAGAGCTGAAGACGGATGCCAATCCAACCGTGACACTGGCCCTGGGTCTTGTAGCCCGCGGCTTTCACCGTATCGGCGATGGCGAAGAAGCAACGGTTCTTGGAAGAACCGTCCTGGATGCGCTCGCCGAGGAGTTTGAACTCTTTGTCCAGCATCTTTTCGAGCCGACTTCGGCTCACATAGCGGCCGTGTTGTTCCTCGCCGTAGATCGCGTCGCTGAACTGCATGTCATAGGCCGACATGGTCTTGGCCAGGGTGCCCGCCGCGCCGCCCGCCTGAAAGAAGAACCGCGCGATTTCCTGGCCCGCGCCGATCTCGGCGATGGTCCCGTATTTGTCGGGATCGAGGTTGATCTTCAGCGCCTTCTGCAGGGTGCTGTTGATTCCGTCCGCCAGGTCGGAGCTCTTCTCCGCTGTCAATTTATGGAAGCCGTGAGAAAGCTGATTCAGGATGGAGATATCTTCGGTGGGCATCGTCGCTCTTCCAATGAAATCAGCGCAAAGGCTGCGCTGTGATTACCGTGAGTCCCCGACGAACTGGCTGCCAGTTGGCTGCCGATAAGTATGCGCGATAGTCCCCGCCTAAAACAACTCGGGCAGGGCGGACTGGGGCGTATTGAGACCGAAATGGCGGTAGGCCAGGGGGGTGGCCATGCGGCCCTGCGGGGTGCGCTTGAGAAAGCCCAATTGAATCAGAAAGGGCTCGTGGACCTCTTCGAGGGTCTGGCGCTCCTCCCCGACCGCGACCGCAAGGGAGGACAGCCCGACCGGCCCGCCGCTGAATTTTTCGATGGCCGTCATGAGGATGGCGCGGTCCATATCGTCGAGACCGAGGTTGTCGATGCGGAGCAACGCCAGGGACGCATCGGCCATTTCCCGGGTGATCACACCCACGCCTTTGACCTGGGCATAGTCACGAACACGCCGCAACAGACGGTTGGCGACGCGGGCCGTGCCCCGGGATCGCGTGGCGATCTCCAGGGCGCCGTCGTCGTCGATGGGCACATCGAGTATCCGCGCCGCACGCAGTACGATGTGCTTCAACTCGGCGGGCGAATAAAATTCGAAGCGGCAGGTGTCGCCGAAGCGTGCGCGCAAGGGCGGCGTGAGCAGGCCGGATCGAGTCGTTGCGCCGATGAGGGTGAACGGCTTCAGGCCAATCTTCATGGAGCGCGCAGTGGGCCCTTTACCCAGCATGATGTCCACTTCGAAATCTTCCATCGCGGAGTAGAGCGTCTCTTCCACGGCATGATTAAGACGATGGATCTCGTCGATGAAGAGGACGTCAAAGGCTTCGAGACTCGTAAGGATCGCGGAGAGGTCGGCCTGGCGCTCGATCACCGGCCCGGAGCTCTGCTTGATGTCCACACCCATTTCGTTGGCCAGAATGCGCGCCAAGGTCGTCTTGCCCAGTCCGGGCGGACCGCTGAGGAGCATGTGATCCAGCGGTTCATTCCGACCCTTCGCCGCCGCGATGGCGATGGCGAGTTTGTCTTTGATGGGCTCCTGTCCGGGGAAGTCCGCCAGGCGCTGCGGGCGGATCTGCTCCTCGGTCAGGCTTTCGTCGCCCTGAAGGGCGGGATTGATGATATCGTCGTGGGCCATGCGCGATTATACCTTGGCCATGGACTGCAATGCGGCCCGGACCACTTCTTCGTCCTTCGCATCGTCGCCCAGTTTCTTCCGGGCGGCCACGGTGGCCTTCCGGGCTTCCTGGGGCGTACAGCCGAGGGAAAGGAGGGCCTCGTAGGCATCGTCGCCCTCAGGCTCGACCGAAACCGACTCCGGCTCGCCGATGATGGCATTGAGATCAGGATTCTGTTTCAGCTTGGTCTTGATTTCGAGGATGATGCGTTGCGCCATGGCCTTGCCCACGCCGGGGATCTTGGTGAAGGCCTTCACGTCGTTCTCCAGCACCGCCTGGCCGAAGGCCTGCACCGACAAGCCCGAAAGCACACTGAGCGCGACCTTGGGGCCCACTTTGTTGATGGAAAGCAGCGTCGTGAAGAGGGATTTCTCTTCCTCCTTGAGAAAGCCGAAGATCTGGAAGGCGTCCTCGCGAATGTGGCAATAGGTCAACAAGATCACTTCCTGATGGATCGCCAGCTTGCGGTACACGCTGTCGGGCACGGAAATTTCAAAGCCCGCACCGCCCACATCAAGGGCGATGTGGCCGACGGTCTTGATGGCAACAGTGCCGCGAAGGAAAGCGAACATGGGCGATGAACCTCGGTTGGTGAATGAATGATCTGCGGATACTATACTGAAAATAAAAGCAGACTTCCAGATCGATCACACCGCCGCAAATTTTGGGATCTACGCCGAATTGGAAAAAAGAGATTCTTGCCGCAAAAGAGCACAAAGAAGTGGTGTTTCTCTTTGCGCTCTTTGCGTTCTTTTGCGGCCAATCTTTCCCTACCAGGTTCGGCAAAAAAACACGAGCAGTGCCACGCGATTCGACAACGTCGATTCGTGTGCCTCGAGCGAGGCAAATCTTGGGCGAAGATGCAGATCCCGCACGAGCGGATTGATTTGGCCTCCGGCTTTTCAATTGAAGTAAGATAGACGAGGCTGAAAACGAGGAGAGCTGCCATGCATCGTTACATCGTCATTTCCCTATGCCTGATTACAACAATCTCAGGCCTTGCTGGGTGCTACCCGAACCGCAATTCGAGGTACTACCTCCAGACCCAGCAAATGCCCAACGGCACGGTTACGAGTGTCATGGACGCCAAGCACAAAACGCAGGTTCTGTATATCACCGAGCTCAGCCTGAATCCGCCCGCAATCACGGTACTTCCTCTATCGCGGCTGGATGTGAGTTCGGTTTCGGTAGGCCCCATAGGCCAGGATGAAGTACTGATTGGCTACAATGAAAAAGACGAGGGCAACGAGCACAGCATCGCGGTCAGCGAACACTCCCGCCCAATGGCATCGGTGTTGGGAAATACCGACATCGACAAGGATGGCAAGGCCGACAAGCGCATTCTCCGCTTCGGGACTGAAACAGGGTTCATACAGTACTTTGACTTCGATGCCAACGGAATACTGGATGCGCAATACAGCATGGCCCTTGAGGGTGAGTCTGCCCGGGAAGCCCGTATTCTAGTCGACCAATGTTGGGTCGCTATTGAGGGCGACAGTGCTCCTTATTACGACCCTGCGCCAAAGGTCACTTCAATGGAGGAGCCCAAAACAAACTACCAATTTCAGGATGGCACCTGGCGCAAGACCGAAATCCCCGCCACACCGCAATAAAAGATTCAGCCACAAGAGAACGCAAAGAGCACAAAGAAGCATCTTTTCTTTGCACTCTTTGCGTTCTCTTGCGACCAATCCCCCTACCCCAACCGCCCGGCGTGGAGCTGGCAGATGGCGAGGCCGAGGGCGTCGGCCGCGTCGTCGGGCCTTGGAATCTTCTCCAGGTTCAACAGGATCTTGATCATCTCCTGCACCTGCTTTTTGTCGGCCTTGCCATAGCCCGTGATGGCGGTCTTGGCCTCGGTGGGGCTGAACTCGCCAATGGGCAGGCCCGCCTGTACGGCGGCGAGAGCGAGCACGCCCCGGGCCTGGGCCACGGCGATACCGTTGGTGACGTTCTGCTTGAAGAAGAGTCGCTCGATGGCGACGGCGTCGGGCCGGTGCAATTCGATCAGCGCGACGGCCTCTTCGTGGATCATCATCAGGCGCTCCGCAAAGTGCTGGTCCGACGGGGTCGTGATCGTGCCATGGGCGATGTAGCACAGGCGGCTCTTTTTGCTTTCCACCACGCCATAGCCCGTCGTGGCGGTGCCGGGATCGAAACCTAGTACGCGCATGAATAACCTTGTGAATGGGTGGAGTGTCGTGGGGAAGATTAGATCAGGACGGGGGTGTTTCGGGAGCCGTTTCCTCGCCTGCCATCGGTACCGCCGGCGCGACCTCCGGCTCGGGCGTGCTTTCCACCAGCGCCGCGCCATGGGCCAGCGCCCACTGCACAAAGGGTAGCGTTGTATCGGTAACGCCGGAAAGTCGCAGACCTTCGACCTTGGTCTTGTCGTCGTAGATGACCGTGCGATAGAAACTCTGCGTATCCCAGTCGGGCGATGGGCCGGGCACGGCTTTCGGCCAGAACTCGATGGCAGCACCCGTAAGATCGGCGCTGCGTAAGTCCATCCGCTCACATTGCCAGAGGCGCAGGGTTGCCCCGCGCAGATTGGCTGAGCCGAAGCTCGACCCGGTCAGGCGGCCGCTCACGGTTTCGCCCTCAAAATCGCAGTTCAGGAAGCGGGCGCCCGGCGCGTTGCCCGCCGCGGGCCAGCGCTCTTCCGGCAGATGGTCGGGACGCTTGCCAAACTTGGCGGAGGAAAGATCGGCGTTCACAAAACTGGCCCCGAACATGGACGCGTCCTCGAATCGGGCGCCCGAGAGATCGGCATTGGTGAAGTCGGTATGTTGGAGATTGATCCCGCGAAAGTCCATCCCCTGCAGGGCCGCGCCATTGAGATCAGCCCCGTAAAAGCTTTTGAACAGTCGATGCATCCGCCCCACCGTTTCCGGCGATTTGTCGACCAGCTTCGGGGCCAGAGAAGAAAAATCGGCGATCTCGGTTTCCTGCCCGACGATGGCCGTGGCCTCTTCGCGTATCCGCCGCAAGCGGGTCTCCACCGCGTCGCGAACGCTCTCCCCGCTCATCAGGGCATCGCCGGTCACGGTCCGGTAGATCACCACGCGGTCATCCGCCCCGAACCCCCGGAATGGCAACCACCGGCCCAGGTTTCTCGACAGGAACGGCATCAGCATGATCAGGCATAGCGCCCCACAAACGGCGGCCGTGAGGCACTCCCATTTATATTTTTCCAGGAACGATTTCATGGTTGCTTTCGCTTAGAAGCGGGAATCGAAAATCCCGGTCCATTCCAAACCGACTTGTGGTCTATTCACGGAAGTCGCCAATGCGAGTCTCCCCGTGGGATTGGGTGCCAGCGCTATTCTACAGGAAAATCGTCCTCGACGCTGCGCGTAGCCCATAAGGGATTAAACGACGTCTCGGCTCCAACCGGTATCGGACGGAACAGACCGATCCGACCGATTTGATCGCTCCAAACACCGCCCTACAGATTCGTGCGCCTGGGAACGAACTTCTTCTTTTTCTTCTTCAACTCCGGCGGGTCCACACTTTCCTGAAACATGGTCCGCGACGCCTTCAAGTGCTGGTTGTAGAGTTCCGCCGGAATCTCGGCGAGGAAGCGGCTGGTTTTGCAGATTTTTTCCTTGCCGCCCTTCATGCGCGAGAGGCACTCAAACATCGTCACGTGGCGTTTGCCGCGCGTCAGGGCCACATAGAAGAGGCGGCGCTCTTCCTCGATATTGTTTTCCTTAATGCTGCGTTCGTGGGGCATGAGGCCATCTTCCAGGCCCATCAGGAATACGAAGGGATACTCCAGCCCCTTCGCACTGTGAATGGTCATGAGGGTAACGCCGGTCTTCTTCCGCTCGTCCTTGCCGAAACGGGTCTGGTCGGTGTTGAGATGGCTCTCGTCGAGGAAATCGCTGAGGCTCGGATTTTCCGCCTTCTCCTCGTAGTCGCCCACGGCTTTAACCACGACTTCCACGTTGTTCCAGCGATTCGTTACCTGCTGGGGGGACTTGCAGGAACGCACGAGTTCGCCGTGGTAGTCGATGGCGTTGATGAGATCTTCCACGATGGCCCGGAGCGTACCGTCCTTCTCGCGGAAACGCTTGCGGAATTTGTCGAGAAGTCGCAGGAAATCGCGGAGACCTTTCTCCGTCTTCTGCTCTTTGAACTGGCGCACGCGATCATCCGGATCCGCGACCAGAGCCAGTTGCACGGCCCCGCCGTCGATTCCCCGCTTCAAAAGCTCCGCCGTGGCCTGGCCGAGGGACATCTTGTGATCCCGGCAGAGTTCGTGGATTTTATGCAGGGTCGTATCGCCGATGCCGCGCCGGGGCATGTTGACCACGCGCAGGAAGGCGGCCTCGTCGCGGGGATTCGCGATGACCTTCAGGTAGGAAATAATATCGCGCACTTCGGCGCGTTCGAAGAAGTCCTGCCCGCCCACGACCACATAGGGGATACCGGCCTGGCGCAGCGTTATTTCCAGAGGACGCGATTGCTGGTTGGAGCGATAGAGGAAAGCGAAGTCGTTGTAGCGCGCGCCCGTGCGATCCTGGATGAATTTCATCCACTTCAGCGCTTCCTCCGCCTCGGCTTCTTCGTCGCTGCACACGATCCAGTCGAGCTTGCGCCCCGCGCCAAGGTCGGACCAGAGATTCTTTTCTTTACGCTTGAGGTTGTTCTTGATCACGGAGTTGGCGGCGCTCAGGATCGTCGTGGTGGAGCGGTAATTCTGATCCAGCGTAATCACCCTCGCATCGGGAAAGTGCTTGTCAAAGTCGAGGATGATACTGGAATCCGCGCCGCGCCACGCATAGATCGACTGGTCGTCGTCGCCCACCACGCAGAGGTTGCGGTGCTCGGAAACGAGCTTACGGATCAACTCGTACTGCACTTTGTTCGTATCCTGATACTCGTCCACCATCACATAGCGGAAGGCGTCACGGCACACGGCGTGCATGTCGGGGTGCTCGTTCCACAGGCGCAGGGTCAGCAGCATGAGGTCGTCGAAGTCCACGCTGTTGGCGGCGCGCAGGGCCGAGTGATAACGCTCGTAGACCTCGGCGAAGTTCTCGGCGTACTTCTCGCCGGTTTCCGATTCCACCGGCATGGGCTTCGTGGGGTCCGGCGCTTCATTCGCATTCTTCATCAGGCTGATCTGCGACTGGAAGGTGCCTGTGTCGAAGGTCTCCGAACTTCCCAGGTCCTCCACCACGCGGCGCAGGAGCGTGCGGGAATCGCTGTCGCCCGCGATGCTGAAATTCTTCCGGTAACCCAGGTGGGTGATGTATTTCCTCAGCACCTGAAGACAGTAACTGTGGAAAGTGGAGATAACGATGGCGCTTGCCTCTTTCTTCCCCACAAGCTCCGCGACTCGTTCCCGCATTTCATTCGCGGCTTTGTTGGTAAAGGTCACGGCCAGAATCTGGTGGGGTTCGGCGAGGCCATTGTCGAGGATGTGGGCGATGCGCCGCGTGATTACGCGGGTCTTGCCGCTGCCGGCGCCCGCGAGGACCAGCACGGGCCCTTCGGTGTGGCGGGCAGCCTCGCGCTGGGCGGGGTTCAAGCCCTGAAGGAATTTTCTGGAAGATCCCACAATCGCGCTTTCGGCCGGTACTGAATTCGAGTCAAGAAGAGGCGGGATTGTAACAGGATGGGCGCGCGGGTTCTAGTTGACTTTGGGCATCGTGTTGATGCTGAGAATCGTACGCTGTTGCTGCGGTCGATAGCCCATGAGGGGTGTATTGCGGATCGCGCCGCAACGGGGACATTCAGCCAGCTCGGGGCCGTGGATCTCGTGGCAGGCGTCGCAGCACCAGTCGGGCATTAAGAGCTTGGGCGGCATGGACTTGGGGGCCATCGACGCGGGAGCCGGAGGCGGCTTGTTCACGGGTATGTCGTCGCCCGAGATGAATTGGAGCAGGCGCTGGCGAGAGATGAACCAGTGGGAACCCACCCGCCGACCGGGCAATTCACCCTCGTGCAGAAGCCGTTCTACTTCGGCTTCGGACAGCGACAACAACTGGCTCGCGTCCGCTATGGAAAGAATCTCTTTTTCCATGGCCAACCTTTCTTGCAGCTTTTAGAACTCTACCACAGGAATGGGGAATTGCCAAGAGCCCCATGGGCCGATCAGCCCCTCCCACGGCGCCTTCGGCGTTTCAGCACCCGAAGTTCCGCTTCCAACCCCTCGACGCCGCCCCCGTCGGCTTCGCGTTGATACCGCACTTCGGCCCACCGGCGGTACCACCGGGCCAGGGGGGCGCAGACTTCGAGATTCGGCACACCCAGCTCTATCTCGCGGGCGAAGGCGTGGGGCGTTGTGTGGGCGGCGCGCTCAAGATGGTGGTGTCGCTTTACAGCGCGATCCATGACGCCAAGCTGATGATGCAGACGGCGAGCGAGCTCGCCCTGGGGGAGCAGGCGTATGGGTCGGTTCCTCCGGTAGTGCAGATACCGCAGCAGGACCATGACCACCACGAGGGCGGATACGAGCGGTAACCAGGCCTCTTGAACGAACTGGTAGAGGCCGAGGAGGAGCGCGGCAAGGGCATCAACGGCGAGGTGCCAGGCCCCTTCGCGCAGAGCGGCCCAAAGCCGTCGGATATGGAGCGAGAGAAGACTCCACAGGTCGGACATTGTGCTCGTGGCGCTGTCCCGGCCCGCTTCGGGAAGGCCGCTCACGGGGGTGGCCTCCACGATGAACCAGCCGTCTTTCTCGTCCCACGCTTCCACCCAGGCATGGGCGTCGCGATTGCGCGCCACCCAGTATTCGGCGAAGGGGTGCTGCTCCCACACGCCGACGCCGGTCACGTAGCGTGCGGGCACCCCGGTGGCCCACAGCAGCAGCGCCGCGCCCATGGCAAAGAACTCGCAATGAGCCGCGGGAAGCGGTTCGGAAAAGAGGAAGTACTCCAGGGGATCCTGATCCCTCGGCACTTGAATGCCCAGCTTGTATTCGTAGTTCCCTCGGAAGTATTCGGCGATTGCGCTGGCTTTTGTGCCGGTGTTCATTCGCCCCGCGCAAATCCTCTCGGCGAGGGTCCTCAAGCGGGGGGCGAGGGCCTCGGGCAACTGCAGGTAGTGCTCGAGTTCCTTGCTGTTCAACGGCACAACCGCAGGGGGCGCCGCCTCCAGAATCTGGTAGGGTTGCCCGTTGACGGGACCAGGAGACTGAACGATGCCCGCCTGGTTCACCTGGAGTCCGCCGCGCCGAGCGAGCCAACCACTTTCCAAGGGCGCGAAAAGGGCCCGGTCGATCTCTGGACCGGGGAACACCGTCAGGGTCTCGTCGGGCTCGCCCGCGCCCGGGCGTACCTCAAATAATCGCGCATCGCGCCACAGGGGGACATAACCCTCAGGCGTTTTTCCGGCTTCCCGTGCGGTCTCTCCCGGCGGGATAGCGGTCCACGTGTTTTCCTGGTAGCCCAGGTACGCCTGCCCGCGCAGATAACCCGGCGCGTTTTTTGCCTCGATCTGGAGCGCGATCCGCTCCCCGTCCTGGGTCTTCAAATTGGTGATGCTGTCGAGCCTGGACTGGAGATTGTTTCCCAGGCCGATCCGGTCCATGTGGACCCGATCCGCCATCCATTCGGCAATCTTTCGGTCACTGTTCTTCAGGGCCCACGCTGTGCCCGCGGCCAGCCCGAAGGAAAGCAAAACGCATAGCCCTGTGCCCAGTATTCGGTGGAACAAAAAACGCGGCTGCCCCACACTTCTGGCGTCGCGGCTTATGGCGTAGGAGAGCGTCATGAGCAATCCGAAAAGCATGGCGCACGCGAAGGCAAAGTTCGCGTCGCTCGGCGTACCCAGATAGTGATCGGCCGAATAGGCCAGGGCCATGACACCCAGCAGGGGATAATAAGGCGGCAAGCCGCTGGCGTTGCGCCAGAAGAACTGCAGGGCCTGGAGGGACATGAAACACAGGGCGCCGGCGAGAGCACCCGCATTTTCCAGCGGCTCAGAACGGAGCGGATCGAGGTCGAAGGCATCGAGGCGGAGGAGCAGGTAATAGAAGACCGCGACGGCGCCCATGGCCAGGGCGCGCCGCCGCACGCTCCACGTAAACTGAAGCTGGGGCAGACAGCCCGCCAGGGCGATCAGCGTGATGGCCACGCCAACGTATTTGTACCCGAGGGTAAGTTGCAGTAGCGCCGTTTCCACGGCCAGCATGGCTATGCCTGTAATGCGCCGGATCATCACAGGACGTCAATGCCTCCCATGCGAATGGCCGTTGGGGTCAACGGGCGCACGTGGGGCGTCCAGGCGTTGATAGTGTCCAGCGGCTCGGTGGTGGCGCCTTCGCGCACGATCAGCACCTTGACGCTGCAACCGGCTTCCGCCGCCGCCCGCACAAGTTGCTCCCGAGTGCGATCCCAGTCGAGAAAGACACACACGACGGTCGAAATACTGTGGAGCTCGTCGACCAGGGCCGGCGCAAGGCGGGCGAAGGGATTCTCCACGGTATGTCCGACCCCGGCCAGTATCTCCAGGATGTTTTCGAAATGGGCCGTGTGGCGACCGGCGCGGAATACGTGAAGCTCCGGTCCCGCCGCAAAGAGGTCAATGAGGTACTCACCCCGGGAGAGGGCGTCGGCCGCCGCCGCCGTGAGGCTGACCGCCGCTTCAAAGTCGGGAAAGCCTTCGGGCGATGGTGGGCTCGCCTTGCCGGTGAAGGTGTCGAGCACGAGCGCAATCCGGCAATAGTACTCTTCCTGGTATTCGCGCACGGCGGGTCGCGAAAGGCGCGCCCAGGCGCGGAAGTCGATGTGGCGAATGGAATCGCCGGCAACATACTCGCGGTTTCCGATGTACTCCGGGGACTCGCCGATGTTGGAGGTGAGGGCGATCCCGCCGGGCTGGTAGCGGGTGCCGATGGGCACATCAAAACTATGGATCGGATGAAAAGAGGGCAACACGAGCAATGGCCACTCTTCGGAGCGGCCCGCGGGCGTGCGGTAGAGGTTGAGGGGAAAATTGGAGTAGGCGAGGAGGCCCGGCATCTTGTAATGGCCCCGGCGCAACGGTGTGAGTGTGACCGTGCTGTGGACCGCTTCACCGGGCCCGATGGCATCCAGCACGGGGGAGTGGGCCCCCCGTTCAAATTCGATGGGCAGGAAGAAGAAACCCAGGCCCAGAGAGAACTGAGGGCGACGCCGGGGGTTGTGCATCGCGCAACGAATCGCGAGGGGTTACCCGACCGCGCCGCGAGCGGGATACTCCGCGCGGATCTCCACGCGAGGCCGGAAGAGCCAGCCCAGCGCGAAGGCAATGACGCCCGGCGCGGTCCAGGCGCAAACCACCACGTAAACGGGCCGGTCGATATTGTCCACACCCATCGCGGCCGTGATGAACCAGCCGAAGAACACAATCCAACCCGCCAGCGTGACGCGGAACCCGATGAGCCAGACGCACCAGCGGTGCAAGCTGGGCAGCAGCACGAACTCGTTGCGCCGCAGGAAGTGCTCCAGGTTCGTCATAACGTTCCGATCGCTCCGTACGCGGGGTTAGAAGAGCGTGTAAATAAAGGGGGCGACGGCGGAACCCTTGGCAATGACGATGAGCGCGCCGAAAAGCACCATGAACAGGATGATGGGCCCGAGCCACCATTTTTTGCGAACTTTGGCGAACTCCCAGAGCTCGCGGATGATGGATGATTTTGCCATGATTTCTTTCCAACCTATTGTCAGGCTTTATGCAGCCGATGGGTCCTATGGGTCGTATGGAGTTTTGGTCCATTGAGACCCACTACCCACCCGAATCAATATTGCTTCTCGCTTCGCTCGGGCGTATACGCCCCCAACTCACGGTGAATCCAGTAGCTTGACTTCGCGCCCGGCGCCCAGGCCCGGTCCAGCAGGGGCTTGCCGAATACGTCGTTGAGTCCGCGCACCGCCGTAAACACGCCAAAGAAAAAGAGCCCCAGGATAATGCGAGACATGATCGAACCCAGCACCACGGCGATCCCCATCCAAACCTTTTGAAAGGGCCAAAGGATGATTGACGTGTCGGTCTTGAAGATCTTGTCCACCGTCACGGGCGTCAGGCACATGAGCGCAACGATGAAGAAACCGGGATAGATACCCTTGCGCCACGCAAGGAATCCACCGACCAGCAGCGCGGCAACGGCAATCACGATACCAAACTGGTGGCGCTCGTGGCGACCGCTTTTGATTTCTTTCAGTTCCTGCAACAGCATGGGATGATTCCGATGGTTCTGCCGACTAAAAATATTGGTGACAATCTCGTGGCTATGCTTACCACTAGCGCCCCGAAGGGGCAATGCAGCTCTCAGCCCAGGGCAACGCCTTGGGCTGAAAGCTGCGCTGGCCCTTCGGGCCGGAATACAGTGCAAATTGGACTGCGGTCTGCTTGTGCAAACTTCGCGCTAATTCGCGACCATTCGCGGTTCAACTTCCCTCCACCACCTCAATCGAGCTGAAATTCCTTCCGCCAGTTCGAATCCCCCTTCAGGGCGGGCTGGGCGGCCTTCTCCAGTATACAGTCTTCCAGCACGAGATAGTCCATGTCCGTGCGCATGAAACAGCGATAGGCGTCTTCCGGCGTGCCCACGATGGGTTCGCCGCGCACGTTGAACGAGGTGTTGATGAGCACGGAGCAGCCTGTCCGGGCTTTGAAGGCTTTCAGCAGCAGGTGGTAACGGGGATTTGTGTCTTCGTGCACGGTCTGGATGCGGGCGGAGTAGTCCACATGGGTCACGGCGGGAATCGTGGAACGGCTCACGTTCAACTTTTCGATGCCAAAGAGGGCCTGCTCCTCCGGTGTCATGGCCGTGCGCAGATCTTCGCGCACGTTGGCCACCAGCAGCATATAGGGGCTTTCCCCGTCCATCTCGAAATACTCGGCGACGTCCTCGGCGAGCACGGAGGGTGCGAAGGGCCGAAAACTCTCCCGGAATTTGATCTTGAGGTTCATCGTCTCCTGCATCCTCGGTGAGCGCGCGTCCCCCAGGATGGAGCGACCGCCCAAGGCCCGAGGGCCGAATTCCATGCGCCCCTGGAACCAGCCGATGACGTTCTCATTGGCCAGGTGCCCCGCCACCGTCTCCACCAGCGCGGCTTCGTCCAGCCGGGTGTAGGG
Organism: Candidatus Hydrogenedentales bacterium; assembly: GCA_041859365.1. Classification (GTDB taxonomy): domain Bacteria; phylum Hydrogenedentota; class Hydrogenedentia; order Hydrogenedentales; family JAEUWI01; genus JAEUWI01. The sequence goes on from JBHEKR010000040.1 coordinate 17,244, forward strand.
GTAACCGTGCTCATCCAGGAATGCCCGAATCGATTCACTCGAATACTGCGGTCCCAGATAGGAGCCGGACTGGGAATCCTTTACGCCGTCCGCCGTGCGGGGTTCGCCTTTGTATTGATGCCACGCGTGCAAGGCCGCGCCCAGGGCACCACCCGCATCGCCCGCGGCAGGCTGAATCCAAATCTTCTCGTAGGGCCCTTCGCGCAGCAGGCGACCGTTGGCTACGCAGTTCAGCGCGACTCCGCCCGCGAGGCAGAGGTTCTGACAGCCCGTCTCAGCATGGACATGCCGCCCCATGCGGAGCATGGCCTCTTCGGTCACCTCCTGCACGGAGCGCGCCAGGTCCATCTCGCGCTGCGTGAGGGGCGACTCCGGTTTGCGCGGCGGCCCGCCGAAGAGAGCATCGAACCGGGCGTTGGTCATGGTCAACCCCGCGCAGTAGTTGAAGTAGTTCATGTTCATCTGGAAGGAGCCATCATCCTTCAGATCGATCAACTCATCCAGAATCTGTTGCACGTACTTCGGCTCGCCATAGGGTGCGAGGCCCATGACCTTGTACTCCCCGGAGTTCACCTTGAATCCGGTGTAGTACGTGAAGGCGGAGTAGAGCAGCCCCAGCGAGTGGGGAAAGTGAATCTCGCTCAGTATATCGAGGTGATTGCCCGCGCCCACGCCGTAGCTCGTGGTGCTCCACTCGCCCACGCCATCAATCGTCAGAAAGGCGGCCTTCTGGAAGGGCGACGGGTAAAAGGCCGAAGCCGCATGGGACTCGTGGTGCTCGGGAAAGAGTATGGTTCCTTCGTAGCCCAGATCCTTTGCAATGTGATCCTTCAGCCAGATCTTGTCCTTGATCCAGACCGGAATGGCTTTGATAAAGGAACTGAAGCCCTGGGGCGCATAGGCCAGATGGGTTTGCAGTATCCGCTCGAACTTCAGGAAGGGCTTGTCGTAGAAGGCGACGAGATCGAGATCCTTTGCCTCCAGGCCCGCCTCTTCCAGGCACCACCCAATCGCGCGCGCCGGGAAAGCCTGATCGTGCTTGATTCGGGTAAATCGCTCCTCCTGGGCCGCGGCCATGATGCGTCCGTCCCGCACAAGGCAGGCCGCGCTGTCATGATAATACGCCGAGATCCCGAGGATGTTCATCGCGACTGGCCAAGCAACTGATGGAGGTAGGCTGCGTACGCGCTGGCGCCCATGGAATCGGCCTCTCGGCGAACTTCGTCGGCCGTGATCCAGCCCTGTTTCCAGGCGATCTCTTCCAGGCACGAAATCTTGAGGCTTTGTCGCTCCTCGATGGCCTGTACAAACTGGCCCGCTTCCATCAGGCTGCGGTTGGTGCCCGTGTCGAGCCAGGCCACACCCCGGCCGAGCATTTCCACGTGCAGGTCGCCCCGCTCCATGAAGAGCCGGTTCAAATCGGTAATTTCCAGTTCGCCCCGGGCGCTCGGCTTCAGATCCCGCGCCATGGGAACGACCTCGGGGCCGTAATAATAGAGGCCGGGCACTGCATAGTTGCTGCGCGGCTCGGACGGCTTTTCCTCCATACTCACCGCCACGCCGTTGTCGTCGAACTCCACCACGCCATAGCGCTGGGGATCGCGCACGTAGTACCCGAAAATCTGCGCGCCCTGCACCCGCGTCGCCGACTGGCGCAGGAGCCCCGTCAAGCCGTGACCATAGAAAATATTGTCGCCGAGCACAAGAGAGACCGGCTCACCGTCGATGAAGTCGGCCCCCAGGACGAAGGCCTGGGCCAGCCCCTCGGGCTTGGGCTGCTCCACGTAGTCCAGGGTCATGCCCCACCGGGAGCCATCGCCCAGGAGTCGCCGAAAGCTCGGCAAGTCTTCCGGGGTCGAGATAATCAGCACTTCCCGGATGCCGGAGAGCATGAGGATGCTCAGGGGGTAGTAGATCATGGGTTTGTCGTAGACCGGTAAAAGCTGCTTGCTCACCGCGCGTGTCAATGGGTGGAGGCGCGTCCCCGCGCCACCCGCCAGTACGATGCCCTTCATACCTTCTCCTTGGTTTGATTCCTCCCAACCCCGCAGACCCTTGCGCGCCCGGGCGGACGGCAGCTTGCGGCGCGCCAGCATAGCACGGTGTCGGTAAACAGGTCACGTTTTGGCCGTATATTCATACTTTTCGCGCGGTGGTTGGCAAGCCCCGCCTGCGAAGTGCTACAATTCGATTCGGCCTCCACGTAAAGAAGGAACCCCATGGGCGCGAACGACCAGAACCAGCCAGATAAGAAACCGGGGGAAAACAACGGGCTCTACCGCGCCCATCCGTGGCACGGCATCCACATCGGAAAGAATGCCCCCCACCTGATCAATGCCTACATCGAGATCCTGCCCACGGACACGGTGAAGTACGAACTCGACAAGGTCACGGGGCTCCTGCGCATCGATCGCCCCCAGCGCTTCTCCAATGTCTGCCCCGAACTCTACGGCTTCATTCCCCAGACCTACTGCGGTGAGCAGGTGGCCGACTTCTGCCGGATGAAAACGGGCCGCTCCGACATCATCGGCGACGGCGACCCCCTCGACGTGTGCGTCCTCACGGAAAAGCACATCGCCCACGTAAACATCTACATGCGCTGCCACCCCATCGGCGGTCTGCGCATGCTCGACGGCGACGAGGCCGACGACAAGATCATCGCTATCCTTCAGGGCGACCCCTCCTACGGCTACTGGCAGGACATTTCCCAATGCCCCTCCATGCTCGTGGAGCGCCTCCGCCACTACTTCCTCACCTACAAGCAAGCGCCCGACGCCATGCACAAGGCCTGCGAGATCACCCACGTCTACGGCGCGGAAGAAGCCCGGGAAGTCATCCGCCGCAGCCACGCGGACTACCTGCATAAATTCGACAAGCTCGCCAAGCAACTCGCCGCCACCTTCGCCACCGCCGAAGACGACTGAGCCCGGAACCGGACTCGCGCGGCGTGCGCGAAAATCCGACGGTGGTCGTCCACGAAGAAGACGTCCTGCTGGGTATTGTCGTCTTGGGTGATGTGCTGCGGCTCTCCCTCGGCGACACTACGTGCGAGTCTGGGCATGCCAACAGTATATGTGTCGGCAAGGAATCTGCCAATAGGTGACTGTCCCTAGTTTCCCCTAAGCGCTCGGTCGCATGCGTACTATCTGGATTGATCGTGCTTGGCCGTGACCCTCTTTACTCGTGGTCCTTTAAGTCACTCTTCCGGAGATACCACACATCAAAAGAGCGCCAAATATCCCAATTGTTTAGGTCGTCCCCCCCTCCCAGATAGTTATTCGGCGCATCGCTGCGATAATATTCCCGAGCCGGTCTGGCATAGGAATGGGTCTGGTCATAAATGGGCTGGTCAGATACGCCATTCATGCCCGCTGACCAGACGTAGGCTTCGATCTTCACTTTGGGAGCCCATTCATACACATTATTAGCATATAAATCCGATAGATCAGGCGCGGGAATACCGCGTTCTACGCCGTTCACGAGTATGGTCAGTCGATCTGCATCGGTGTTATTGACTCCCAGCGATGGCACTAAAGAACTAGGTACCTCACGCCTGCCGAGACTTCGCTTATAACATCGAAACAGGACCGGCCCGAAGTCGGAAGGCCACGGCCCCAAAAAAAATCTATAGGGCCTTCCCCAATAATCTTCCACAGTGTCTACAATCGCTAACCTTTTCGCTTTCTCAATGACTTCTTGATCAAAGACTTCTGCGACCTTGCGATTCACTTCATCACTGGACCCCTGGAGTTCCGTCGGCGCCCCCCCTCCATATAACAGCAGAGCACGAAGCGACCGACTATAGATTTCAACGCTAGATTCAAAGTTATCCGCCGCATTCTTCGTCATGTACCAAGCCAAGACTCGATTAAACTCCTCTGGGCGGTACACATCTCGCACACTGACGACACCGGTGTATCGGCATAGATCAACAAGTGCAACATTTAATTCACGAAAATCGGCTAAACTATCGGCCATCATTTCGCGGGACTCGGGAAATTTCCCTTGTACCCAAGGTGATATCGGGACCCAAATTCCAAGGACGGACAATCCACAGATAATGAGCAGTTGGGCCGCGCGCGTGGCAATCTGTCTAGACACAGCTATCTACCTCCCTGATATCAATTCGAATGTCTACTTCAACATCTCATCGAAGCAACGATACTTGGATGCCAACTCTGCAAGTAACACCGATAAAGGCGCTGCCATGTCAGGCTACCTTGTAGTAGCCTCCTTCATTACACCATCCAATTCAAGCGCGCGTATGTGCAATTCCGTGCCTAGTAATCTTCCTGGTGCGCCAGTATTTTCGCGCTGACGTCGGAGTCTATCGCGGTACTTTGAGATGTCGTCTGGAGATTGGACAGCGAGCGCCTGGGAAAAATAGGGACAGCCACCATTATTTTACTTCCCCGCCATTGGCAAGGACAGAAAGAGACGGGCAATGGCGCGCGGTGCAATTTGTACCGGGTCGCCCTGGTGTGCTGGGATGCCCCCAGCCGCCTTCCGCTTTTGCTTCGTCGTTACCATCGTGATGCACCCTTCTCTCTGGTCGAATGCCCCGTGCCCGTCCCCACCCTCACGTGTCACAATAGCAGGAGGATATGAACAAGTCAACACCTATCCGCACGAGCAAGTCCAAATATGCTGAGACCACCACCCGCTATTGGTTCGCCTTCGGCCGCCCGTGTGGCAATGCGCGAACGCGGCGCCCCAGGGCGTGTTCGAGCATGCTCAGGAAACTGTCGGAACCCAGTGGGCGCCCCGTCTGGGTGTTGAGGCGGAACTTCTCTGCGAAGCCCTCTTCCACCCCCTGCTCGAGGACGCGTCGCCAGCGGGTCTCGTCCCCGAAGTATTCGCGCCAGGGCGTCAGATCGAGGAGTCCGTCGTCCCGCGCTTCCCCCACATGGACCGCCGCGCTGGACCAGGGGTAGCGCCAGGGCTTGCGCACCATTTTCGCGCGCACGGGGTTCCGCTCCACGTAGTGCATCGCGTTGCCATAGTGGGCCTCGTCCAGCGCACAGGAATGGAAGCGCCCCTGCCACAAGTGACCACTGCGCCCGTGGAACTGGTTGATGTACTGGCTGTAGCGGAAGTGCGTTCTACCGATAGCGTTCGCCAGGGAATCCTCCTCCTCCGGAACGCCAATGATGTGGACATGATTTGTCATCAGGCAATAGCCGTGAACGCGAAAGCGATAGCGCAGGGCGTAGTCCTTCAGAAAGCGAAGATACACCCGCCGATCGTCATCCACGAAGAAGACGTCCTGCTGGTTATTGCCGCGCTGGGTGACGTGGTGCGGCTCCCCCACGGCGACAATGCGTGCGAGTCTGGGCATGACGCCAGTATACGTGTCGGCATGGAATCTGTCAATAGGTGACTGTCCCTAATTATCGAACGAAGGCAACTCGTGTCCCACGGACGCGGCCCCCGTGCCTTCGGGGCCTGTGCTGAAAATCACCGGCGGGACGCCTGTGCCACGTTCCTTACCCAGTCATGGGAAGGGAAGAAAATTATGGTTCATCCGGTTTGAGGATACGTCGGCAATTGTACCTTGGCCTGGTTGTAGCTGCTAGTGAAAAGGAGAATTCAAGAAAGCGGACTGTCGGCTCACGTCTCGCCGGGCGAAGGCGTCGTATTTTGACGAGCTTTTCGGCCCGAAGGGCCAACGCAGCTTTCAGCCCTGGGCAACGCCCAGGGTAAGCGGCGAGGATTCGTTCTCGCCCTGAAAGGGCAGCGCAGTGCTTGGCCGGCACGTCGCTCCGAACACTGACTGCGCTGCCCTTTCAGGGCGACGAAATGGTGGAACACCTATTCCCCAGGCGTTGCCTGGGGCTGAAAGCTGCGCTGGCCCTTCGGGCCGGAAGAAAGTTCG